>JBBQXW010000023.1:0-40297 GCA_038209275.1 Chloroflexia bacterium | reverse complement strand
GGTAGCAGTCGAAAATGCCAGCCTTTACCACAAAGCTCAGGTATCGCGCCAGCGCACCCAAACCCTGGCGGAACTGGCGGGCGGTCTAAACCAATCCACCACCCCCGAAGAGCTTTTTAGCCAGATTACCCAGGCCACCTGCCGTTTGTTGGAGCTTCCGGCGGCGGCCCTTTATTTGTTGGATAGCACTCGCACCCGCTTTGATTTACAGGCCCAGCTTGGCTTGAAGGCCAATGGCGAAAGCAGCCTGCCCCTACTTGGCTCAATTGCCGGGCAAGTTTTGGAGCAAGGAGCTTGTGTTAACATTGCCAATACCAGCCAGCTTTCGCAAACTTTCTTTTTACCGCTCGAAAGCGGCGCATATCCCGGCGCTTTATTGGTTGTACCAATTAAACAAAATAATCGGGTAAGCGGTGTAATTGAGGCGTATGCCGCCAGTGTACATAATTTTAGTTCCGAAGAAATTTTCTTGCTGGAAGCTTTTGCCGGGTATGCCGCCTTAGCACTGGAAAAAGCCCGGCTTTACCAGCAAAAAGAAGACTTTCTTTCGATGACCGCCCACGATTTGCGCGCTCCCTTGACCGCCATAAAAATGAGTGCCGGTCTTTTGGAAGCGAATCTGCCTCCGAATTTACCCCCTGCTTTGCATCAACTGGCCGCAAATATTAGTCGCAACAGCGAACGGCTTACCAATTTGCTTGACGATTTACTCGACCTGACCCGTCTGGAGCAGGGCCGGGTACGCTTGAAAAAAGAACGGCTCGAATTAAGTGAAATTATTGCTGCTACCTCTCATACTCTGACCCCGCTTTTTGAACAAAAGCAGCAAAAATTGAGATTACGACGACCTGATAAAGCATATTGGGTCTGTTTGGATCGTCTGCGTTTCGAGCAAGCCCTGGTAAATTTGCTGACCAACGCTAATAAATATTCACCCTCTAACGGCGTAATTGAGCTTAACTTACAGATATTGGGAAACGAAGCCCTTATCCAGGTCAAGGATAGCGGGCCGGGTATTCCATCGGAAGAACAAAGCCGCATTTTTGACCGTTATTACCGCCGGGCGATGCACGAACAAACTATCGAAAATAGCGGAAGCGGTCTGGGTTTGCCGATTGCTCGCCATTTGATTGAATTGCATGGCGGCGAATTAGGGGTAGAAAGCATCGTTGGTCAGGGGAGTAGCTTCTTCATTAAGCTGCCGCTCGACCTTTCATAAGAGCGTAAAAGTGAACGCACATCAACCGGGTAACTACTCAACCCCGGCGCGGGTGTCACCCTGACGAAGGAAGGGTCTCGGCTCTACCCAAACCGCCTTACTTGGGCAACCAGAGATGCTTCGTTCCTCAGCATGACAGCGGTGAATAATCAGGGCTATTGAGTGAATTTGACCAAATTTTGTTTACCAAATTTCCACCTTTATTTACGTCCGCTTTAACTAGACATCATTAATATTAAAGTTGACGTAGCAGAGAAATAAACCTGATGCAAATTTTCTATTCAATCAGGTAATAGGGTCTTTTATTTAAGGAAAATAGTGTTGGTGGCAAATGACACAGTATAGTACAAACCAAAAAGTTTTTGCTGACCTCGGTTTTCTGGAACACTTGAACGATGGGGTGCTAGTGGTGGATAGTAACTACCACATTCAGGCCATCAATCGTTCTATGGAAAGCCTTTTCGGGTGGCAGGCCAGCGAATTAATCAATAAATCTTGTCGGGAATTTTTTACTAATACCCCCGATTTGACCCAAAACGAGCTTTTTCTTGCCGCCCTCTATTCTGATACTCCTGTTCAGCGCGAGTCTTACCAGGGCATTTGTGCATTTACCAAAAGCGGTCAGTGTCGCGAGGTAGCCGCCAGTTTTGCTCCTTATGCTTTGCCCAATTTTGCTCAATCTTCGCTACAAACCGAAGATTCACCTTCGCCTTACACGATTATTCTTTTGCGCGATGTCACCGAACAAAAAAAGCAAGAGCAGTTGAAAACTCAATTTATTGCTACCGCTTCGCATCAGCTACGCACTCCCTTAGCCAGCTTGAAAATGGCTATCGGGTTGGTTTTACAGGAGACCGAAGATAAGGTTAACCCCCTGGTGTTTCGTCTGCTTCGTAACATCGAAAACAGTACCGGGCGAATGGAGCGCCTGGTCAACGATTTGTTGGAATTAGCCAGTTTGCAAAGTGGTCGGGTGCAACTTCAATTTCGTCCACTTGAAATTCGCGAAATAGTCGAAAAAGCGGTAGAATTAACCCAGGCCCGGCTAGAAACCTGTCAGCAAAAGCTGATTTTGAATCTGCCACCCGGTGAGTTTTATGTCCGAGCGGATTATCAACACATTAGCCAGGTGTTGGGCCACCTGCTTTCTAATGCCAGCAAATTCAGTGCTGCCGGGCAAACTATCGAACTAAGCGTATCTGCTGGCCCGGATAAACCCGAAGTTATTTTTAGCGTGCAAGACCGGGGGATTGGGATTGCCGCCGAGGAGCAAGACTTAATCCTGGAAAAATTTTATCAAAGCCAGATTGCCGAAAATGTCAGCGAGGTGAGCGGGGGGCTAGGCTTGCCTCTGGCAAAAGCAATAGTCGAACTTTGCGACGGACGACTCTGGCTTACCAGCACGCTGGGTCAGGGCAGTAATTTTTATTTTGCTTTGCCTGCTCTGGGCGAGAATAAGCACTAAAAAGAAGGAAACTAATGAAAATACTGGTAGTGGACGATGACCCAAATATTGTGGAAGCAGTAACATTAGGCTTTCAGTTGCAATGGCAGGGTGTCGAAATTATTACGGCTTCAAATGGCGATAAAGGGTTGGAGGCTTTTGATGAGCATAACCCCGATGTCGTTTTGCTGGACGTAATGATGCCCTACAAAGACGGTTTTAGCGTTCTCAAAGAAATTCGCCAGACCAGTGATGTACCTGTCCTCATGCTGACTGCCAGAGGGGAAGAGCTAGACAAAGTCAAAGGATTGGAACTGGGCGCAGACGATTATTTGACCAAACCATTTTCCCATCTGGAACTTTTCGCCCGTATCAAAGCAGTACTACGACGAGCCGAAATGCCGCCGCCCATCAAAGCCGCCCCTTCTTTTGTTACCGGCGATATAACAATTAATTTTGAGAACCGGGAAGTAACCAAAAACGGGCAGTCTATAAAAATGACCCCAACTGAATATAAACTGCTCTTTTTGCTGGCCCGCAATGCCGGGCGGGTTGTGCCTTTTGAAACTATTTTGGATAAAGTTTGGGGGCCGGAGTACCGGGAGCAGGCCGATTATCTGAAAACTTATATCAGTCGCCTTCGCAAAAAGCTGGAAGATGAGCCTGAACACCCGCTTTATCTAAGCACCGAACGCGGGCTGGGCTATCGCTTGCTCAAAGCTGCTCATGCCAGTGCTAAACCCGGTTGATTTTTAAAGTGTTTTGTAATTACACAAATTAAAGAAAAATTCACCACGGAGACACGGAGACACGGAGTTAAATTTAATGTTAAACTTTCCTCTGTGCCATCTGCGGTGATTTGAGCCAGGCAATTATATCCCGTCCCAGCTTCATTTATATCACTACAAAAGTAGTACGCCCAACCAGACCATGACTGCTGTTGCGGTCACTCCGCCATAAATCAAAGGCGACGCGCTGGCCCACGCCAGCAGTTGCCGCCCGCGTTTTTGCTGGTCGCGGCATAGCCAGATTATCAGGCCAAGCAGCGCGTAATAGTAGACCAGCCAGATGGGATGAAACGCAGGTAGCATGGTGGAGGCAAAAGGCAGCGCCGCGAAAAATTCGACTACCCCGATTAGATAGGCCAAAAATAGCCAGGCCAGATAGCCAAAACCACTCGCCAGCAAAGGTAGCCAGCCCCCGAAAACCCCGCTAACTGCCAGCACTACCAGCCCGGTTGCCATTATTGCTTCCAGCGCCGGAACTGCCGCCAGATTGGTTGCCAGCGACACAAACGAAATTTGGTGAAAGTAAAAGGTTGCCAGAGGCAGCACCATCAGTTCGGCGGCAATCGTAATCAGCAAGCCCTCTTTGAGTACTGGCGACCACTCTTTTACAAAGCGCCATTCCTGCAAAGGCCGGGCAATTATAATCAGGCCCAAAGTCGCCACGAAAGAAAGCTCAAAACCAATATCCCACAGTACACGCGGCTGAAAAGCGGTCATAATCAGGGCGCTGGCTTCCAGACCGAGCAATCCTTCGTAATCGCGGCCCAGTAAAAGGCCACCAATTGTCAGCGCTCCCATCAGTCCGGCCCGCACCACCGCCGGGCTTGCCCCTACCAGCACCACGTAAAATAAAATTACGCCCAGAGCGATATAGAACGTCGTGCGTTTTTTGAAAAATCGGCCTAAAATCAACGTCACCAGCCCGATAGCAATCGTTATATTCGAGCCACTGATGGCTACAATATGCGATGTCCCGGTATCCCGAAAAGCCTTGCCTAGTTCCGGGCTAATGCCGCTTCGTTCGCCCAGTAACATCCCGACTAGCAAGCCGCCTTCGCGGTCTGGCACGAATTTCAAAATATTTTCTTCTGCCGTGTTTTTAATATTGAGTAGCCAGCGCGTCAGAAAGAAATCCTGATTGGTCGCCACTAAACGGCTGGACGGGTAGCTCAGACTGACGAAAATTCCCTGTCGCGCCAACCAATCACGATAGGGAAAGCTATCGCCGCTTATTTCTTTAGGTTCTTCCAGTTTGCCGGAAAGTTCGAGCAAATCGCCGGGATTGCGGCGTGGGCTGACCGGGCCGCGTACAAATACCTCGCCCGAAACTGGCCTGGAATTAGCGGCGTTGCGTGGCGCATAAATTTCGCGCACGCTCAAGCGGTAGCTCCCGCTTCGTTCAGTATAATTCGGCTCTCCCGAAACCACCCCGACTATTTTCACTTCGTCCTGGTTGGCGTAATAAAGCAAATTATCCAGCCCGCGCCCCGGTTCGGCCCAACCCATTCGTAATCCGCCCAGGCAAAACGCCACCAGACAAAGCGGCAAGGCAGCCGAAATCACCCGCCCCGGCAAGTAGGCATAGCGCCGATTATGGAAGAAGGTGAACAGCGTCAGCCCTACTCCCACCACCGCACCCACTCCCAACCAGACCGGGGAAAGTTGTAACCATCCATACATAAACACTCCGACCAACCACGCCGGAGTAACCAGAAGCAGAGGAGCCATACGATTTACGCACCCAAAGGGTACCCGCGATTTACGATTTACGATTTACGATTTACGATTTACGATTTTAAGTGATGAGTGATGAGTGATGAGTGATGAGTGATGAGTAATCTGTCATGTGGCAGAACCGCATCCTACAAATACCTTGTTTCTGTAGGACATTGCTCCGCCAATGGATTTCTACTCATCACTCATCACTTAAAATCGTAAATCCTCTATTTCGCTACGGCGAGATTTTGCTGAAGGACGTTTTCGACGGCGTGGCGGATAAATTCGGGTAGCAAGCGATAATCTTCGCCAATGTCTTCCGAGAAATCCACCCGATAATTGCTGGTGCGCGGCTTGAGTTCGGGCAGCCAGGCGGTATGCACCGTGAAAGGCAGACGGAAATGCGGGTGGGCCAACTTTGCAATTGGCCCTGCTGCCAGTTTGGACGCATCGAAGAGCCAGACCTGGGTATCGTGGTCGCTCCAGACCTGGGTCAGGATATAGCCTGCCGAGTTATTGTAGCCAGGAATAAAGGTCGGCGACGAATTGACCAGACCGGGGGCAAAACCGTAGCGCTCTACCGTCGTCATGGTGCTGACATCTACATGGGTCAGGTAGGACGGCTTGATTTTGTCCGGCAACTGGTCAATTGGCACGATGCGGTGCGGATGGTCGGCGTAAAGTTTGACCATTTTTTGGGTGATAGTCGCCGGGTCGTGTCCCAGATAGGTCATGTAAATATCGCGGTTTTTGCCGATAGCTTCGGGGCGCAAATCGCGGGCTTGCAGCGATAGTCCCCACAATTCGTCCGGCTCACTTATCAGTTCGCTCTTCTCGACCTGCCCGGTCTCGACATTAACCCGGTACTTGCCAAAAGGAGTCGCGTCCAGCATAGTGTACATGCCGACTGCGCCGGGGTCTACCGTCTGCCTGGTGAAGAAGTTAATATCGTTCGGCTGGACGGCGGTGGGCAGTTCGGTGCTGTTGGCGTGCGGCAGATAAATTGTCAGGTACTTGCCGTCATCTTCGTAATCAATAATCATGTGACCCGCTTCGAGCGGCACGCGCACCACCATCGCCGGAATATCGGCTACGCCCGAAACCATGTCGCGCTTGCGAACGATAGCAATATCGGTGTAGGGGTTTTGAGCGTGGGTGCGGGGCAAGCCGTAGCGTTCGCCCGGTTCGGTAGGGAAGACCGCCGCATCCAGCCAGGCTACAAAATTGCGGGTAGCAACCGCTTCGTGGATATATTGCGAGAATTTCGGGCCGCTCACGTGCCAGCGCTCGACTGCACCTTCACCATCCCAGCGCGCTACCCAGGTATCGAGTTCGTTGTGAGTGAGCGAAGTGCCGTTTTTGGGGCTACTGGTATAGTTCACAGTGTAAAGCTGTCGCTCGAACGGGTCGTAGCAGGGGTGAGCAGGGGTGCGGACGGCGGGCTGCACCGCGCCCGGCAAAAAGATTTTCCACTCGTGATGATAGCCGACGCTGGTCAGATAATTCAGGCCAAACGGGTCAATTTCCACCGGGCGGCCCACATCAAAAGTCGCCAGCATCCGTCCATCCTGAATTGGCACAAGCGCCGTGTTAGCCGAATTGCTAATCAGGCCAATCATCATCATTAGGCCCATATTTTGACGTACTTCCGGCGGCAACTGGCGCACTACCTGCACCCCTTCGGTCATTATATGATTGCCCTGCCACGTTAGCGTCCCGTCCGAATTGGGAGTTAAATTCAGGCGATGCACCATGCCGGGAGCGTGGAAGAACGGAAAGCCGGGCGTTGGGGACGGGCCAACCACAAACGAATAGCCCGTAATATCTTCAGGCCAGCGCCCTTCAATCACCTGTAAATTCAAAGGGATGGGTGGCAAAGCTGGCGCACTCAACATCGAGCCAAAAGTAGACATTACATTTTCTCCTCTTAATCCTGAGCTAATTTAATTGAAAATTGCGTTATGCACACGAGGAACTTCGTCTATTTTAAGCAAAATTAGGCTGAGGCGCAAGTACCAAAGACAGGACTTTTTTGCTGTAGGAGGATGCTGTGCCTTCGATTTTTTCCGACTTTGCCATTGTCCGCATAAAACAGGTAATTTTAGTCACCCTGGGCTTTGTAGCTAAGAAAGCTACGCACCTGGGCAAAGCTCCAACTATGCAAGCGTCTTCGGCTTTCCCGGCCCCGCTGTTCGGTAGTAGTTCTAATCTCGCTCAAATTCTCAATCACAATCGTTGCACCAGGGGCGCAACTTTGCACAATCCTTTTAGAGAGAACATGGTCGCAATCCCGCCTAAACCGTTGCAGTCGGTTATTCAGCTTCCTAAGATGCTTTTTAGCCGATTTTGTGCCTTTGGATTGCAAGGCTCGGTTGAGCCTAAAGGTTCTTGTGGAAACTTCTTTCCAGTGGCGACCACCCAGAAATTGCCGTTTAGAAATCACGGCTGGTCGGGTTATACCCAGGTCAACCCCGATAACTTCCCCGCTATCTGCTATCTGGGGTCGGGCAGATTCACCACTACGTGCAGCCAGAATTGACCTTTTTTGTAAATCAAATCGGCGCTGGCAGTAGGATAGCCCGTATATTTGTGATAGTAGCTCGGCACGCTAAAGCCGATAAGCTGACGGCCCTGAGCGGTGGCAAGGCTGGCCTCGCCACGCGCCCAATTGACCCAATAACTACGCCTGTCATAGCGGATAGGGCAAAGTTGAGAATGGGGCTGGCTAGGCGGGTGCGGCGGCCTTCGGTTGAAGGGTTTCCCCTTTGCCAGAGCTTTAGCCCGTTTAGCTTCAAAGCGGGCAATTTTATCCGGGAAAAGCTTAAGGAGTGCAAAAGCACTTTTGAGGGCTTCGGTAGCTTTGACACGGGCGGCACAAATCAATTGAGTAGGCAAGGATTTTACCACTTCCTTAACTTGATAGTAGGTAGCATGGTGCAATTTCACGCCGTTGCGCTCGTTGTTTTCCCAACCGTAGCTACTGACCTGGTTAAAGACAAGGGTAAAATCCTGCAAGGTTTTAGTTAGAATTTGCGCTTGCGAAGGGCTAGAAATATTCAACTGAAGCCTTATAGTTCTTTGCATAGTACATTCAAGCTGACGAGCGAAGTAATCCAGATAAGCTTGTCCGGCAAGCTCTTTGAGTATTCGGTCTACCGAAGGCAACTCTTCGCGCCATAGCCAGGCTGGTTTAAGCCAGAAACCCGGTAATATTGCCGAGTGATATTTGCCCGCGTCATCCAGGGAGATTTCTTGATACTGGCCTTTTTCATCTAGCTGATAAAATATGGCCTCATCTTTAGTGTAATCAATCAGCCAGTATTCAGGAACTTTTCCCTCGGCATACTCCTGAAATTTCGTTACTCTATCGCGTTTTCGGTCACGCTTTTCGGGCGAAACGACCTCAATCACCAAATCAGCCGGGCCAGTGAGCCGGGTCGGAAGTAGGTGGGCCAAATTGGTTTTAGCCACAAAAAGTACGTCCGGCTCCCGCCCCGACTTCTCCAGTTTCATTTGCATAGGTAATCGTACCTCGCCCAGGTCGTAAAGTCGAACAAAGCGGCTCAAAATATCTGCTAAATAAAGGACAAGTTGCTGATGACGGTTACGCACCGGGCCAAGAATATCTATTTCTCCATCTACCCATTCAGCGTGGGTATCTTCGTCCGCCCACTCAAAGAAATCTTCGTAGCTGATTTTACCGTTGTGGCGGGGCGGGAGAGGTCTATCCGATGGATAGCCTTCCGGGATTAGTGGCTTTTCGGTTATTTCGCGCATAAGCGACCCTCCTTTCCCTGCAATTATACTATGCCCGGCATCCGGCGACAATCCTTTTTAAACAAAGCAAAACTAACCCAGCTTATGTAGTAGAGAGTTTAGCTCTCTACTACATAGGCGCGCCAGAGGCTTATTACTTAATCGAGCGGATGTAGGCGATAATGTCGGTCTGCTGGTCTTCGGTCAGGTTAGGGTAGGCGGGCATTTGACCTTTGCCATTTTTGAGCTGGGTGCGAATGTAAGCATCGTCGCGGGGCGAATTGATTAAAGCCGGGCCGATACCTTTAGCTTTACCGCCCTGTAGATGGCAGGTTCCGCAGGTGTTGCTATTGAACAAAGCTAATCCTTTAGCTGTGTCACCTGCTGCCGCCCCGCCGCCTGCCGCCGCCGTCGTCGCGCCACTGGCTGCGGCAGTGGTAGCCGGAGCCGCCGCTGCCGTTGTTTGGGCGGTAGTCACGGTAGGCGAAGGGCGAATCGGAGCAGACACCTCGGTAGATTTTTGGTCTACATCGCCACAGGCGCTAAAAATCAAACTCAAACTTAAAATCAATATTGCACCAAGCGCCTGACCCGGTGCAAATTTTATTAACCTCGTGTACAAGTTTCTTTTCTCCTAGTCTAGCAATCTGCTTCATAATGCCGTAGGGGTTTAATGATTTGAACCCAGTTGGGCTTGCCCCTTCAAGCCCCTACCAAATTTGAAACAGATTTTAAAGTTATTAACCAGAGAAATTCCCACCAAAATTTCTCAGTAACAACAAACCCATTACTTAATTGAGCGAATGTAGGCAATAATATCGGTTTGTTGGGCTTCGGTCAAATTGGGATAGGCGGGCATTTGACCTTTGCCATTTTTGAGTTGATTGCGAATGTAGGCATCGTCGCGGGGCGAATTGATTAAAGCTGGGCCAATGCCCTTGACTTTACCCCCCTGTAGATGGCAGGTTCCGCAGGTGTTGCTATTGAACAAGGCCAGTCCTTTTGCCGCATCTCCCGCCGGGGCTGCCGCCGTCGTTGCGCCACTGGCTGCGGTTGTGTTTGCTGCCGCCGGGGTTGGGGTTGGCGCTTGGCTGGCAGCAGTTGGCTGGGGCGGTATTGGGGTAGCAGTTGCTCCCGCAACTAGCGTACCGCTACGGGTGGGGTCGGTTGGAATACCGCTATTGGGGTTATTGTTTTGTTGCGCCCCGGCGATAACGGTTTGTGGTCGCACGGTTATGGAAACACTGGTTGATTTGTCGTCCACATCGCCACAGGCGGCCAAAAGAAAGGTGAAAGTTAAAATCAGCATCAAAAAGGCGCACGCAGACCGGGCGCGGGCAGATTGCATTAGCTGAGTGTACAAGGCTATTCTCCTCTTCTGTTTATTTGGTAAATGCCAACAACCGACCTGCGCCTGTTATTCACCCTCAGCCGCTCCGTCGGTAGCAGATTATTTTATTGCCAAGTTAAATTGCTAATGCTTAGTATAATCCGATTTCAGGCCGTGTATATAACACAGGCTACAATTAATTTTTCATAAAGCTGGAATCGTGCTGGCTTGACGGCATATCTATCTAAGGTTATCATAACATAAAGTAGGTGATTTGTAGAATTTGCAACAATTAACTACACGGTTTTGGAGTGAGACCGAAATCAGGCTAATTTAAGCTAGTAAATCCAAAAGCCGAGCGGTTGCGTATAGTAAATGAGACCAGATTGGGGCTAGAATTAGCTCAATCAGTGTGGAACACAAAACAGGTATAATCAATGCAATCCGAAGGTGCTACGGGAGAAGGCAATAATGACGAGCGTCTCTTGCAGCGCATCAAAAATGGCGATTTTGATGCGGTAGAAGAATTATACAATCAATACAGTCGGCTTGCGTTTGCCCTGGCCCTTCGTATCCTGAACGACCCAGGAGCAGCCGAGGATGCGGTGCAGGAAGTGTTTCTGCGCGTCTGGAAACAGCCCAATTCTTACGACCCGGCACGCGGGCGCTTTCCCACCTGGCTTATGAGTGTGGTTCACAATCAGTGCATTGACCAGCTTCGTAAACGCCGTCATCAGGGGCTTTCGCTTGATCAGGAAGAAAGCCAGGAGCGGTTGAATTATCTGGCAGAAAAAGCGCCCGCACTTGAAGAAGAAGTTTGGTCTAAGATGAAGCGCGATACCATTCGTAAAGCCCTGGAATGGTTGCCTGATGAGCAGCGTAAGCTAATCGAACTGGCCTTTTTTGGTGGCTATACTCATAATGAGATTGCTATTCACACTGGTCAGCCCCTGGGAACGGTCAAAAGCCGTATTCGGCAAGGTTTACTTAAACTAAAAAATATTTTAAACAATATGCAGCTTGAAAGCAGTGTTTAGTCTGTTACAAAGTCGAACAGAATGGTTGGAATCAAGGAGCGCCGCATGTAATGTGACCGCTCTTAGTACTAGAGAAAAATTATGCTAACTATGTCACACGATGAATTACAAGCCTTAGTTGCCGGATATGCCCTGGGCATACTCGATGAAGAAGAAAAAAAGCTTTTCGAGGAACATTTGCCGGGTTGCGCGGATTGCCGGGCCGACCTCGCCGGATTACAGGGCGTAGCCGACGATTTGAGTTGGAGCCTCGACCCACTTTCGCTTCCCGAAGGACACTTGAACCGTTTTCGGGATAAAGTTAAGGCTTCAGGTATTCAAACCCAAGTAGAAAATCTACAGGCAGCACCGCAGGTTGTAGAACCCACACCTCTGCCCCCGGTCAATTTTGAAGATGCCCGTAGCCGTCGGCGCGGTAGCCGGGGAAGCGGCTTTACTTCGGGCTGGCTGGTAGTGTCAGCGGCGGCTGTGCTGCTGTTCGTGACGGCGGCGGTCTTTGGTTATCTGTTTTTGGATGCGAACAGCCGCTTGAGTTCACAGGAAGCGAACGCCCGCACCCTGGCGGCGCTACTGGCTTCACCCAACCTGAAAGTGACCGAGTTGCAGCCAACCAATTCGGGCCAGAAAAGCAGCGCTCGCTTACTGGCAGACACCCGTACCAATCAAGCCGTTCTCGTTTCGCAAGATTTGGCTTCGCTGCCCGATGATAAAGCTTATCAGGTCTGGCTAATTGGGGCGGACGACAAGCCCCAAAGCGCAGCAATCTTTGCCCGCAACGACCAGGGTCAGCCCGTCGTGGTCGCCCTTTCCCCGCCCGGCGCAATCAACCAGTACAAAGTGGTCGCTATTACCGTCGAAAAGCGCGAAGGCAGCACCACTGGCCCAACCACCAATCCCTTTACGGCGGGGAACATTTCTTAAAGCACAGGTTTTGGTTTCAAGTGAAATAACGCAAAATAAAAACAGCTTTTGAAAATTTTGCAAAATTTTCAAAAGCTGTTCTTATTTAGTAATGCGATTTGGTGTGGCGGGCTGCTTCGCGTTCCTGGTCGCGATTTTTGTCTTTGTTCTTGCGGTCGCGGCGGGCGGCGGCAGCGCCACCTTCTGTGCCTTTGAGCGAAGCCAGCGGCCAGAGTTGATGCTCTACCTCTGCCAGCCCTGCGTTAACCACCGCCGCTACCACTTCTTCCGACGATTTGTAGCAAGCTGCCGATTCGTCAATCGGGACTTTGCCGTCCACGTTCACCAGAATCCCGGCGGCGCGGTACTGCTCGTTGACCTTTTCCTGCGAAAGCTGGCGCACCGCTTCGCCTCGCGCCATCCGGCGACCCGCCCCGTGATTAACCGAGTAGCCGCTCTTGACCGCGCCCGGCAATGGTCGCAGGATGTAACTGTAGTCGCGGTTGCTGCCCGGAATTAGCACCGGGTGGCCCGTTTCTTCCCACTCTGTCCCCTTCAGACCGGGATGACCTGCCGGGAAAGCGCGGGTTGCGCCCTTGCGGTGTACCCAGACCTCGCCGTAATCGGGATGCCACTCTTTTTGCACCAGATTATGACTGATTTCGTAGACCAGTTCCAAATCGGCCTTGAACACTTTGCGGAACGCCTGGGCAATCTGCTCAAAGATAATCAGCCGATTCAGAATGGCAAAATTGCCGCCCGCCGCCACCGCGTTCAAGTAGTCGTTATAGTGGTCAGATTCAGGCGTAAAGTACCCCAAATCAATGTCAGTGATTAATTCGGGTCGCTCTTCCTTCGCCAGCTCAAAATAGTTAGTCGCCAAACCATGCCCGAAGCCCCGGCTGCCCGTATGCACTTGCACAAACAGCGTCCCGGTCTGCTCGGATTTTTGTAGCTCAATGAAATGATTCCCTCCGCCGAGCGACCCAAGTTGGTTTAAACCGCGTTCCGGCTTGCCTTTGCCGCTCCAGGGAATTTGCCAGCTATCTTCAACCGGGATGCGGTGGCGCTCGGCCCGGCTGCGGTCAAAACTTGCGCCGTATTTCTCGACGTAATATTCCGCCCCGCCGCGCACCAGATTATTAAACTCCTGCTCGGATAGCCCTGCCAGTTTAACACTCTTGCCGCCCGCGCCCATCTCGACGCGCTGCATTACCTCGCGGTTGAATTCCAGCCGCTTCTCCGAGTTGGCCCGCTCAAAAGATACTTCGGAACGGGCGCTCATCATGCCGCAGTTGTGAACAAATACACCTGCATCCAGCGCAAAGTTGCCATAATCCGGCACGGTCAAGCAATACACATCTTCCGTTCGGTCAACCGCTTCTACCGAAATAACTTTATGGTTGTATCCATGCTTCCAGCGTCGGTGATTATGAATACCAAATCCCCCCACTACAACATCACCGCATGTTTCGCAAGTGTGTTCCTTATGGGCGATTTCAGACGATTTTTCCCGGCCTTTGGAACTTACGTTATAAGCTTGCAGATACTGCTTGCCTCTCTTGCCGTTGTCAGCTACAGCCTCCTTAAAATGCTCAGGATTATTTGCCATGTAAGCGAGAATATTTTTCGTGCCACGTTCGGCAAGGTAGGCCCGTCCTTCTTCAGTTTGTGCCTTAAATGCAAGTGCCTTTTTGCGCTTTTCCTCAAACACCTCTGATTGAAAATGAGTATTACGCTCAAAGATAGAACGGTGATAAACCATATGGTCTTTATCACCCATAAATTCCAGATTTTTTGGACGGTAGTCGGTAGGGGTAAAGTTTTTATGGTGAATGATGGTTTTTTGCCCCTCAAATACAGGAATTTCGCCAAGCAAATCACAACGCGCCGCAATCCAATGTACCCGTTGCTCACTGCCTGTAGCTGGATGTCTGACTGTAGTATAGCCGTCCTTGTCGGTGCGTGTGTACAAAGGCATTAAGGAAATTCCGGGGGTCAAATCCTGGGCCTGACGATAGCTGCCGTCGCGCAACATAAATTCGTGGTCTGGCGTGCAGAAAATTTCTCTTGCGTTATCCAGCGTCACTTTGACTAATGGCGCATTGAGGCGAGTTTTTTTAGCGGTAGCTTTAGCAACTACCACTTTACGCTCGTGAGAAAGGGCATAAACCACTATCTCCTGGCCCTTTTCTGCCAGTTCGTCTATCGGGTAAGAATGCCCGTCTATGAGCGGCACAAGGGTATCCGCCGTAAAACAGCCGATGTCAAATCCAACTGGCCCCATCGCCACCGCGCCCTGTGCTGCGTCGGTCAGTATCACCGAGCCGACTGGCACGCCGTAGCCATAATGGGTATCAGGCGTGATGGCGACCAGCTTTACGCCGGGGAAGCGAGTCGCGTTTATAATCTGGCGATACAAAATATCCTCGGCCTCCGCCAGTAGCGCCGGAGTAAGGAAAAGACGTACTGGAACGTTACCAGTATCTTCAGTCTGAAGGTTGTAGTAACCCTCGTCGGTTGGCGCGGCGTGCTTCTTCCAGTTATGCTCGTTTTGCAGCGCCTTCAAGCGGTTTGCCCCTTTGCTCATAAAATATCCTTTACTACCTCTAATTTACTACTTTGTGAAAAACCAATTGCTCTATTCAATTTTTACTAACTTAGTTGATTGTACTATATATTTTAGCATTTAGCAAGTTGCTGAAACGCCAGAAAATGAGGAGTAGCAATTATTACAAAATAGCGGCAAACTCATCCAGTTTCAAAGCTGGATGAGTTTGCCGCTATCGCCTGAATACGAAAATGGGTTTAGCCAACCACTTCTATGTTATCGAGGCCGCCGTACATATCGTACCAGGGTTTTGCCCCTTTGTTCACGGTTTCGTTCAACGCCTCAATATTTTTCACGCCGCGATCCAGTAGCCAGGCTTCCAGCGCGTCCGCCCCTTCTTTGGCAAAAACCGGGATGCCTTCTTTCCAGGTGGCCCGACCACACAGCACACCACTGTAGGGCGTTCCGGCTTCGTTGGCGATTTCGAGATTCTCGCGGAACACATGGTCATCTACGCCCGCACTGAGGTAAATAAAGGGCTTTTTGGCGGCTTCGGCGGCACTCTGGAAATGCTCAAGGGCCGCTTTGCGGTCGTAAGCCGCTTCGCCACCTTTAAAAGCCCGGCTACCTTCCAAAAAGGCTACGTTAATCGGAATCTCGACCTTCAAAATATCTACACCATAGCGCGGTTTGGAAAATTCTTCCATGTAGCGCGTGACATATTCCGGCTTCATACGGGCAAATTCCAGCCCTTGCTCGTCGTATTTATCGTCGTAGGCCAGTGGTTCGAGGAAGAACGGCGCGTTCAGTGCTTCACATTCCGCCCCAATCCGCTCGATAAACGCCTGTTTGCCAGCGTTAATCGTCTCGTCATCAAACGGATTGTAATACATCAGAATCTTGATTGCGTCCGCGCCGACTTCGAGCAAGCGGCGCACGCTCCAAATCGTCAGCAAATCGGGCAAACGACCCTTTACGCTTATGTCGTAGCCAGTCTTCTCGTAAGCCAGCAATACGCCTGTGCCGGGAGCGCGCTCGGCTAAGGCGGGCAAGCCGTACTCGGGATCCATCAAAATAGCACTGGAATGGCGGGTCAGTACCTTCGTGACCCGCTTCTTAAATTCGGTCAATTCTTCATCGGCCACCACCGCGCCGCGTCCCTTTTCGATACTCTTCTTGAGCGAACCGCGCTGATCCATCGCCGCCGCCGCAATAATGCCGTGTTCATTGGCACAATTTTGGATACGGTCAAATTTACCTTTGCTGATTTGTACCTTAGCCATTTGACACACTCCTAACTTTACATAATCTGATAATAAACTTGCTATTACTATTTTAGTCCTATCTGGCAAACTTGTCTATCTTGATATTCAATTACTAGGTTACAGAAAAAAAAGCAGGAACACAGATGGACACAGATAGCCACTGATGAACACAGATGAAATTTAACTTTTAGAAATCCGTGTTTATCTGTGCTAATCTGTGTTCCTGTTTTGTTAAAACCTGGAAGTTATCTAATTTCCCCTACATATCCTCTAACTCATACAAAATCAACGCCGCCGCGATTGGCCCGGCGGTTTCCGCCCGAAGAATACGCGGGCCGAGGCTGATTGTTTTTATTCCGGCGGCGCGGGCTTGCTCCGCTTCGGCAATGCTAAAGCCGCCCTCCGGCCCAATCATCAGTCCTACCGAAGCCTCATTTTGTAGGAGGGAGCTGCGCGCTTGATTTTCATTACCCCTAGCATCTTGCTGTAGGAGGGCGCTATGCGCTCGATTTTCATTATCCTGCAAAGCTTTTCGCAGCGAAAGCGTTTTTTCGTCTTCCCAGGCCATTAGCGCCAGCTTTTCTTTAGCCGCCAGCTTTAGCGCCTCTGAAAATAGCATAGGTTCTGCCACCGACGGCAAAACTCCACGCCGCGATTGTTCCGCTGCTTCGCGCACAATTTTACGCCAACGCTCAACCTTTGATGTGCCGCTCCCGCCGATTACCCGTTCGGTCAGCATCGGTACGAAGGCACTAACGCCAACTTCGGTGGCCTTTTGCAAAACGTAATCGAATTTCTCGCCCTTGAGCAGCGCCTGATAGAGCGTAATTTTGGTGTGCGGCTCGTTTTCCGCCGTCCGTTCCTCGACTATTCGCCCTTCCACCATGCCGCTCTTGTGAAATTGAGTCAGCTCAACTACATACTCGCGTCCTATCCCATCCAGCAGCAACACCAAAGCCCCCGGCGCAAGCCGCAGCACCCGTCCAAGCTGATGCGCCAGCTCTCCATCTAGCGCTACCATCTTCTCATCTTTAAAAGCTGATGGCGTTACAAAAAACCTGTGCAAACTCAATCCTAAACCTCAAACTTAATACCATTAACATTACCGGGTCAAGGGCATGATAAGCCTACCTTGCACCTCTGGATTTGTCAATCGGATAACCAGTAACTTACATGCTATAATTGGCTACTTAGATAGGAAAGCGCGTTTGGTGGCGTAGAGTTTGCAGGAACTTGATTAAAATTAGTCGAGACTAATCTAATTCAGGAAGGGTTGATTCGATGTCGAATAAACTGGTTTTAAAAGAAAACCTGGTCTTTATGGTCAGCAGCGAAGACGGCGATGTGCCGCAGACCAACGTTGAAGGGCTGGGCATGTACTATAAAGATACTCGCTACTTGAGCGTACTTGAAATGAAGGTCAGTGGCTATACGCCCGCGCTGCTTACTTCTTCCGGCGAGTTCAACTTTATGGGCAATATTCAGAGCGCCAACCCGATGATGCAAATTCCGCTGCGCGCGCCAAAAGGAGGCGGACAGCCCGGCAGCGAAACCATAACCAATGTGACTTTGATGCCGCGCACCCTTAGTATTCGCCGCAATCGCTTTATTGAGGACGGCTTGCACGAGCGGGTGGGGTTTTTTAATTATAATAGTTTCCCGGTTGCGGTTACGCTGTTGCTGCGCTTCGGCAGTGATTTTCGCGATATGCTGGATGTGCGCGGCTACAATCGGCCCAAACGGGGCGAAATTCGTCCACCCGTCTGGGATGGCAACCGTCTAGTCTTCAGCTATCTGGGGTTGGACGGACTGGAACGGCGCACCGAAATTGCCTTTGATGACCCGCCGACGCGAGTTTTGATTGAGCAGCCAATGTTTCCCGCTTCTAACCAGTTGGTCGAGCAGCGCTCCGAATTGCCACAGGGTACTTCGGTACTGACCACGCCAGTTATTCCGGCGCTGGCGGATGTGCTGTTTAATCTGGAACTAGAACCGGGCAAGCCGTTCGCGATTACCTACCACGTTATTCCACAGGGGCTAGGTAACGGACAGGCCGCCCAGCCAACTACTTTTGAAATGGGCGCTCGTAGAATGAGATTGGCTTACGAAGGCTGGTTTCGGGAGTGTACCCAGATTCAGACCGACAATGAAGTGTTTGACCGCTTTTTACAGCGCAGCATCTACGATTTGCGAATTTTGATGGAAGAATTGCCGACTGGCCTTTTCCCGATAGCTGGTATTCCCTGGTACGCCGTACCGTTTGGTCGCGATTCGCTGATCACCGCTTTGCAAACCCTGACTTTTGACCCACAGATTGCAGTCGGCACGTTGCGCTTCCTGGCCCAATATCAGGGCAAAGAAGTCAACGACTGGAACGAGGAAGAGCCGGGCAAAATCCTGCATGAATTACGTAGCGGCGAAATGGCGGTGTTGCGCGAAATGCCGCATGTCCCCTATTACGGCTCGGTGGATAGCACCCCGCTTTTTATTATGCTGTTCGTCGAAGCAATGCGCTGGATGAATAGCGACCAGCTTTACCGCGAACTGTTGCCCAATATCATGCGGGCGCTGGAATGGATTGATAAATACGCCGACAAAGATGGCGACGGCTTTATCGAATACCATTCCCACAATGACCGGGGCGTAAAAAACCAGGGCTGGAAAGATAATGCGCTCTCGCTTCAGTTCCGCGACGGGCGCTTCCCCGACCCGCCGATTGCGCTGTGCGAAGCGCAAGCTTATGTTTACGCCGCCAAAAAGGGTTTAGCCGAGATAGTGCAACGCAAGGGCGAGAAAGAATGGGCCAGCCGTCTCTATGATGAAGCCGCCACCTTAAAACGGCTGTTTAACGAAAAGTTCTGGATGCCCGAAGAAAATTTCATTGCTCAGGCACTTGACCGCGATAAAATCCAAATTCCGACGATTGGTTCAAATCCGGGTCATTGTCTGTGGTGCGGCATCGTGGATGACGACAAGATTGAGCCAGTAGTAAAGCGGTTAGTAGCCGACGATATGAGTACTGGATGGGGCATCCGCACCGTTAGCAATGAGGAACCAAGTTTTAATCCGATGAGCTATCACAACGGGAGCATTTGGCCTCACGACAACGCGATTATTGCCGATGGACTAAAACTTAGCGGTTATCCAGCCGAGGCCAATCAGGTCATCAGCCAGATTTTCACTGCCAGCCAGCGCTTTCGTTATTTCCGGCTGCCCGAACTATTTTGTGGCTTCCAGCAGGACAACCGCTATTACAGCAGCCCGGCGGAATACCCGGTCAGTTGTAGTCCGCAAGCCTGGACTGCGGGCGCGGCAATTATGTTTATTCCAACTATACTCGGCTTAAAGGCCGATGCCGTCAACCGCCAGATTGATTTGCAACCGCACTTCCCCGATTGGCTGTGCGAAATCCGGCTAACTGGCATGCTAATCGCCAATCACAAGTTAAGTTTTGTGGTGCGCCGCACTTCCCCTGACAAACACGAGTACGCGGTAGAAGTAGCGCAAGCCGGAGATTTTAAAATCAAATTAAAATAGTAGCGATTTGCCCAATTGGGCAAATCGCTACTACTAAAATACATTAGTGAATTTTAGAGAAAAACTATGTCAAGTGAGCCGCAACGGTGGATTGAATTAGTAGTCGAGGCCGAGCCGGAAGCAGTCGAAGCTATCACCGAACTTTTCGCTCGATATGGCTATAATCAGGGTGTGGTAATTGAAGAGCCAATTCAGGCCGGGCCGGATGGCGGCGCACTGGTAGACACGAACGCGCCAGTCAAAATTCGGACGTATTTGCCGTTAGAGTCGGAAAGTGCGGCCCAAACCGGGCCGAACGAAGAAGATGTCAGCGCTGACGCTACCGGGCTGGGCCAATCGGAACGGATTCAAAAGTTGCGGGAAGGGTTATACTTTCTGGGGATGATGCGCCAGGTCGGGCCGCTAGAAGTAACTGAGCGATACGAGGAAGACTGGGCGAACGCCTGGAAGGAATTTTATCAGGTACATCGGGTCGGGCGGCGCACCGTAATAAAACCGCCCTGGCAACCCTACGAACCCGCCTCCGACGATTTAGTAATCGAGATTGACCCCGGTATGGCCTTTGGTACGGGCTTACACCCCACCACCCGCCTTTGCCTGATGTTATTGGAAGACCACCTTAACCCGACTGAGCATCAAAAAGTACTGGATTTAGGAACGGGTAGCGGTATTCTGGCAATTGCTGCCGCCAAACTGGATGCGCGGCAGGTAGTTGGAGTAGATACCGATTCGGTGGCGGTGCGGGCGGCGCTGGAAAACGTCGAGCGCAACGGGCTGAAAGACAAAGTACTGGTAGAAACCGGGTCGCTGGCGGTGGAGGCAGGCAGCAAAGCCGAGGGCGGTTTCTACTCTTTCTCGGAAGACAGCCAGAAACCGCCACCTGCTCTGCTCAACGCCTTGCCCCTCGATGCGGTAATCGCCAACATCATTGCTCGTATTATCGTGGCGCTGGCAGAACCGTTAGCGCACTCGCTCCGACCCGGCGGTTTGCTAATTACAAGCGGCATCATCAACGAACGAGCGCCCGAAGTCGAAGAAGCTCTGGCTAACGCCGGATTTGCGCTAATCGAACGCCGCGAAGAAGGCGATTGGGTTGCCTACTCCCACAGTAAAAAGGACTGAGGACTGAGGATTTGGTATTGGCTCACTACATTCGCCCTTCAATACTATAGCAGGTTGCAGAAAGATTGAGCCAGGATTTAACGTCGGGCGAATCGCATATGCCCGCTTAACCTGGCACAGCGCTCAAGGGCGTATACGATTCGCCCTATACGCATCAAGCTAAGTATAATATAGGGAAAGTAAAAGCTTAACCCAGTTGGATTTAGCGGTCGGGCTAGGGGTCAACGAGCGGTTAGCGGCCCGGTTGGTGGCGGTGCGGGTGCCAAAGGGAGTAGCGGCGTTGCGTCGGAGCCGAATGCGAAAAGAGTGGCAGCGCGAAGGTAAGCCAGTTAGTCCAGAGCGCTTGTATCTAGCCGAGTGGACGATGTATGTAACCAATTTGCCGCCCGAAAAGGCCAGTGTCGAAGAAGTAATGATATTGGGATGGGTGCGATGGCAAGTTGAGCTAATCTTCAAAGACTGGAAGAGCGAGGGAGTAGTCGATGAATGGCGTAGCGAGAAGCAGTGGCGGATAATGACGGAGGTGTACGCCAAGCTATTGGGAATGGTAGTCAAGCAGTGGATAAGTTTGTTGAGCGGAATGGGCAGTCTGGAACACAGCCAAATCAAAGCGTCGCAGATAATTCGCCAAAAAGCCCAGCAACTTTTGAGTGTACTGGGCGGTGTAGCGAGTTTGGAAGCGGTCTTAAAGCAGTTAGAGCGGATGTTAAGGCGGCATTGCCAGCGCACCAAGCGGGGTAAGGCACCTAGTCTATTTCAATTGTTACAATGCTCAACTTAGCTTGATGCGCATGGGGCGTATGCAATTAGCCCCTACCACACCTCTGATTTCGGTACTCCCCAGTTTCTAGTGTACCTGTCGGGTTTGGCCTTCCCAATATTTGTCACGCAGGTTGCGTTTGAGGATTTTGCCTGCGCCGCTCTTGGGTAATACATCGGTGAATTCGACTGAGCGAGGTAGCTTGTACCCGGCGATGAGGTCGCGGCATTTTTGCATAATTTCCTCGCCAGTGGCTTGCTGGCCCGGTTTGAGAACGACGATAGCGTGAACTCGTTCGCCCCATTTTTCGTCCGGGACACCCACGACGGCGGCTTCCAGCACGGCAGGGTGGGCGTAAATTGCGTTTTCTACCTCGACTGAATAAATATTTTCGCCGCCACTGATAATCATGTCCTTTTTGCGGTCTACGATAAAGTAAAAGTTCTGGTCGTCCAGCGTAGCCAAATCGCCAGTATGTAGCCAGCCGCCACGCAAGCCGTAACTGGTTTCTTCCGCCAGATTCCAGTAGCCCTTCATAATGTTTGGGCCACGCGCCACTACTTCGCCAATTTCGCCCGGCGCGACCTGCTTGCCCTGCTCATCTACAATACGGACTTCCACCCCCACGCAGGGCTGTCCACAGCTCATCAAGCGGCGGGCTTCGGCTGTACCCGGCACGGCTTCTACGCCTTTGACATGCACCTCCCAGGGCAATACCGTCAGGAGCGGCGACGCTTCGGTCATACCATAAGCCTGCATCAACTTGCACGGTAAAACTTGCATGGCCTTTTTCAGAACTTCGACTGGCATGGGGGATGCGCCATAAAGCAGAATTTGCCAGCTCGACAAATCGTAGTCTTTGAGGGCTGGAGAGTTAACCACCGCGTTAATCATGGTCGGTACGAGCAGTGTGTGCGTGACCCGTTCGCGCTGGATAACTTCGAGGGTTTTGGCAACATCAAACATGGAAACAAAAGTATGGCACGCTCCCACATTTGTCACGGCAAAAGTGGAAGCACCGTCCGCCAGGTGAAACATTGGTCCGGCGTGCAGATAATTATGCTGCTGCTGATATTGCAAATGAATACCGATATGCAGCGCGTTCGAGGCCAAGTTTTTGTGGGTGAGGATTACTCCTTTGGAATTGCCAGTGGTGCCGCCAGTATAGAACAGCCCGACTATATCATCTTCCTGGGCCGCTACTGGCTCGAAATCGGCCTCGTCTTCCAGTAAACTTTCGTAGGCCATCATTCCGGCGGGCATTTCGCCTTTTCCGGCGAAGATAAAATGCTTTACCGTCTTCAAATCCGGCCTGATTTTATCCACCACCGCCGCGAAAGCATCATCTACTACCAGCGCAACCGATTGGCTATCGTTAATGACATAGGCAATTTCGGCTGGCGAAAAGCGGTAGTTAATCGGCACGACTACCGCGCCCACACCGGGCAAACCAAAATACATTTCCAGATAGCGAAAACCATTCAACATCAGGACAGAAACGCTATCGCCTTTGCCCAGGCCCAGTTTCTTCAGCCCTGTTCCCAGCTTGCGGTTGCGCTCGCCAAATTCGCGCCAGTTCAGCCGCACCTCGCCATCTATAATCGCCGGGCTGTCGGGAAAATTGCGGACGGCGCGCTGCACACCCATTAATACGTTCATGCTTTCCTCCTATTTGCTTGTACTGAAAATTCTAACTTTCGCGTGGCTTTTTCCTATTTTACTACATTTTACCAAAAAAGGAATATTACACGCCGCTAGTTATCGCGAAGCCACCATCCACCGGGACGACTACGCCATTGACGAAACTGGCACCGGGGCTGCATAGCCAGATTAAGGTGCTGATGAGTTCTCCTGGTTCGCCAAACCGTCCGGCGGGGGTATGGGCCACAATCGCCTGGCCTCGGTTGGTCAGGCTACCATCAGAATTAAGCAATAGCGCCCGGTTTTGGTCGCCAATAAAAAAGCCCGGCGCAATGGCGTTAACCCGCAAACCCGCCCCGTATTTTTGGGCCAGTTCTACCGCTAACCAGCGCGTGAAATTATCTACCGCCGCCTTTGCCGCCGAATAGCCCACCACCCGGCTAATTACCCGGATAGCACCCATTGAGGAAATATTGATAATGCAGCCATGCGCGGGCTTGCTTTGCTCGTCGCTGCTCGATTGTAGCATAGCCGCGCCTAACACTTGCGAAGGTAGCAGCGTGCCTAGCAAATTGAGGTCAAAAACCTGGGCAAAGGCATCTTTTGGTAAATCGAAAAAGGTTTTGCCTTCGGAAAGCGTGGCAGCAGGCACGTTGCCGCCCGCCGCATTGACCAGTATATCAAGTTGCCCCCACTGCTTCAGAATGGTATTTCGTGCTTCTTCAAGTTGGGCTTTGTCCAGCACATCGGCGGGCAAGGCTATCGCCTCTCCGCCCGCCGCTACTATTTCGGCAGCAACCGCTTCGGCTTGCTCCTGCCGCCGGCCCAATATACCCACCTTTGCCCCGGCGCGGGCCAACCCACGCGCCATCGCCCCGCCCAGTACGCCCGTGCCGCCCGTCACAATCGCTACCTGATTATCCAGGCTAAACAATTCTGATAATATGCTATCTGCCATAATTTTGCATCCCCTCCTGTGTTTAGACTAATTTCTAGCTGCTTTTCACTCAAAAATATTTCACTTTATTCTTGCTGTTATATTCGGGTTTGGGTGAGCGTCAATTTTTGCACCAGGGTCAAGCCAACCCGGACGTGAACGTTCGGGTTCTGCAAAAAACTGACGCTCACCCTTCGGGTTTAATAGAATCGCATCCTTCCCTCAAATCCTTTATTCTGTCGAGTGTGCTGGGAATTAGCGATGAGAGTTGGAAGTAAAAGGATTAGCCCAGCGAATAGACCCAAGTATAACAAAGAGGAGAAGCTAACATGGAATACCGCTCGCTTGGACGAACGGGAGTGATGGTATCGCCGATTTGCCTCGGTGCAATGAATTTTGGTGGGCCAACTAATGAAGCCGAGTCGATTCAAATTATTGATGCCTAATTCAAGAGAAACTGAGTATGAAATTTATTTTTGAAGAAAGGCCATCAGACTTGCCCTACGTCGAAAGAATTTGGCGTACTCAAAATGAATCTGCTGACTCGTTTATCTCGGCGGCGGTAAGCCATTGGGAAATAGTTGTGACCCGCTACAATGCAAGGCTAAATTTGACGGTGCGAGGGCCAGAGACTAAAGCGACCAAGGTAAAGGCGGGTCTATGTAAGTGTCGTTTTTGGTCAAGAGAAACCAGGCAAACTGGTTGAGACCGAAGCTTTTAGTTCAGGAGTGGTTGCGCTTATCTATCATCCCGCGCCCGCCGAGCAAGAATAATATTTTTCAGCGATTGGCGACGTTTTTTTACTCGAACCGTCGCCAACGGCTAATCGAAATCATTTCTAACTGCCTCTCCCGCCGGGCCTGTCACCCTGACGCAGGAAGAGTCTCGGCTCTTCCCCAAGTATTTTATTTTGGCAACCAGAGATGCTTCGTACCTCAGCATGACAATTGTTAGAGAGGTTCTAAAATTGGTTTTTCTTCGTGTCTCCGTGGTGAATTATAATCTACTTACGGGGGCTTTTAGCCAATCTCGGCTGGCCCAGGCGTGGCGGTAACGCGGTTCGGGCCAGTACTTGCCCGGTTCAAAATCGTAACATTCGACGGGCCAGATGCGCCCAACCCGGTTGGAGTGCGACCAGCCAAATTCAATTTCGCGGTTGCAGCCTGAGCAGTTGACATAATATTCAACGCTGGCATCATCTATCTCCGCGCCATCATTGATAGTGCGCCATTGCGAATCTTTGGCCCGCTCCAAACAGCCCGGACAGCCAACAGTATAGCTATTTTCTTGATAAATCGCTTCCTCGACTGGTTCTTTATAGCGGTAATTCCAATGATGGTCGTCATCGAGCGGCCCAACTTCGATATAAGAGTTAGCGCGGTGGTAGCGTTTTTCGGCAGCCACGCCAATTTCGCTCCGATGACAGGTGCATGAGAGCGTATTGGTGAAATATTCAAACAGGGTATAGGCGTAGGTAACGGTAAGTTTGTTAGAGCCACAACCCTGGCAGGTGAAAAGTGCTTTAGCCCGCTTCATCCTTCTTAACCTGGTTTCAATTGAAGTTAGCATTATCCGTTTGTCCCTTTGTAAATCCCGGTACTACCAAACCCACTTTTACCTTCAGGCCGAAATCTGAAGAATTTCTTATATTTAGAAAATTTTAGTCAAAATTTCCCAAATATAAGTAAAAATCATATAGTCTAGACCCCTACCGAAGTAATTTTGTCTGGCACGAGCCGTACCGTCATGCGCGGTTTTGGCCCGAAACTTTCTACCTGATTCTTGCCCTCGATTGGGCCATAATAGCGATGACCGAGTTGGAGTAATTCGGCCCGGGCTTCCTCCTGGTTCTGGTTCTGGTCAAATTCGGCCCGCCCTTTTGCCACCACATAGCGCCCGCCGTTCGGGACGCTTACCGCGATACGGGGGTCGCGCATAATATTGCGTGCCTTCAAACTATCAATTTCGACGCTTATAATAATTCGGTCATTCTCGAGGCCAAACCAGACGGTACTTAACTGTGGTGTACCATCCGGGTTAATCGTAGCAAGGGTAGCATAATGCGGGTAAGCCAGATAAGCGCGCTGCCGTTCGCTAAACTCGGCAATCGGTTTCTCAGTACTCATTTTTCTCTTTTCTATTCAAGGCTTTTGCCTACACTCAAAAGAAGAACGAAGACGTTGCAGGAATGAAGTATAACCAGGGTGCTTTAATTTAAGCAGAAAGTGAGCATTTTTTCAAGTGTTTATGGGCTTTTGCTTAAAATGGACAAAGCCGACGTTATCCGCTATATTCATCTTGACGAACTGAGGACTTGGAAATGAGGCTACAGATAGAGGTATTTAGCTTGACACAAGATAGTTTTAAGATAAACTGTGATATTGGCGAGGCTTTTGCCGACCAACTCGATGAAGATGCAGTGACGGCAGCGGCGCGGGCGGCGCTAATGGCGGAAGGATTGGGCGGTCAACCGATTGAGGTAAGCGTTGCTGTTTCGGATGATGAGGAAGTGCAACGCCTCAACCGACAATACCGGGGGGTAGACCGTACTACCGATGTGCTTTCTTTTTCGGCAGAAGAAGCGCCAAACTGGAACGGCTACGCCGAAACCGAGGACTTGCTGGACGAAACACCAGATGACAGCCTGGATGAAGATGAAGATGAAGACGAAGATGGCAATGAAGACGACCCCGACGAGGAAGCTTCCGGCGCAGCGTTTGAATTTAAGTTACCGCCAGGGTTTGCCGAAAGTGAAGCGGGTGGGCTGCGCTACCTGGGCGATATTATTATTTCTTATCCGCAAGCCGAGCGCCAGGCTCATGAATTTGCTAATACTCCTCAGCGCGAAGCCCAGGAACTGATAATTCATGGGGTTTTTCACTTGCTCGGCTATGACCACGAAGTGCCGGAGCAACGCGAAGTAATGCGGGCCAAAGAAGAAGCTGCCGCCCGAATCCTGGATGGCGGGTCGGTTGGCTAAAAAACAAGGTCAGGTTTTTAGTGAAAAAGATAGCAGAATACCGGGGCGACCAGCACAATGGGTCACTCAATCAAACTGAACTGTCCAAATTGAAAGAGAAACGGGAAGAAGCTAAAAAAGCTATTCCCCGTAATACGCTAATTCGCAGTTTCGGATTTGCTTTACAGGGTATTTTTTACGTATTGCGTACCCAGCGCAACATGCGGCTTCATCTGCTGGCAGGGCTGATTGTGGTCGCCTTTGGCCTGTTCTTTCAGGTTAGCACGGCGGAATGGGTCGGGCTACTAACGATTATGGCTTTGATTTATGCCCTCGAAATGCTCAATACCGTCGTGGAAGCGATTGTGGATATGGTGACACAGGAATATCACCCCCTGGCGAAAGTAGCGAAAGATGTCGGGGCGGGCGCAGTTCTGATTGCTTCACTTTTTTCAGTTGTGATCGCTTTGGTAGTTTTTGCTCCGCGTATTCTTCATTTTATCTTTAACTGGTAATGGTTAAAAATTTTAATATACAACGTAACCTCTAACGTAATCTAGTTTTGATACAATATAATAAAGAGGTACTATAGAGAATACTAATTTAGCAGAATGGCAGGGGATAGTGTAAAGTTATGCTTTCCAAGAAATTAACTAATACAGAGAGTAAAGTAGACAAAGAATTATTGCGAACCCAAAAACGCGAATTATGGAAAAAGTTCCGCGAGAGTGCCGATTTCAAGCTGCGCCGTTATAAAGCTATTCGGCTAATTAGTTTAACCATTATGGTCGTGGCACTAATGGGTGTAACAATAGACGTTTTGCTGGTACTACTAATAGATAGTAGCTGGTTTTTGACAGTCATAATAACGGTATTATGGGGAGCCAGCCACGCTTTTGTTTATTTCTATGTCAAATTAGACAATCGCAGGCGGATCGAATTTGTGTCTTATCTGATGGTGGCAACCAATTTTCTGGTGGCGACTTTTTATCAATTTTTAGCCTCGGCGACCTATACTGGAGTATTGATTTATGTCTGGTTGACAATTCTGGCAGCTTTGCTTGGTTTAACCAGACGCACTATTTTGGCTCTATCAGTAATATCTACCCTTACCGCAGGTGGTCTTATCCTCGCCGAGAAAACTTTTAAGCTGTATACTCCCCTAATAAATCAGGCTAACGAGCCATTAGTCCAGATTGCAATACTGACAATAGCATTTACTACTCTTGCTGCTGGAATATTGGTGCTGGTAGAAGGTTTAGAGACGGCCCTTAGTGAATCGGAGCAGCGCGCTCAACTATCGCTGGAAGCCAGCCAGCGTCTGACCCAAACCAATCAGTTCGGCAAGCAAGTTACCCTCTCCCTCAATTCGATTGTAACCGAGCTAAATTCGACCAGTCGCCAGCAGGCCAGTGGCGCGCAAGAACAGGCGGCGGCGGTAATGGAGGTTACGAGCAGCTTGACCGAACTGGGTGAAACGGCCCGCCAGATTGCTACCAACACCAATCGCGTTAGCGTGGCGGCGAAAGGTGGCTCTTATCGAGCAGCCCAGGTAAAAGAGGCCACCGAAATAGCCACTAAAACGGCGGAACGAGGACAGGCCGCCCTGGAAAGCTCGATTGAGGCAATTGAGGATGTCCGCAACGGTATTACGGCGCTGGCAGAACGGTTAATGGCATTGACCGGGCGCTCGAAACAAATCAGTTCAATTATAGCTTTAATTAAAGAAATAGCCGATGAAACGCATTTGCTGGCTTTGAACGCCGCGATAGAGAGTGCCGGGTCGGGCAACAACGGGCGGCGCTTTGCAGTGGTGGCTTCCGAAGTAAAAAGCCTGGCTGACCGCGCTCTCGAAGCGACCACCGAAGTTAGTCAGGTAATTGGCGAATTGCAGGGGGCAGTAGCGGCGGCAGTATTAGCCAGCGAAGAGACCCGCAAAAAAACTTTTAGCGCGGTAGAACGCAGCTATCAGGCTGGGCAAGTAATCAACGAACTAGGCCAGGTGGTAGAGGAAACGGCCTCCAGCGCAGTACAAATTGTAGGTGCGGTAGAGCAGGTGGCGACGCTTTCGGAGGAAATTCGGCTGGCGACCCAGCAACAGGAAAGCGCGATTCGCCAGATTATTGGCACGATGGAAGGGGTTGGCATGGTAGCCCAGGAGAACGCCAGTGCCGTAGCGCAAGTTTCCGATACGGTTAGCCGAATTGATACCTTATCCAATCAGCTTAAAGATGCGCTAGATAATGCTACGCCAGTGGCCGCCCTGGTCTAAGAATTTGTCTCATTATCTGGTAGGGGTTCAATGAATTGAACCCCATCGGGCTTGCCCCTTCAAGCCCCTACCAGTTTTGAAACAGGTTCTAAAAATTTAGCGTCGAATGAAAAGCTGGCGGTCAGTCTCGCTGCCGTAAACCTGTTCCAGGGGCGGCAGCGAAAAATAATCGGCGATATTGCGGCGGGCAGTTTCAAAATCGGCTCGTAGCTCCGGCTCACTTAAATCAAAATCTACCGTCTCTATTTTGATACCTCGCTCATCCACCGTAACAATGCGGTAGCTTTCGCAAACCACTGGCGCACCGGCCTGTAAATAATACCAGCCCGCCGCATCCGGCCCGGCAATGCTGTTGCTATGGTTGTGACCACAAATATAGAGTCCCGGCGCGCCTTCCAGTTTACCCAGCACCTCGCGTATGGCGGCGCTATTCTCGACATTCATCCATTTTTCGTCGCTGCGTTGCGTCGTGTTTTCAATCGGATGGTGGCCCAACACGACAAAATATTTTAGCTGCGGGTCATGGTTGAACTTTTCAACCTCGGCTGCTAACCAGGTCAGTTGCTCGTCTGAAACGATGCCGCCCCAATTTAGCCCGCCCATTTTCACCCGCGACGTATCCATCAATATAAATTGCACCACTCCGTAGCTAAAACTGGCGTAAAGCTCCTGCTGCGTTAACGGCGATTGTTCGCCCAGAAAGAAGTCGGCCATTTCTGCCTTTTCTAAACTATCGCAATCGTGGTTGCCTGTTATTCGTATTAACTTTATTCCGGCTTGTGCTGCCAGCGCGTCCTGAGCAGTAAGTTCGGCAATTGTTCCGTCGTTGGTGGTATCGCCAATCGCAAAGACCACATCCGCTTTTAGCGCCGCAACCTGCCGGAACAACGCGCCAAAGACCCGTTCCCGCGCTGCCGTAAATTCCGGCTGGCTATAGGTGGCATAATGTAAATCGCCCAATACGACAAAGCGCATTGAATTATCCCTTCAGCTTGTGTGTCCAGACCACTAATTCTTGCAACAATGCCCGAACCCGTTCGCGCGAAGGTTCATCCGTCAGGCTGCCCTCGGCGTTAAATTTCTCGCAGGGGCGCTGTATCATCACTTCAGGTTTGTTCAAGGGGAACATATTTAGCTCCACACAAATATGCCGCAAGTGCATCTGCGCCCGAATTGTTCCCATCATACCGCCCGCCCCCATAATCGCCAAAGGTTTACCCGCGAACGGATTCTCCCGAAGGGGGCGCGAAGCCCAATCCAGTGCATTTTTCAATACGCCAGACACTGAATAATTATATTCTGGTGTAACAATGAGTAAAGCGTCTGCTGCCCTAATTTTGGTCTTGAATTCTTGTACCGACTCAGGCACGCCCACCGTTTCTACATCGCCGTTATAGAGCGGGATAGGCAGCAAATCAAAAATTTCCAACCTCATTCCTTCCGGCTGCAATTCCTGGGCAACCCTCAGCAGCGCCCGATTATGCGAAGCCTGACGTAAGCTTCCCGCGAACCCTAATACTTGAATTGTCTCCAACGTCTGGCCTTTCTTTAATCTAAATCAAAAATCGAGGGCGTTGGTCCTCTTTGGTATCAATGAAAGACGGCTTTTGTAGCCGCCCTCCATCCTCGTTCCTCGTTCCTCAATCCTCTGTCCTAATTGGACATATCGAGTTTTTGAAAAGTGCGGGGGTCGGTGGGGATGCCATTGACTCGTATTTCCCAGTGCAAATGTGGCCCATTCGAGCGGCCTGTGGTTCCGACCCGGCCCAGCACATCGCCCGGCTTAATTTCCTGCCCCACCTTGCTGGTAATTGCCGAAAGGTGATAGTAAAAGCTAACCACGCCTAACCCATGGTCTACCGCGACGGCGTTACCACGTACCTTGAGCGTGCCGGTATAGATTACTTTTCCGGCGGCGGGGGCATAGACTGGCACGCCTTCGCCCTGCGCTATATCCAGCCCGCCATGATAATAGTTCGGGTCGGCGGGACGGTCATTGTAACTACGGCGTTCGCCAAATTCGGTAGTAATCGGGCCAGTGGTGGGCCAACCAAATTTGCCTGACCACAGCACCCGCGGCGTGAAAGTAGTGTAGACCTGGGCCAGCGCTTTGTTATCGGATTCTTCTGCGGCAGTGTCGAGTAAATCGCTTTTATCGTCGGGAATATAAAGCTGCTGCAAGTTGAAATCGAACTTTTCAACTTGAATCGAGCGATTAATTAGACGTTGTCGTCCTGCCGGGTCTTCAAATGAAATGTTGAGCGGGTAAGCTTTTGGCTCGGTGGTGACGGCGTAGGTCTGGAAGGCTTTGTAGGTTGGTCCGACCTGAATAAACCGCAAAGCGTCTTTTCCGGCGCTGCCCTGAAGCTTTTGAGGTAGCCAGTTCCAGTCACTGTTGTTAAGTACCTTCATAGAAAGGGTACGACCCTGCCAGATTTCGGCTTCATCTATATTTAGTTCGAGATTGAGCCTGGTTGGGCGAGGCCAGCCCTTCGCTTCAATCAGTAAATCGCCCGCCGCACTGGTGATTACTTTTTGTGCCTGACCTTCCGGCACTACTTCGATTCGCCCGCGCTCAAAATATTGGACGGCTTTGCCGTTATCGCTGGTTTCTTCGGTAATGGGAAAGCCCAGCAGAAACAGCCCGTTATTTTTGTCCCAAAAAGTTTTGAACGCTCCACCGATTGAATGGCTGGTTTCGGTGAAATAAGTTACGCCCTGGTTAGCCGAAGAAGCGGGCAGTTGCGGGGCAGGACTCAGGCTCAAGCCGCGTTGCTGGGCCAACTGGCGACCCAAAAAGCCAAGCTGCACCTCGGCGGGAGTATTGCGCGCTTCGGGGTGGTATTCAAACAGCGCCCGCTCGAAAAGCTGCACGGTGCGTCCGTTCTGCTGAAATTCCTCGCTCACCGGGTTGCCAAAAAGGGCCGCCCCGCCTTTGCTTCGCCAGAAGCTCAAAAAGCCGTTGCCGATAAAATGGCCCGTCTCGCCGACATAAAGCTGGTTTTCGCCGAGGGCGGTCTGGGGGGCGGGTAGGCTGGCGGTTGGGGCGCTTTCGGCACTATTGCGCCGCATAAAGCGGGCATTGCCATAGCTGAGGCCCGTCCGGGAAGCGGTTTGCGCTTCGACCCGCGACCAGTCATACGGGGCGGCCCCGGTATCGCGGTAGAAGCACGCGCCAACCACTACCGGCACGACCACCGCGACCAGCATAATTATCGCAATAACATAGTTGTAGCGCCGCGCCCGATTCGGGGCATCGTCCCGCCCGCCCCCTTTGGTATTATCATTGTAGCTACCGGGCGGTGGGCCACCACCACCAAAAGGACGATTCGCCCCTTTGCGGCGCTGGTTAGTTCGAGTGGTTGGTTTTTTTCGGCGGTTTTGCGACATTACGCTTGCTTCGCTCTCCTGTTTATCTTATTCAGCCTGACTGGGTCAACCAGTTTGGCCCTTGAAAATAATCTGATAACGGGCCATATCTTAGCCCATTGTGCCGCGACTGTCAAAACCACCCTAATATAGGGATGAGCGTCAGCAAAACCCGGCCCTGAAGAGCCGGGCTAAGAAATAAATCAGCCGATTTTTAGCCCGGACGTTCACGTCCGGGTTCAGATGTGGGTAATTGTCAGCCCTTCACAGCCTGCGTAATTTTTAGCACCGCGTTAGCAATGGCATCTTCTGCCCCATCTTCGCTACTTACTTCGGAAGTGAGTAACGCCACGATAACTGGCACATTGGGCTTCAGGTCGAAAAAGCCGACTTCGTTACGGATTTTCGTGCCTGTCCCGCTTATGTGCAAATAATTTAGACCGGACGGTAGTTTTGGGCCAAAGAAATTCAGGGAGGCATCGCGTGGTTCAATGCGGCGGCTACGGAGTGCTGACAGAATGCGTTCGGAGCTATCCCGGTCAATAATTTCGCCCTGAAGCAAGCGGCGCATAAAAATGGCGCAATCCTGGCTGGAAGTAAAATTATTGCGGGCGTTGCCCACGTCTCCCAAAATACGCTGGATTATGGTCTGTTTATAGCCGTTCGCTTGAATAAAGGCGTTGATGCGGTCTAGCCCGCCTACTTTGTTTATCAGCAAATTGGCGGCGCTATTGTCGCTGAAAATCAGCATTGTGTTGATTAGTTGCTCGTAGGTGTAAAATTTGCCTAAATTCTCGCCCAAAATGCCTGTGCCAGAAGCTATATCGGTCTGCTTTACGGTATAGGTTTCGGTCAGGTTCAGCCGTCCGCCCGGTTTACTTTCCTGATAGGCGGTTGCCGCAATCCAGAGCTTGATAACGCTGGCGGAGGGTAGTTGCAACTCGGCCTTGTTACCGATAGTTCTGCCGTCGGGCAAAATTACCACGCCGGAATTTATACCGGGCAGATTTTTCAAAGCGCTTTCGATTTTAGTCTGGTCAGCCAAATAGTCGGGTGGCACAATGGAGCTAATGCGCGTTGGCGCGGTTACAATTGCGGTAAGCCTGCTGCTGGCAGCCATAATCTCAGCCACGTTTGCCGTTGCAGTGGCGTTATTGGCGGGTAGGCGGGTTGCAAGGGGTGCAACAACAGCACTAGATTTGAGCGGCGAAACTATTGTAGATGTAGAAGGAGCGGAAGCAGACTGTGTCACAGTTGTAACCCGCCCAACATTTACCGAAGCGGTAGAGCGGGTCGGCTCAAAACTACCGCTCACAATCAGCCAGACCAATGCTATCAGTAAACTACCACCCGCCAGAATTGTAAGCAGCACTCCGCCCCGTATTCTAGTTCCTTTATGTTTTGCCAATAATCATCCCAGCTTTACATAATCAGAACCTTCGCTTGAAGTATTAATAAAGTAGTAGCGGTTTGCCCAATCGCTACTACGGGAGCGAAAGTTCTACATAATATTTAAAGCGACATCCGGCCGGGGAATATAGCGATTGTGGGCCAGCACCGGGTCATTGGCTTCCACTGCTTGAATCTTGCGAATATCGCGCAACTCCGCCACCCGGTCAGGATAAAGAATACCGTCGAGGTGGTCTATTTCGTGTTGCAAGACACGAGCATACAGACTATCGGCCTCGAATTCGATGCGCTTGCCTTCGGGTGTATAGGCTATTATCCCGATGCGGCGTGGTCGCACCACAAAACCTTCATAGCCTTTGACCGAAAGGCAACCCTCACCCGCCTTGAATTTATCATCCGAAAACCAGACAATTTCCGGGTTAATCAGGGTGTGGAATGGGATGGCTTCAACCTGCCCGAAGCCGACCCGTTCGTATTCGGGAATATCAATTACTACCAGTCGCTGAAACAGGCCAATCTGCGGCGCAGCTATCCCGATGCCGCCGAAAACCTGTCGCGAACGGTTCAATCGCTCGACCCAATCGCGCAGCTTTTCACTATCAAAATCAGCTTCGGCTACCAGCGCCGAGACCTCGCGCAGTTGCGGGTCATCAAACTGCAAAACCGCATCAACCGCCTTCCCATCCAACTCTAACTGCTGGCTCATGCTCCTCACTTTCTTTCATTAAATCGTAAATCGTAAATCGTAAATCGTAAATCGTAAATCGTAAATCGTAAATCGTAAATCGTAAATCGCGGGTACCCTCTGGGTGCGTAAATCGTAAATCGCGGATACCCTTTGGGTGCGTAAATCGTAAATTACATCGCCTGCATTTTGTTAATGATTGCGTCGGCGGCTTCGGCAGTACCAACGGCGGTGGGGTCGTTGCGGTCAGGCTTCATATCGTAGGTAACGCCATTGCCTTCTTCGATGACGGCGGCAATAGCCTTATCGAGTTTTTCTGCCGCGTCGAACTCTTCCAGATAGCGCAACATCATCAGGCCGGAGAGAATCATCGCCAACGGATTGACCTTGTTCATGCCAGTGTATTTGGGAGCGCTACCGTGCGTCGGCTCGAACAGGGCAATGCCCTCGCCAATATTGCCGCCGGGAGCCATACCCAGTCCACCAATTAAGCCTGCACCCAGGTCGGAGAGAATATCGCCATAGAGATTGGGCAGCACCAGCACGTCGTAATCTTCGGGTTTCTGGACAAGCTGCATACACATATTATCTACGATAACATCGCTAAATTCGATGTCGGGGTACTCTTTGGCAACATCCTGGGCCACTTCAAGATAGAGGCCGTCCGAAAACTTCATAATATTGGCTTTATGAACGGCGGTAACTTTGCGGCGCTTGTTGGCGCGGGCGTACTCAAAGGCAAATTTTACAATCCGGCGGGAGCCAAATTCGCTAATCGGCTTGATGCTGATACCGGCATCGGGCCGGATTCTCGCGCCGCCAATTTTGACAATATCTTCAATCAGTTCCAGGGCTTCGGGCGTACCGCGCTTGAACTCGATACCAGCGTACAAATCTTCGGTATTTTCGCGCACTATTACCAGGTCAATATCCTCGAAGCGCGAGCGCACGCCCTTGTAACTTTTGCAGGGACGCAAACAGGCGTACAGGTCGAGTTCTTTACGAAGAGCGACGTTTACGCTGCGGAAGCCCTTGCCGACAGGAGTAGTAATCGGCCCTTTGATTGCCACCTTGTTTTTGCGAACCGAATCGAGGGTATCTTTTGGCAGCACTTCGCCGCTGCGTTCCATCTCTTCGATACCAGCGTTTTTAATTTCCCAATTGAATTGGACTCCCGTAGCATCCAACACCCGCCGGGTCGCCTCAGCCAGCTCTGGGCCAGTTCCATCCCCCGGAATTAGCGTTACATCGTAGGCCATTAATGGCTCCTTTCAGAAATCAACTAAGCTTTTTCTCAAACTCTCAATTCAGTCTAATATAACATTTTAACCAGGGCTTTACAAATTTCGATTATCAATTAACATGATAAGAAGTAGCTATTCATTCCGCCGCTAGTTGGGTTATAATAGCGCAGACCGACAGAAGCAAAACCGCTGTCTGGAAATTATTAAATATGTTCAAAAATAGCTGGAATAAAAGAGAAAAAGAGGAACTGAAAGATGACCGAAGAAAAAAAGGAAAGCCGGACAGAAGAAGTAGCCCGTGTCAGGAGTTATCTGGCGAGCCAATCCATGAAGCGCACCCCGGCGCAACTGGTCGAAAATTTGCAAGAAGCCCATACCAGTCTGGTAAAAGCGGCTAATGCTGTACCAAACGATAAATTCCATATGCCGCCAAGCGAAGGAGAATGGTCAGCCGCCCAGGTCTTGGAGCATGTGCGAATGTTAGCCGAGCGTGATGTGCATAGTATTATGGTGGTGCTTACGCTGGGCCGCTTGCCCGACCCCCAGGTAGGCGACCTGGAAACTCCAGCACCATCGCCTACTGTCAGCCGCCAGGAATTACTGGTGACAATTCAGTGGCTACGTCACCAGTTGATTAATGCGGTGATGCAAGCCGACCCACAAGTCCGCCTGGATATGACCTGGTCACACTCTGAATTTGGTGAGATGAATTGGCGCGAATGGTTGCTTTTTGCCCGCGTCCATACCCTTGACCACGCCCGTCAATTAGAAGCGATTGCCCAACTCCTTATGCTTGAAGAAGTTTAGTTGCTTTTTTTTAGCTTTTGAAATTTTTGCAAAAAATTTCAAAAGCTAAAACTATGCGAGTTTGCGCCTGTCGGCAAGTGAAAATCTTGTAAAAGCTACAATCGAAGATGCTCAGTAGAGAAAGAGGCAATTATGAAACTGGCGGTTAGCTTGAACCCTTACAATGACGATTGGGAGCAGGCAGTCACTTATGTACAGGAAGTAGAACAGTTGGGCATCGAGAGCATCTGGGCGGCGGAGATGTGGGGTTATGATGCCGCTACGCCTCTGGCTTATCTTGCTGCTAAAACCAGCACGATTATTCTTGGTACAGGTATTATGCAGATTGGCGCACGCACCCCGACTATGATGGCTATGACCGCGCTGAGTCTGGCCTCGCTCTCGCATGACCGCTTTCGGCTGGGGCTGGGAGTGAGCGGGCCGCAGGTGATTGAAGGTTGGTACGGAGTCAGCTTCGCCCGCCCGCACCAGCGCATGAAAGAAATAATAGAGATTATTCGGCTGGTCTCAAAGGGAGAGCGCCTTAACTACCAGGGTGAGATTTACCAGTTACCGTTGCCGGGCGGCGAGGGTAAAGCCTTGCGAACCATCGCCAAGCCCCGCCCGAATCTGCCAATCTATCTGGCGACGCTTGGCCCGAAAAATCTGGAACTGACCGGCGAACTGGCGGATGGCTGGCTCGGTACTTCCTTTATGCCCGAACACGCTTCGATCTTTTTTGACCATATTGCTGCCGGGGCAAAGCGGGCCGGACGCTCTCTAGCTGACCTCGATTTACAGGTGGTTGGTGGCGCAATCGCCTTTTCGGACAATATAGAAAAATTGATAGCGCCGCGCAAGCCCGGTCTGGCCTTTACGCTGGGCGCGATGGGGTCGCGGGAGCATAATTTTTATAATCAGGTTTATCGCCGGGCCGGATACGAGGAAATAGCGCTGGAAGTGCAAGACCTCTGGCTCAAGGGTCAGCGCGAAGCCGCCACCGCTCTCGTCCCCGATGAACTGGTGCTTAAAACCAACCTGATTGGCACCGAAGAAATGGTGCGCCAGCGTTTGCGTATCCATCAGCAAGCCGGAGTTACTTCCTTGCGGGTTGACCCTACTGGCGAAACGCTCGACGAGCGCCTGACTACTCTAGCCCGTCTGATTGAGTTGGTCAAAGAACTGGATTAGAATATTTTACATCTTTAATCTAGCTGGCTGCGCCGTTGTTCTAGCTTGTCGCCGAGTTGGGCCAACCACTCGGCTTGCTTGCCTTTGATTTTGGCGAATTTGGCTTCGTAGGCGCTTTCAAGCTCGATGCCATAGGCACTGCACACTTCAAAAAGACTGAAGAGTATATCACCGAGTTCGGCGGAAAGACGGGCTTCTTCTTGCTCGCCCAGCGGCAACTGCGGCGTGTTATAAATTTCTAGTTCCATTATTTCCTTAACCAGTTCGCCGACTTCCTCGCTCAAACCCAGCACCGCTCCTAGCCGGGGATGTTTCAGCTTTTCGCCTAAAAACTCCCGTGCCTCGGCCTGATATTCCTGCAAACTTTTAGCCATTTTTATCCTTAACCTGAGTTTATAGCATATGGTATCATATAGAAAAATAGGGGTAAGGCCGCTAAAAAAAGAGACGCGCTAATACAAGCCTGCTAAACCCTATTGCTTACCGCTCTTCGCCACCGTTGGCGGTTTCTCCTTAATCATCGGCTGGAGCGACCCGCCCTCTTTGCTTACTTTACCTTCGACTAACCGCCTTATCCCTCGTCCTGGCTGGATATGTTTCGCCCGCGCCTTTTGGCTGTGACGGCGGGCTTTCTCACTCGGATAGTAGGAGATGACAGGGGAACCAGTGGCTCGTTCTTCGATTAGGCTGGCTAAACTGGGCAAGGCTTGTTTGCCACTCACCCGGTCTAGCAAGTAGTGGTAGACGTTCACGCCTAGCTTCTTACAGGTCGCTACTACACTTTGCAGCGTATCCCAGGCCCGTAGTCCGGCTTCGGTCGCGGCCGCCAGGCTCACACCCGGTTTTCGTACTCGCTGTCTGGCCGCTAATTCTGCCGGGTTGTTATGCAAGGGGAGGTGGGGCTGCTCCAACACTAAAAGCAATTGCTCCGCCTTAGCCCGGCTTTTCGCCTTTTGAGCATATAACCCCTCATATTCGCCCCCAGCCTTAAACAATTCCTCAAACTGGGTCCGTAGTCGCCGGGCTTCTTCGACATTGGGCTGTTGAATGTAAGTGAGCAACTGGTCGTAAAAGTGCCAGAACCGCCCTAAGAAATCTACCAGGATTTTACGATGGTAGGCCAAGCGTGGTTCCAAGCGAGTGTAGTGCCGCCCTTCGTGGATCCAGCACAGGCTCAACTCTTCGCTTAAATGATTGAAGACCGGCGCATCATCACAGACCAACGTTCGCACTATCGGCCAGTCCGCTTGAGTGTGATAGGCCGCAATCGCTAAAGCATCTAGCACCCATTTACGCCCGGTACTACCCAGGCCAGCCAAGTGGCTAGTCAGCCACTGCTCAATTTCGGCTTGAGTGTAAGCCTGCCCCGCTACTAAGTGGGCCAGCGCTTTGCGCCACTTTTTGGCTAAACCTAACTCCTCCAGGAGGCGGTCGGCTTCCTCGCTATAGCAAAAAGTCGGTTCACGGTCGCCCAACAAGACCCGCACCACACTCAGTCGGTCGCGTTTGGGTAGGGTGGTGAAAACGGTGTAAAGCGGATTACACAAGATGTGGTAAGCCTGAGTTTGGCCTAAAGCGCGGGTGGCGGTATGGTCGAAATGCTGATAGCTGGTAGAGGCTAGACCAGCTTTTAAGACGGCTTGTTTTTCAGCCTCAAACAGGGGCTGATGGGTGTGAATAAGCCAGTCGGAGATTTGAGCGGCACTTAGCACGAAGCCGAAAGTAGTCAGTACCTCTAAAAGTTTAGGCTCACTTAGCCCGGCTTGATAGTAAAGCTGCAAGACCAACGCTTTGAGACCCGGCCCGAATTGACCCTCGAAACCGGCTGGTAAAGGAGCCAGGTAAGTCATTCGCTGGGAAGGTGAGTAGAATTTCTCTTTCTTAAAGCAAATCACTTCCGGGCGAAAGATCACTTCTTGCACCACCACCTCTTCGTAGCCTTTGAACTCAACATCGGCTGGCAATATATAAAGGACCCAGTTGTCAATACTTTTGGGCAACCAATTTTTAAGTGATAATCCTTTCTTTATAATTACCACTTTTTATGACAATAGCGTTGCCATTGGGGTGGACCCATTCGTTCAACACTACTAACCCGGTATTTTAAGTGATTTATTTGCTTTGCACTAAACACTTAAAATAATCCTGACGAGGTAAAGGACTACCAGCAACTTTAATTGCTCAAGCGCACCTCGCCACGATAGAATTGAGCCGGAATATGGTAGTCGAGCGACTGATGCAAGCGGGTCGCATTGTAAAATTCGATGTATTCAGTTATGCCTGCTCTAGCCGCTTTTGGGCTTTCGTAATCACGTAAATACACATTCTCCCACTTTAAACTTCGCCAAAACCGCTCGGTAAATATATTGTCTATCGCC
>JBBQXW010000022.1:0-40607 GCA_038209275.1 Chloroflexia bacterium | reverse complement strand
CATGATGGTAGCGGGTTTTGATATAATGAAGCCCGGACAGACTCCTTTGCGTTACCTCAATCTGTACAAGGCGATTCACGACCCGGTGCAACTGGAGCGGTTTCGCGAGATGAAGAACTGGTACGATTTTACTCAAAGTATTGGTGGAGATTTTTACCTCTGGTTGGTGGCGCATCTTTTCCGTGATAACGAATTGATAGCGGGTAAACTGATTGTGGGTGGACGACGAGTAGATTTGAAGAAGATTACCTGTCCGCTCTTCCTGATTGGCGGCACTCGTGACCACGTGACCCCGCCGGAACAGGTTTTTGCGATGGCAAAGTATGTCGGCACGCCTCCCGACCAGATTCAGCAATATCTGGTTGAAGCCGGACACATCGGCCTTTTTATGGGCAAAGATATTCTGATCAATACCTGGTCAGAAGTTGCTGGCAAGGTAGAAGCATACTCAAACGTTAATCAGGCGCTGATAGCTTAATTTCTGAATCGTTTTTTGACCGACTGAAGCAGGTTTGTTATAATCGGAGTGCAAATCAGGTGGTAGGGTGGGCGTAATGTCCGCCCTGACAGGTTGCTCCTGCTAATTGCTGATTCTTACCCACAGTTGGATTTGAGTTCAATTTCCCGGCCATGAATGACCGGGCTAAGAACTAAATGAACCTGTTTTTAGCTCGGCTATTCATGGCCGAGTTCGGATGTTGGGAAGCGTCAGGTCAAGTGGCAAGCTCCCAAAGAGGTAGAAAGCGATTAAAGACCCGGCGCTAAAAGTTCCCCTTCTCCCGGTAGGCCCAACCGGGCGCGATAATTTTGCTTTGCCAGACCGACTTAAAGCCGGGTGCTACTGGTTTTTCGTGATACTGCTGGCCCTGAGTACACTGGGCCTGGCAATTGCTTTAGGCTTGCCGGGGCGTATCTGGCAATCCTTCGCCGCCTTTCTAAACCTAAATTTCGACAGCGCCGCCACCATCACTACCCCTTTCGATAACCTGAAAAGCCCCAACCCGCTTTTCCCACTAATAATGCTCCTACTCTGGCTCACCTCCGCCTTCATCTTAATTACTACTAATCGTCAATCGTCAATCCTCCTCGTTCCTCGTTCCTCGTTCCTCGTTCCTCGTTCCTCGTTTCTCGTTCCTCTCCTTCTCCTTTTCCTCCTCCTCTTCCTCGCCTGGGGACAACGGGCGGCCCAGCTTTTGCCGGACGGGGCAGGACGTTTTCCGCAGCCGAATTATGATGAAATGGTTTATTATGCTGGCTCGGCAATTTTTGGGGCGGGGCAACCGCCTTACCGTGAATTTTTTACGGCCCATCCGCCAGGGGTTTATCTGGTGTTTGCCGGGCTGTTCAAAGTGTTGGGCTTAACCGGGGGCGGTGCGAATACTTTTCTGGCGGGGCGCTGGTTTTCGCTGGTGCAGGGTTTGCTCACAGTGGTCGGAATATTTTGGGCGGCGGGGCGTTTGTGGGCGGGCAAAGAACGCTTTTTTGCGGGTGGCGCGGCAGCTATCGCCGCTCTGGTGTATGCGCTGGATGGACGGGCGGCAGAAATCGCGGTGCTGGAAAATCTTTCCAATTTGTTTGCGATTGCCGGGTTTAGCTGTTTTTTAGAAGCGGAACGAGCGCAAGCGAAGCGCGGACGTTTCTGGCTAATGGCGGCGGGCGGATTGGCGGCGGCGGCGGCTTTAACTAAATTACCGGGACTGGCGCTGCTGTTTGCTTTGCTGGTCTATCTTTGTTTCCAGCGCGATTGGCGGCGGATTGGTTGGTTAAGCATTGGTTTTGGAGTTGGCGCGCTTTTAATTGAAGGGCCGTTCGTGCTGATGGCCGGGCCAGGCGAAGTGCTACGGCAACAAATCTTTTTCCAGATGCTCAGGCCGCAGGAAGTCCGCGAAGGGATAGACCAGATCGCTCGAATTGCGGCTTACCCCGAAGCTTCCCTGACCGTTTTTCTGGCGGGGTTGGGCCTGATAAGTTTGGCGTGGCAAGTTGCTCGAAAGCCAGGGCCGGAGGTGGCGCGGTTGTTGTTGCCGGTGCTGTGGAGTGTGCCACTTTTAATAATTTTCATTTTCAGCAAATCCTATCACAATTGGTATTATGTTCAATGGGCTTTGCCTCTGGCCTTAATAGCGGGAGGCATCTGGTCGGTTTTTGACGGCGGGGCGCGTCCGGCATATCGCTGGGGAGCGGTGATACTGCTGGTGCTGGTGGCATTGCCGTTTGGCCTGAACGAATGGCATTTGGAGCGCAAGGTCGAATATGACCGGGTCTATGGCCCGTCGGCGGATTTTGTGAGGGCGGAGCAAGCGAGGGCGGAGCAAAATAAGTTGGATATGTTTGCACTTGACCCCGGCTATCCTTTGATGGCGGCATTATCTCCGGCGCGGTTGCCGAACGGGAAGTTTTTGATTGACCCTTCCTCTTACCTGCTTTATTTGAACCTGGAAATGGACAGGCGCGGAACGGGGCAGTTGTTGGGCGAGGCGCTGGGCATGAACCGTGACCGGGGCAAGCTAACCGAGCTATTCAGCAGGGAGCGGGCGCAATCGCTGATTTTGCTGGGACTAAAGCCGGGAAGTTGGGTGGTGCTGGATGGGAAAATTGCGCTTCAAGGTCAGCTTACACCCCGTTCGGTGGAATATGTTCAGGCGGTTAGCGGGCCTGCTACGGCGATAGATTACGCTAATTTGTATAAAATACGCTCGGTCTCGACTTTGCGCGAGTGGCGGTTTGATAACGGCTTGCTGGTAACACCGTTTGGTTTGAGTAGTTCATTGGCTGGACAGGCGAATTATGATCAACCCCTCGCCGATGGCACATTGCGCCTATCAGCTAAAGATGCTGGTAGCCGAACGCTGGATTTGCGGTTGGTCTGGCGGGTAGAGCGCGCACCTAGCCAGCAACTAAAAGTTTTTGTACATCTAATAGATCAGCGCGGGCAACTGGTAGCCCAGCGCGATGTGCCGCCCGTGAGCGAAACGACTGATACCCGCCGATGGCTCACGGGCGATGCTTTTCAGGATGTGCAATCGCTGCCGTTGCCGTCCGGTTTGACGGCAGGGCGCTATCAGGTGGTAATGGGAATATATGCAGTGGACGGCGGGCAGCGCGTTTTGGTAGAAGGACAGGATAGTATAACGCTGGGGTCTATAGAAATAATATAAACCGAGAGTGCCTAAATTGGTCGCGGTAGGGGCGAATCGCATACGCCCATGAACACTGTGCTAGGTCAAAATGGGCGTATGCGATTTGCCCCTACCAAAATTCACCTCGGCAAAAATACACACTTGCTGTAATTCCGTCAGGTTGAAAAGCATTTCCAGGTGTGTTAAGCTCTATCTCCATAGAGAAAGGAATTGGCACAAAAAATGACACTTGACATAAATAAATTAAATGACCCTGAAGTGCAAATCCGACTTAAATTGGCTGAACTAGAACCTGAACTCAGGCATAAAACCGAACGAATGGTAGCCTTGCTCGAAGAGATGGGCGCGGTGCTGGTAGCCTATAGTGGCGGAGTAGATAGCGCGCTGGTACTGAAAGTAGCTCACGAAGTATTGGGAGCGGAGCGCGGCGCGGGTTGTCTGGCGATTTCACCTTCGATTCCGCCGCGTGAAATTGCGCTGGCCCAACAACATGCCGAACAGATGGGCGCTCGGCTTTTGCTAACGCACACCAACGAGATGGGGCGCGAGGGCTATGTTGAAAATAGTCCGCAGCGCTGCTACTTTTGCAAAAATACTCTGTTTACCGAATTGCACGATATTGCTCGGCAGCAAGGCTTCAAGTTTATTGTCGATGGTTTTAATCTGGACGATAAAGGCGATTACCGTCCTGGTATGCGGGCGGCTAAAGAATTGGAAATCCGTAGCCCCTTAGCCGAAGCCGGATTTACCAAAAGCGATATTCGGGCGCTTTCCAAAGCGTTAGGCTTGCCGACCTGGAATAAACCGGCGGCAGCCTGTCTTTCGTCGCGTATTCCCTACGGCACGCCGGTTACGGTTGAAGCGCTGGAACGCATCGGCAAGGCCGAAGAATTTTTGCAGGATATGGGTTTTAACGGCGTGCGGGTGCGCCATTACAACGATATGGCCCGCATCGAAGTGCCACAAGGCGAATTTAATCGTTTTATGGATGAGGCGACGCGCCGCGAAGTGTCGCGGGGTTTGCACGCCGTCGGCTACACTTACGTCGCACTCGATTTGGATGGCTACCGTAGTGGCAGCCTGAACGAAGTAATTATGCTGCAACGCAAGAAGAACTAGAAGGTACAAATCGTGAGTTTTTTTATTAGCCGGGCGGTGTTGGAGCAAGTTGAGGAGCAGGCCCGGCGTGGCTTTCCGCACGAGATTTGCGGCTTTTTGGGCGGGACGGTGTTGGGTCAGGGCCAGGAAGCACGCCCGGCTAAAAATATTGCCCGGCATCCCGAAGTGGAGTATAACGTCAGCCCGGAAGAAACGCTTTTTGCGCTGCTCGATTTCGAGGGGCGTGGTATGAAACTGACCGGGGTGTACCATTCGCACCCACGTTACCCGACCCGCCCTAGCGGAACTGATTTGAACCTGGCGGATATGCCGGGCGCGGTCTATCTTATTACTTCGGTTTACGATGAACCAGATGGTCGGTTGCGCTGCGAAACTCGTGCCTGGCGGTTAGAACGCGGCAAGGCGTATCCGGCGGAATTGAATATTACGGAATGATACACAGTAAATTACATGGGCGGACTCTATAAGCATCACTTAAAGCGTCGCTCGTGAAATGAGTGGCTTGAGCAAATTCGCCCTGGAATTTATTCCGGGGCGGGCCAACTCGAAGTACCAATGCGACGTAAAAGGCATAGTTTGGCAGCGTACAAAATTTACTTTGACAACTGTCCGAACCAGAAATATTAAATAAAGTTATTGTGGAAAATGGCTAAGGAATTAACTCAGGCTGGCGATAAAATACGGGCCTCCAAACCTCGAAATGCTTTTCGAGACCGCAACTGGGAGATTTTGTTTGTAACTTTTGTATTCCTGGTTTCGCTACTGGCGACAATCGGGATGATTTTGATTTCGGTTTTCGACCCTAGAAACAGCGACAATCAATTTCGGATTATCCCGGCGGCTTCGGTAATGTTGTTGGTGGAGTTCTGGCTGGTTTTTAGTCTACCTTTTTACAGCAAAATTTCGTTCTGGGGCGGGGTTATTTTTCTGGCAACTTACCTCTTTTTTGCCATTCCTTTTCTCTACTACCAGCTTTTGCCCGGTTTGGTTAATCTTGGAGCGGGTGCGTTTGTAGTAATTTCGCTATTATGCGGGTTCTTGCTATTTCGGCAGCGCGAACTTTTCTTACGGCCCGCTACTGCCCCCGATAAAGAAAGAAAGTAATTCTTCATTTTAACCGCCAAGACGCAAAGAACGCCAAGAATTTTAGTTAGGTTGGTAATATTTCGTTCTGTATGCTACACAGGTGTATTTAGGGTTTACATGGTAGTAGATTTAAAGTGAGCGCAAAACCTAATCTGCTCCAAACCAACGTTGGTCTGTGCATCTCATAAGGAAGCCACAATTAACTTTTTAACAAGCAGTTTTGCTTTTTATGCTTTTACTTCTTCTTTCTCCACTAACTACTTAAATTTTCCTTCCGCGCAATTTAACTATTGTCAATCAGGTAGAGGCGTAATTTATTACGCCCAATTGGATTTGACCCTTCAAACCCCTACCACGACTTTACCGTCCAAGCTACCCTCGATGAAGGTGAGCTAATTTTTTCGGCGATAGTGTTCCAAGAAATCAATTGGTTCCTTTGGTTCGATACGCTGCACTTTTACGCCATTGACGGCTTTAGCCGAAGGCTTACGTTTTGCTTCGTTTGCTTGTAGGCGTTCCCAGATAGTAATAACTTTGTCAGGTGAATGGTCGGGGGGAGTCAGGCCGGGATAATCGGCATTTTGGGGGAAAAAAGAGCGGCCAAATTGACTGAGGGCGTTCAAAAGGGGATGCCCGTTACTATTCTGAGATTGGTTGTCAGACTTATCGTTGTGTGACATAACCTTCCACGCTTTCTAATTTTGAAATGAGTTACAGCGTTATTAACCTTATCTTGATTTTACTACTTTTGGGCCAGCCTGTAAATAGAAAAATTAAAAAAAGCTAAAACTGTCATAAACGACTTTCAAATAAATCTTGGAAATAGCCACTCGAAAAGTACTTTTCGAGTGGCTATTTCCAAGATTTATTTCAACATTAAAATTAGATTAGAAAACACGAAGTAAGGGCGATTTGTAAGAATGTGACTTGATTCAATATAGTGAATCAGGTATAATCCTAGTCTACCAAAATAATAAATACTGCCTTGAAAAAGGATGCACAGCACCGCCACCCTTAGACTTGGGATGGGTACTTGAAACCGGACGCAAGTTTCTCGACGTTGAGGAAAAGCGCAAGAGAAGACTGAATTGTAAGTTTCAAAAGGCTCATCTGGAAGGATAGAGGTGCGTGTGCCTATCACCGTGTGAGGAGTAATTTTACATGTCAATTGCTACCTTGAATCAGGAAACTCTCCCCTCTGTCGCTTATCGTGTTTCCGCCGCCGACGATTTAATTTTGCAACGTCCCCCCCGACGCTGGTTCAGTCGCATTCCAACTGTGTTGGAGATGCCGAAATTGATTCAGACTCAGGTTGATTCGTTTGAATGGTTTAAGCGGGAAGGTTTGCGGGAACTCTTTGATGAAATTTCGCCGATCAGCGATTTCACCGGCAAGAGTATGGAGCTTCACTTCAAAGATTATAAATTTGATAAACCGCGCTACACCGATAGCGAGTGCCGTGACCGCGATGCGACTTATGCCGCCCCGCTACGGGTGGAAGTGCGGTTGGTAATAAAAGAGACAGGCGAAGTTAAAGATAGCGAAATCTTTATGGGCGACTTCCCGATTATGAGCGAGAACGGTACGTTCGTAATCAATGGGGCAGAGCGCGTAGTGGTTTCGCAGTTAGTACGTAGCCCTGGTATTTATTTTATTCGGGATGAAGACCCGGTCAGCGGTCATCCTTTGTTCGGGGCGAAACTGATTCCGAACCGGGGAGCGTGGCTGGAATTTGAAACCAGTAATAAGAATGTGCTGAGTGTGAAGGTTGACCGCAAGCGCAAGATTCCCGTCACGGTACTATTGCGGGCGGTATTGTCAGTGCTGGCGATTGAAGAATCCGAAGCGCGGGGCGAAAAGGTGAAGGCTGTAGACTTCGGTTCGGACGAAGAATTGCGTGCGATTTTTGCCGAGGCCGATGCCAGTGCTTTGAACCCGAATACGAACGTGGGAACGGGTATGAACGAAACGCGCTGGTCGAATAGTTTGACTATTCAGCAGACGATTGATAAAGACCCGACCAAGAACGGCGAGGAAGCGCTAATCGAGCTTTACAAGCGTTTGCGCCCCGGCGACCCGCCAACTCTGGAAAATGCTCGTTCGCTGTTGTATTCGCTGCTATTTAATCCGCGCCGCTACGATTTGGCGAAAGTGGGCCGCTACAAGTTGAACAAGCGGTTGAAGCTGGAGCCGCCCGTCGAGAAGCGTTGTTTAGACCGCCGTGATATTTTGCGGATTGTTGAGACGCTGATTCGCTTGAATAATAGCGAAGGTCACGCCGATGATATTGACCATTTGGGCAACCGCCGTATCCGGGCAGTCGGCGAACTAATTCAGAACCAGTTGCGAATTGGGCTACTCCGAATGGAGCGCGTTATCAAGGAGCGCATGAGCATTACCGACCCAACGACGGCAACGCCGAACGGTCTGGTGAATATCCGCCCGGTAGTGGCGGCCTTGCGCGAGTTCTTTGGTGGCAGCCAGCTTTCGCAATTTATGGATCAGAATAATCCATTGGCGGAATTGACCCACAAGCGCCGTTTGTCCGCCCTCGGCCCTGGCGGTTTGAACCGAGACCGCGCCGGGTTTGATGTTCGCGACGTGCATCACTCGCACTATGGTCGAATTTGCCCGATTGAAACGCCGGAAGGCCCGAACATCGGTCTAATCGGTAATCTGGCGACCTATGCCCGGATTAATCAGTACGGCTTTATCGAGACCCCTTACCGCAAGGTGTTGCACCGGGTCGAGAATAAGTCGGATTTACTGGTCGGACAGTATTTGCGCGAGACTATTGCTGACCCCACGACGGGCGAAGTAATAGCCGACGAGGGGACGCTGGTGACGGCGGAACTGGCAGAGAAGATTGGCGCGCTGCCGATTCGCAATATTCGGGTTCGCCCGGTGGTTTCGGCCCAAATTGATTATTTGAGCGCTGACCGCGAGGAAGAATACCGTATCGCCCAGGCAAACGTTGAGCTTACGTCGGATGGTCATTTTGTGCTAGACCGGGTAGCCTGTCGAGAGCGCGGTGGTGAGCGCTTTGTGGCAGAATCGCCCGACGTGATTGACTATGTGGACGTGTCGCCAAAGCAAGTAGTTAGCGTGGCGACGGCCCTGATTCCGTTCCTCGAACACGACGATGCGAACCGCGCCTTGATGGGCGCGAACATGCAACGTCAGGCTGTGCCTTTGCTACGGCCCGAATCGCCGGTGGTTGGCACGGGCGTAGAGTGGCAGGCCGCCAGAGATAGTGGGCGGGTAATGTTGTCCGAAGTAACCGGGACGGTAGTCGAAAGTACCGCGACCCGCATCACTGTTCGGGATGAAAACGGAGTAGATTTCCCGCACGTTTTGCAGAAATTTATTCGCTCGAACCAGGACACTTGTATCAACCAGCGTCCCAGCGTGAGCAAAGGTCAGAAGGTCTCGAAGGGTCAGGTTATTGCCGACAATAGCTCGACTGAGGACGGCGAATTGGCGCTGGGCCAGAATATTCTGGTGGCGTTTATGCCCTGGGAGGGTGGCAACTTCGAGGATGCTATTCTGGTCAGCGAAGAACTGGTGCAGACCGATATTTTCACCAGCATCCACATTGAGAAGCACGAAACCGAAGCCCGCGATACCAAGCTAGGGCCAGAAGAAATCACCCGCGATATTCCGAACGTCGGCGAAGAATCGCTACGCGATTTGGACGAGCGCGGCATTATCTATGTCGGGGCGGAAGTGCAGCCGAACGATATTCTGGTCGGTAAGATTACGCCTAAAGGCGAAACCGAACTGACGGCGGAAGAGCGCTTGCTCCGCGCCATCTTCGGTGAGAAGGCCCGTGAGGTGAAAGACACCAGTCTGCGCGTACCGAACGGCGTGCGCGGTAAAGTAATTGATGTAAAAGTGTTTAGCCGCGACCAGAACGACGAGCTTCCGGCGGGTGTAAACCAGATGGTGCGGGTACTCCTGGCTCAAAAGCGCAAGATTAGCGCCGGAGACAAGATGGCAGGACGGCACGGCAATAAAGGTGTTATCAGCCGGGTAGTGCCGGTGGAAGATATGCCGTTCTTGCCGGATGGTCGCCCGGTACAGATTGTGTTGAACCCGATTGGTGTGCCTTCGCGTATGAACCTGGGGCAACTTTTGGAGACCCACCTGGGTTGGGCAGCGCAACGGCTGGGCGTAAAAGTAGCCACGCCAGTCTTTGACGGCGCACACGAGTCGGAAATTCACGATATGCTGGCGGACGCAGGTTTGCCGCGCGACGGCAAAATTCAGCTTTTCGACGGGCGTACGGGCGAACAGTTTGACCAACCTGTAATGGTCGGCGTGATTTACTTCTTGAAATTGGCTCACCTTGTGGAAGACAAGATTCACGCGCGTTCCACCGGGCCATACTCGCTGGTGACGCAGCAGCCGTTGGGCGGTAAAGCTCAGTTCGGTGGGCAGCGTTTCGGCGAAATGGAAGTCTGGGCGCTGGAAGCCTACGGTGCGGCTCATATTCTCCAGGAGATGATTACGGTTAAATCCGACGATGTAATCGGGCGCGTAAAGACTTACGAAGCCATCGTCAAGGGCGAGAATATTATGGAAGCAGGTGTGCCAGAAAGCTTCAAGGTGTTGGTCAAAGAGTTGCAATCGCTTGGCCTATCGGTGGAAGTGCTGAACGAAGAGGAAGCCCCTATCGAGTTCGGTGAAGATACTGGCACCGATTACCTGAGCGAACTGGACGGCATCAACATCACTGGCTTCGAGAACCAGGGCGAAGACGCATAGGATTTACGATTTACGATTTACGATTTACGATTGTAGGAAACTTCAGCCTAGTAGTTAATTGATGGAGATAAGAAGGATGGGTAGGATAATGTTATTCATCCTTCATCTTCCGAAATAATCGTAAATCGTAAATCGTAAATTATAACGGGTGTGCAATGACTACTAAGGCTAATCGAATTGAGCGCTATTATGATAGTCATCTGAGGGACGACGAAGAGTTGAGCCAGACTTTTTTTCATCAGGCGGCAATCGAGTACCTGGTTGCGGTACTCAGGTGGCTTTATTTCGCCGAAAAAATGGGGATTGCCACCAGCATAAATTTTTATCACGCCGCTTTTTTTGGTATTCCGCTTAGTCCCGATATTGCGGTGGTAGATGGCCTGGAAATAGATGGCCGCAAGCCAAACGAAGAACGCAGCTATTACGTTGGTCGGGATGGCCCACCGCCGCGCGTGGTGGTTGAAATGTCGAGCGAGGGGACCTGGCCTACCGATTTAACCGAAAAGGTCGTCAAATACGCCCAAATGGGCGTACTCGAATATATTGCCTTCGACCCGCATCAGCCGAGTGTCTGGACAAAAGAGTGGAAGCCCAAAGGACGTTTGCTGGGCTGGCGCTTGGATAGCACCACAGGAGTTTATCAGGAAATAAGCAAAAACGCCGATGGCTGGCTGTGGAGCGAACAACTGGATAGCTGGCTGTTGGTAGATGATAAATATTTGCGGCTGCGTACTTCGGCTGGTGAACTGCGCCTTGACCGGGGCGATGCCGAGCATTACCAGTTCATAACCGAGCAACAGCGGGCTGATGCAGAACGTCAGGCCAGAGAAATTGAAAGCCGTCGAGCTGAGGCTGAGAGCCGCCGGGCCGAAGTTGAAAGCCGTCGGGCTGACGCAGAACGTCAGGCCAGAGAAATTGAAAGCCGCCGCGCCGAAGCCGAACGTGAAGCTAAAGAAGTGGCCCTAAAAGAAGCCGAGCTTGAACGGGCGCGACTGGAAGAATTAAGGGAAAAAATAAGAAAGCTGGGCCTAGACCCGGATAAACTGTAATTAACTGCTTTTTATTTTTTATTTGGTGGTGTCATGCGGTTTCATTCGATAGCGACAGGGCCGTCGTTGGTTCGGAGCGAAATCTCGCCCTCAACAATATTTAAAACGGGGGAACATAATAAATGTTAGAAGTTAACAACTTTAACGCAATCCGCATCAGTCTGGCTTCGCCAGAGCAGATTCGGGCCTGGTCGCACGGGGAAGTGACCAAGCCGGAAACGATTAACTATCGCACCCTGAAGCCGGAGCGCGATGGCCTGTTCTGCGAACGGATATTTGGCCCGACCAAAGACTGGGAGTGTTATTGCGGTAAATATAAGCGGGTACGCTATAAGGGCGTTATCTGCGATAAGTGCGGCGTTGAAGTAGCCCGCTCGAAGGTACGTCGAGAGCGCATGGGTCATATTCAACTGGCTGCCCCAGTTTCGCATATCTGGTATGTGAAGGGAACACCTTCACGTTTGGGCCTCTTGCTGGATATTTCACCCCGTAATCTGGAGCGGGTACTCTACTTTGCTACCTATATCATTACTGAGGTAGACAAAGACGGCATTACTCGCATGATTGAGCAATTGCGCGTTGAAGGTGACGAGCGTATCAAGCAGCTTGAGTCCGAAGCCAGTGGGCAGATGGGCGAGAAGCAGGCGGTTTTGCGCGGCGAGATGACTAATCTCCTGGGTGGTGCAACCAGCACGCGAGAAAAAGCCCAGCAGGAGATGGAACACGACCTGATTCAGTTTGACGAGGAAGTGGGCCAGATGCGCGCCCAGCTTCGCGGGCTGCGGAATAAGGCCACGCCTGAAGAGATTGGTTTCCGTGACCGGGTAATTGCCCGCGCCGATGAAATGGTTAACGATGACCGCATTAGCGAGTTCGACGAAATCGTTGAGGACATGCGCGAGGCGATTATGCAGCGCGGTGCGCGGGATGTGAGCGGCGTGCAGTTGGCAGCCGATGCCGAAAAAGACCAGCGTGAATATGTCCACCAGCAGGAACTTGACCAGATTCAGGGCAAGCTGGCGGCAGATTTGGCGGCACTGCGGGCTGACATCGAAAGCAAGATTGAAGACCTCGAAGGCATCGAGCGGCTTCAGCTTTTGAACGAGAATAAGTACCGGGAGTTGCGCGAGAATTTCGGCAGCATTTTCAAGGCCGGAATGGGAGCCGAAGCGGTTTATCAGATTGTCAAAGAGATGGACATGGATAAAATGGCTTCGGAACTTCGCAGCGAAATTCAGGTACTGAGTGGGCAGCGCCGCAAGAAGGCGACCAAGCGTTTGCGCGTGGTCGAGGCTTTCCGCAAGAGCGGCAACCGCCCCGAATGGATGATTTTCACGGTGTTGCCGGTTATTCCTCCCGACTTGCGCCCGATGGTGCAGTTGGATGGTGGTCGGTTCGCTACCAGCGACTTGAACGACCTTTACCGCCGGGTAATCAACCGCAACAACCGTTTGCAGCGCTTGAAGGAACTGGGCGCGCCGGAAATCATTATCCGCAACGAGAAGCGTATGCTTCAGGAAGCGGTGGACGCGCTGATTGATAATGGTCGGCGTGGCCGAGTGGTTTCGGGTAGCGGCAAGCACAAGCTGAAGAGTTTGAGCGATATGCTCAAGGGCAAGCAGGGCCGTTTCCGCCAGAACTTGCTCGGCAAGCGCGTAGACTATTCGGGCCGCTCGGTAATTGTGGTCGGGCCGGACTTGAAGTTGCACCAGTGCGGTTTACCCAAGAAGATGGCGCTGGAATTGTTCAAGCCATTTGTAATGCGTCGTCTGGTCGAGCGCGGCTATGCTCATAATATCAAGAGCGCCAAGCGCATTGTAGAGCGGGTGAAGCCGGAAGTCTGGGATGTACTGGAAGAGGTTATCAAGGATTATCTGGTGCTGCTTAACCGTGCGCCAACCTTGCACCGTTTGGGTATCCAGGCATTTGAGGCCGTACTCATCGAGGGTAGTGCGATTCAGTTGCACCCGTTGGTTTGTAAAGCTTATAACGCCGACTTTGACGGCGACCAGATGGCCGTCCACGTTCCGTTAAGCCGGGCGGCTCAGGAAGAAGCGCGTGACCGCATGTTGAGCGTTTACAACTTACTGCGCCCTTCCAACGGTGAACCAGTTATTACGCCAAGCCAGGATATTGTGTTGGGTTGCTATTATCTGACGATTGCGCGGCCCGATGCAGCAGGCGAAGGCAAGTTGTTTAGTTCGTTCGAGGAAGCACTGCTGGCTTACGAAACCAGCCAAATTATGTCGCCGACCAGCGTAGAGCGGTCGCTGCATATCGAGGCACTGATTCGGGTCTTGACCCCCGACCATCTGGTTGAGGCAGTAGCTGACCGACAGGTGCGCGATAACGAACGGGCTGTCGAGGCAGCCAAAGCGAAAGCCGGAGATGAAGCTGAGTTTAACGAAGCCGAAGTTGAGTTGCCTTATCCCAAGATAAATGGTCGGATTTTCGACACGACGGTTGGACGTATTCTGTTTTTGGAAACGCTGCCCAAGAAATTGCAGGCGTTCTATATTCGGGAGTACAACGACTGGGTCGGTTCTGGTCGGTTGGGCGACTTAATTTTGGAATGTCACCGGCTTTACGGCTCGGCAGCAACCGCAGTGGTAGCTGACCGACTGAAGAAGCTGGGCTTCAAATACTCGACTAAGGGTGGTATCAGCATCGGCGTGGAAGACGTAGAAATTCCGCCTGAAAAAGAGGAATTGCTGAAGGAAGCCGATGTCAAAGTACTGAACATTGACCGCCAGTATCGGCGCGGTCTGTTGACCGAAGCCGAGCGCTATCGCCAGACCATCAACGTCTGGGAAGAAACCCGTAACAAGGTTTCTAACGCGGTGAGCGCGAACTTGAACCGCTTTGGGTCGCTCTATATGATGACTACTTCGGGCGCAAAAGGTAACATCCGCCAGATTAGCCAGATGAGCGGTATGCGCGGTTTGATGGCTGACCCGACTGGACAGGTTATCGAGCTACCAATTCGTTCTAACTTCCGCGAAGGTCTGACGGTGCAGGAATACTTTATTTCGACGCACGGAGCGCGCAAAGGTCTGGCGGATACGGCTCTTCGGACGGCAGATAGTGGTTATCTAACCCGCCGTCTGGTGGACGTGAGCCAGGACGTTATCGTGATGATTGAGGACTGCGGCACCGAGCAGGGAATTGGGCTGGCGGAAACCGATGCCAACGAAGGCGGGCGTATTACCGAAGGGTTCGAGCGCCGTATCCTGGGCCGAATGGCGGCAGCACCCATCATTGACCCGGTGACGGGCGAAGTGATTTGTGACCGCAACGAGGAACTGGACGAAGTTCGTTCCAAGAAGGTAGTCAAGGCCGGAATAACCCAGATTTATGTGCGCTCGGCGTTGGCTTGCCAGTCGCAATACGGTGTTTGCCGCTATTGCTACGGGCGCAACCTGGCGAACGGTAAACTGGTAGACATCGGCGAAGCAGTCGGTATTATCGCGGCCCAATCCATCGGTGAGCCTGGCACGCAGCTAACCATGCGTACCTTCCACACTGGCGGTGTGGCGGGTAGCGACATTACCAGCGGTCTGCCCCGCGTGGAGGAACTGTTCGAGGCCCGTGTGCCGAAGGTTCAGGCCATTTTGAGCGAGACCGATGGTGTAGTCGAGTTGCACGAGGAGAACGGTATTCGCAAACTGAAAGTAATTTCGACGGAATATTATAACGATAGTTACGATGTTCCGGCTAACTACGAAATCACGGTGCGCGATGGCGATGAGGTAGCCGAAAACTTTACGCTGGCTCGTTCCAACCTGACCGACTCGGACGAAATTGTCGCCAGCCGCCTGAGCGGACGGGTTTCGGTAACGAATGACCGCCAGATTGCCATTCGGCACGAGGAGCGCGAGGAACGCGATTACGATGTCCCTCACGCCGCCGAAATCAAGGTGCAGCCAGGCCAGACCGTGAAGGCGGGCGACCCGCTTACCAGTGGTAGCAGCAATCCGCAGGAGATTTTGCACATTTTGGGGACGGAAGCGGTGCAGCGTTATCTGATTGACGAGGTACAGCGCGTTTACCGTTCGCAAGGTGTGAACACCAACGAGAAGCACATGGAAGTTATCATTCGGCAAATGCTTCGCAAGGTGCAAATTGATAATCAGGGCGATACCGATTTGCTCACGGGCGAACTGGTAGACCGCTTTGCTTACGAGGAGATTAACGCTAAAGTGCTGGCGGAAGGTGGCGAACCGGCAACCGCTCAAACGGTCTTGCTGGGCGTTACCAAAGCAGCATTGAAGGTGGATAGCTTCCTCTCGGCAGCTTCCTTCCAGGAAACTACTCGCGTATTGACCGAAGCGGCCATTCAGGGTAGTACCGATAGGTTGCACGGTCTGAAGGAAAATGTCATCATCGGTAAACTGATACCAGCAGGTACGGGTATCAGCACCTACCGGGCCAAGAAGAAGAGCAAAGTCCCTCTTTCGGAATTGCTCGATATTGACCCGGACGATGAGGTAGCATTGGCCCGACTGCGTGAGCTGGAAGAGGAGATAGATGAGCCGATGCCCGACTTGCTGCCCGAAGTAATGCAGCGCATCGAGCAGCAGGCTATCGCCGCCCAGGTTGCCACCGTTGTATCGGTGCCGAGTACTGACGATTTCGACAGTGCCGACATGGACGAGGATGGCGAAATTGACGACCTCGATGCCGCCGATGCTGAGATTGAAGAAGATGTTGAGGTTGGCGCAGATTAATCTGATGCTTTAGTCAACACTAAAAGCGCTGCTGTTTCAGGAAATTATTTTGAAATAGCAGTGCTTTTTTAATACAAGTTCCACTAAACGAAAATTGGTATAAGAGTTTTAAAAAAAATTATGCTCTATGCTCTGCCATAAAGCGAACGAGATATTGCCAGAGGCCGGGATTGGTGGCTTGTAGGGCGTTAATTCGTTCGAGTGCCAGTTCTTCGGTGACACCAAAGCGTCGGGCAAAATCGGGCAGCGTGCCGCCGCCATCTTTCAAGAACCAACGAATCTCGAAATCGCTGATAAGCTGGACACTGGCCCAGCGTAACGCTTGTTTTTCCAATACCAAATCATTGCTGCGCTCGGCTCGGCTATAAACCGTAAAGGGGCGCTGGCGGGCTTCTTCGGTGGCGGTAAAATGGTGGCCCAGTTCTTCCCAGAAGGTACATTTGAGCAGAACCTGGTCATCTTTCAGGCGACGCGCCAACACAATTAGTGGCGCTGTATGGGGATGCCATTTGTAAAATCCGTTAGTACAATCGCTCAGATCGTCAAAGACAACCCGAATGCCATAGCGTCGCCCGATTTCCCGCGCCGTCAAAGTGCGAATAGTAATTTCTTTTGCGTCCCAGAGCATCTCTTACGCTCCAAATCTCAGCTTCCAAATTAGTACATTTGTTCCAAATTTATATCTTAACTATACAACAACTTGCTATAAAGTCAATAGCAACTACCTGTAAACCTGATGATTTCAGATTTGACAAATAGCTCTAGCCTTACTATTATACTATCTGTAGCTTGCTATATTTTTAATAGTGACTTCTCTCTAAATTTGAGGAAAAGTAAAGTTTGGATTTATTAATCAAAGGAAACCAAGAAATTTATGAAGATAGAAATATGGTCAGATGTAGTTTGTCCCTGGTGTTATATCGGCAAGCGTCGTTTTGAAGCGGCGTTGGCTCAATTCAAGCATCGTGAGCAATTTACAGTAGAATGGCGAAGCTTTCAGCTTGACCCAACCGCGCCCCGCTCTTCTACCGAAACACTTAACGAAATACTGGCAAAAAAATATCGGATAAGCCCAAAACAGGCAGCTGAAACTACCAGGCAGGTGACTGAACTGGCCGCTAAAGAAGGTTTGGAATACCATCTTGATAAGGCTCAACACGCCAATACTTATGATGCCCATCGGCTGATTCATTTTGCGGCGGCTCATGACTTACAGGATGCCATGAAAGAACGCCTGTTAAAGGCGTATTTTACCGAGGGAGTAGCGCTTGGGGATATAGAAACACTTGTAAGCCTTGCGGCTGAAGTTGGTCTTGATAAGGACGAAGTACGTACCGCTCTTGAGACCAACGCCTATGCCGATGAGGTGGCTTTTGATAAGCAGCAGGCCAATGCGCTTGGCATTAGAGGTGTACCTTTTTTCGTGATTGATGAGAAATATGGCATTTCTGGCGCGCAACCGCCCGAATTTTTGCTACAGGCGCTTGAGCAAGCCTGGTCTGAGTCGCAACCACTTATTATGGTCGGCGCGGCTAATCAGGACGCGGGGCAGGTCTGTGACGATGCCTCGTGTGCAATTTAAGCGAAATGTAGCGGCTTCGGTAGGGTTGGGTTGCCCAATCCTTTTGATTTGGGTTAGCGTTCAAGGGCGGGGAGACCCCACCCCTACCAAATAATGCTGTGCTTGTTAATTATGTGCGAGCTTTATTTAAATTTCAAAAAATAAATTGAAGGAGATTGTGCATTGGCCTTAACAATTGAGAGTATTCTTAGCCCTGCTCCCATATTCCGGGGCGAGGCAACGCTGGATGATGCAGTTGCGGGCGTGGATTACAAGGATTTTGCCGGTCTGGTAGATCAGTTTTACGATACTATCGAAGAGATTATCATAAAGGCAGATGATACTGCCGCCGTATTTGTTCCCGAAGACCCGGCTTTGCAAAATGCCGAGGAGTCGGGCTGGACGCTCGGCCATGTAATAGTGCATTTGACGGCTGGTTTGGAGGAAGCTTCAGTGACGGCGGCACTACTGGCAAGCGGCGTGACAATCGAAGGGCGTTTACGCTACGAAACACCCTGGGAAACGATACAAAGCGCCCAGCAGGTGCGCCAACGGTTAGTCGAGAGTCGCCGAATGGTGCAATCTTACCTGAAGGCATGGCCTGATGCACCCCATTTTACTAACACTCAACAGCCAATTCCACGTCTGGCCCCGATAAATTGCCTGGGTCGTTTGATGCTTGGCCTGATGCACACCAAAAGTCATCTTGACCAGTTACGCGAGATTATGCGCCAGGCCGAAAGTTTGCAACCAGCCTAAATCTTCCACAATCCCAACCTGACTTTGTACAAAAGTCAGGTTATTTCAGTAAATAGAAAACGTCGGTGCGGAGTTTACTTGGATCATCGTCCCAATCACCGTAGACTTCCCAGTAAGGCAAGGTAATCTGATTAAAACCATTTTTATTTTCCATAGTAGCTAAACCTATTATATACGATATTATGCGTTTTTTTGGCAAGCTAAAAAGGCAAAAAAAGTGGCGGATAGTACCAAAGTACAACCGCCACATTAAAAACTAATTGGAGAAATTGTTAGAAGAGGGTTTCAGGCGTAAATGCGTTCGCCAATAGTGCGCCCCATCGTTTCAGCGATAGCGCGCAAACGCGGCATCATTTTGCCGAAATTTTCAAAATTGAGCGATTGCGGCCCATCCGAAAGCGCCTGGTCGGGATTAGGATGGACTTCGATTATCAGGCCGTGTGCGCCCGCCGCAACTGCCGCCATCGCCATTGGCTCGACCAGATACCATTTGCCGGTAGCGTGGCTGGGGTCGGCAATAATCGGCAGGTGCGAAAGTTTCTTGATGAGCGGAATGGCGGTCAGGTCGAAGCAATTGCGGGTGGCCGGGTCGAAGCTGCGGATACCCCGTTCGCACAACATAACCTGCTTGTTGCCCTGGTTCAAGATGTACTCTGCCGAAAGCAACCATTCTTCGATAGTGGCAGAAAGGCCGCGCTTGAGCAATACGGGCCTTCCGCTCCGCCCACATTCTTCCAGCAAGTTATAGTTTTGCATATTGCGTGCGCCAATCTGAAGAATATCGGTGTACTGCGCGACGAGCGACACGTCCGCCGGGGTCATAACTTCGGTGATGACGGGCAGGCCGGTTTCTTCGCGGGCTTTTGCCAGGAGCTTCAAGCCTTCTTCCGCCAATCCTCGAAACTGGTAGGGCGAAGTACGCGGCTTGAACGCGCCGCCCCGCAATACTCGCGCTCCGGCGGCACGCACGGCGTGAGCGGTATCAATCAATTGCCGCTCGTTCTCAACCGAGCAAGGCCCAGCCATAACCACTATCTCGTCCCCGCCGAAAGTTACATCTCCGACCTTGATAATTGTGTCTACGGGATTGAACTCGCGGCTTGCCAGCTTGTATTTCTTGGTAATAGGAATGATGGCTTCTACATTCGGAATGGCTGCTAACATATCGGCTAACTCCTCGTAAAATGAAGTTCCAATTACACCAATCACTGAGCGTTCTTTTCCGTTGATGACGTTGGCGCGAAAGCCGTGCCGCTCAATTCGCTCGACCACTTCTTCGATTGATTGGGCCGCTGCGTTCGGCTTCATTATCACTATCATTTTTATATCCTTCCTTAAATTCTAGTTTCTAGTTTCTAGTTTTCTCTGTTCTCAGGTTTCAAGCTGAAGAACTTTTTATATTTGGAAAATTTTTTGCAAAAATTTTCCAAATATAAATAAAAATTATAAAGGCTCAATTTTAGTGACTACTCTTCTCAGGCTGAAGCCTGGAAGAATTTTATATTTGAAAATTTTTCAAGAATTTTCAAATATAAGGAAAAAGCTGGTAACTATTCACTTTTGAAATTTTCACTTTTGCTTACTCAGGCTCAATCCCGAATAACTTTCACAGTTTGAAAACTTTTCAAATTCTCAAACTATGCCAGAAAAAAGTTAACCGACAACTGACGACTGACAACTTCTAAGACTTGCCCGCTTTGTCGGGACGGAGGGCAACGGCATCGCCCATGTAGACGTGACGTAGCGCGGCGGCGCGGCGGGTGGTGTTGACGTGCAAGAGTACCCGCAAAATCCGGGGCAGTGCGCCCGGTACTTCCATTTCGTGCGCGCACATCAGGGCAATGTCGGTCAGTCCGAGCGAACGGGCTGCCGCCGCCGGGAAAGTCGCGTCGAGGTCGCGGGTGGTGGTAAAAAAGATGCTTGCAATATCGTCGGTATCAAGCTGGTTTTCTTCGATGACACGGAGTAGCAAATCCTGAGTGGCGGCGTGGATAGCTTCAGTGCTATTTTCGGGGACGCTTATCGCCCCTCTGATGCCGCGTACCTTGTAAATTGTCTGCTCCGTTGTGCTATCCTGTTGCTGTTGTGCCGTTTTTTCGGGTGATTTGCCGACCATTTTTTCTCTCAACTCTTCTATCGCCACTGCGATGCTCTAAAATTTTAGCTGTCTATACGAGCAGGGGGTAACATTTTGTGAAAAAGGGTACAAAAAAACTCCCCGCCTTATATCCCTTACATAAGGACGAGAAGTTCAGCCTGCACTGGCATAACTTTCGTGTTACCACCTTATTTCGCGGTAGCGTTGCCGCTACAGCCTCGACAAGTACGCGCCCACCCACAGCAAAATGCAGGGCAGGTTGAATACTCCGTCGCTGTAACGGGCGCACCCGGATAGATTTACTCGCCTGCTGGGTTTGATTAATCAAACCATTACCGAAAAGAGGCTTTGACCTATCGACTCTAGAGGGAAATTCGCTAACAGCCCGTGCTACGGTCTCGCACCGCCCGACCGCTCTCTGATAGTTACCAGACTGCGCTACTAGGTCTCTTTCATCGTCGCTAGTTTTATTTGAGGCTTGCGCCTGCTGTGATTTGAGAGAATTATTACATACCATCATCGGCTTGTCAACACTAAATCGAAGTTTCAAGTTTCAGGTTTCAAGTTTCAAGTTTTAGGATGCGAAGGCCAACTTTTAGCTTGCCTTCTTTATTCAAGTTACTTTCAATTTTCATAAAACCGACGATTGGGTCGGTTGTGTAAATTATATCAAATTAAACGTTCAAAATCAATAGAACAACAAATCAGCTTTAATTATGAAAACAAAAAAGCCCGCGTCGCTCGTCTTCCTTTTTCCTGGCATTACGCCAGCAAAAGAAAGTACCAAGGGACGGGAGCTACAAAACTCCGCGTGGTGCCACCCCCATTTGGATTAGCCAACACTAAAAAGCATGGACAAACCCCTCACTCAACTACGAACTAATCGTCAATCGTTAATCCACAATCTTCAATTAATTGATAGCTGTTTCCCTGTAACGGTGGAAATTTCCGGCAAAGCCTACTCAATTATAAAAAATTTCGGTTTGCGACTCCCAGAACCATTCGACCTCTGCGCCAGCGCCGTCTCACACCACTACTGACCGGCTCTCTGGGCTGCGCCTTGAGCTCTACTATTTCTGTTCACAGTCTTTGTTGGGCTACTATTTATTTTTCTCAGTTTGAATATAACATTCGGGCAGGGCTATGTCAAGTATTATTTCAAGGTTTTGCTACCACCTTTGGGCATCAACCACTTGACTTTCTTAATTTCGTATGTATACTGTATACAGAATACAACAACCTCTAAGGCTAAAGTTAATAATTGGTACATCTGGCAAACGGACAAGAGTAGTCGGTATTTGTGGGTATAGGCTTATTCCGCATTAAGAGCTTAATTACACCCGATTAGCGTTCTCTGGTTTTTGCTTTTTGTAGCTATCTCGAACTATAACAGGTTTTTTCGGCCTGGTTCTTTCAAGTAAACAGTTGTTGTTTACTGGTGCAATGTTGCAAAAGGAGGATTTAGATGTCGAGAGGATTTCAGTACTTCAAGCGGCTCAGGGTCTTGACGCTGCATCGCTGGACTGCCCTGCTTGCGTTGGCCCTGGTAGGCCAGTTAATGTTAGTCGCTTGTGGCGACCCTACTGCCACGCCAGTTCCAGCAGCGACTACGGCTGCTGCTACAACGGCCGCGGCAACTACCGCCGCCCCTGCAACTACGGCGGCGACCACGGCTGCTCCGGCGACTACTGCCGCCACCACCGCCGCACCCGCAACGACAGCAGCGACTACGGCTGCTCCCGCAACCACGGCAGCGACTACAGTTGCCGCCACTACTGCCGCAGCGACAAATCAATTTCAGGGAACTGAAATTAATATTTTGACTTTTACCGGGCCGCAGATTGCCGAGCCGTTGCAGCGCCGTGCGCCCGATTTCACCAAGCTGACCGGAGCAAAAGTCAATATTGTAACTGTTCCTTTTAGTGACCTCTATCAGAAGATTCTGGTAGATGCCTCTACCAAGACGAACAGCTACACTGGCTACGTTTTAGCCCCGCAGTGGATGCCCGACTTTGTTGTGCCAGGCTATCTGGAAGATTTGACTGACCGCATCAAGGCCGACAAAGCCCTACAGTGGGAAGATGTCCAGACATTCTTCCGGGATTTCAGTTCTACCTACAAAAACCGCAACTACACTATCCCGCTAGATGGCGATTTCCACGTAGCCTACTACCGCACCGATTTGCTGGATAAAGCGGGCCTCAAACCACCCGAAACCTGGGCCGATTATATCAACATTGCCAAAACCTTCCAGGGCCAGGATTTGGGTTTTGGGCCGGGCTACGGCTCCTGTATCTCCAAAAAGCGCGGGGCGCAAGCTTACTGGTTTATTTATGCGGTAGCTGGCTCTTTCTTACAGACTAAGGGTACGGCACAGGGTACTTTCTTTGACCTGGATACAATGAAGCCTTTGACCAACAACGAAGCCTTCGCTGCCGCGCTGGATGTTTACAAGGAAACTACCAAGTATGGCCCGCCCGACGAATTGAATCTGGACGTGGGTGACACTCGTGGTCTGTTTACTTCCGGCAAATGCGCCCTTTCGATTGACTGGGGCGATATTGGGACACTGGCTTTGGATAAAACCACTTCAAAAGTGCAGGACAAAGTTGGCACGATAATTCTGCCCGGTTCGCCGCAGGTATTGGATCGCGCCACTGGCAAGCTGGTTAAATGCGATGCTACCACCTGTCCCAATGCGGTAAATGGGATCAATCACGCACCGTTTGCCGCCTTTGGTGGTTGGTCGGGGGCAATTAACTCTGCCGCACCCTCAAAGGCTAAAGATGCCGCCTATGCCTTTATGTCCTTTATGAACCAGCCCGCTCAATCTAACGAGGATGTGACACTCGGTAAGACTGGTTTCAACCCGTATCGCACCTCGCAGTTCAAAAATCTCGACCCCTGGAAGAAGGTCGGCATGAGTGACACCGCCGCTAAAAACTACCTGGGCGCGTTAGCCGATAGCCTCAACAGCCCTAACATGGTGCTGGACTTGCGGATTCCGCAAAATCAGCGCTACCAACAGGTTGTCCTCGATACCGCGATTGCTCAATTCCTGGCTGGTGAACTCAACCGGGAGCAGACCATGAAGCAAATCTATGATGGTTGGGAGGAAATAACTAACGAGCTTGGGCGCGATAAGCAACTGGCAGCTTACAAGGCCACGCTGGGGGTCGTGAAGTAAGTAATGGCAACTCCTGAACCACTCCAAATTGATTCGAGTGTTCAAGGCTCTCCTCTAACGGAGGAGAGCCTTGAGCCTACTCGACCAGAGAGTAGCAATTTTAAACTTGTCGGCTCACGCTCGGAGCGAGTAGCTAATGCCGCCTTTCTTGGGCCGACAGTGGTATTGGTTTTGTTTTTTTCGATTTTCCCCCTGATTGTCTCGCTTTATATCTCTTTTTCGCGGATGCGCTTTGTACAGGGAGGAGTCGAACTCAACTTTATTGGGCTGGATAACTACAACAAACTTATTTTTGGTTCGCAAAAGACCCACTTGCTTGGGTTAAGTAGCGATGTGCCGCCGCTTGGCTGGGTCTTGTTGGGGCTGGCGACTGGCTTGTTGGGCTGGGGCTTGCTGCGCTATCTGCGAAGCAACTATTTCTCAATTGGCGGTCTGGTTGGGCGCTGTCTGACTACACTGATACTGCTGGCTGGAATCTGGATGCTGGTGCAAACCACTCTTCAAGCACCGGGCCGACCGGGTACTTTAGCCGTAACCTTGATTTATGTCTTTGCCGGAATTGCCTTACAGTATTTCCTGGGTCTGGGGCTGGCTTTGCTGGCGGTGCAGCAGTTGCCTGGTCGTCGGTTCTTCCGAGTGGTTTTCTTAATCCCGATGATGATAACCCCGGTGGGTGTTGCCTATATGTTCCGTATGTTAACCGATTTCAGCAAGGGGCCGTTCAGCCCAATCTGGAAAGGCTTTGGCCTCGGCAACGCTTCCTGGGTCAGCGACCCCTGGCTGGCACGGCTGGCGGTTATTATCGGCGATGCCTGGCAATGGACACCGTTTATGTTTATTGTGCTGGTGGCCGGGCTGGAAGGTATGCCAGTCGAGCCAATCGAAGCCGCCGTGGTAGATGGCGCTAATCGCTGGCAACTTTTGCGCTTTATTACCTGGCCCGCGCTTCTGCCAATGAGTACCACCCTGATACTTATTCGTATGATTGAAGCTTTCAAGATTGTAGATTTGCCCAACGTTCTGACCAATGGTGGCCCTGGCACCGCCACCGAATCGCTAACGCTCCATTCTTTCATTGCCTGGCGCACGCTCGACCTGGGCGGGTCGGCGGCAATTGCTTACCTGTTACTACTGGTTGTTACCTTCCTGGGAACGGCCTACGTTACGTTCGTGCGACAACGCGCAGTGGAGGCGCTTTAGATGAAGAAGCGCATTTTTTCTCCCGGCAAGTACACCCCTTTCAAGCCCCGGCCTCTGGCAGCAGCGCTTTCTTATTTAGTGCTGGGCTTCTGGTCGCTGGTGGTTTTATTTCCAATCTACTGGCTGGTGGTAACTTCGCTCAAATTGCCGATTCAGGTAGATAGCGGGCCAGTCTATATTCCGTTCGTGGATTTTCAGCCTTCGTTGCACGCCTGGCAATATATTCTGGCGGGCGATTTGCAAAATGACACTTTTCGTAATTATGGCAATACGGTTGTAGTTTCGCTTACCAGCTCAATAATAGTGCTAATTTTAGGTTCAGCCGCCGCCTATGCCCTGGTGCGCTTTAATTATCGGCCTCGCTACGCCATTATCGCCATGTTTATTGTTTGCGTGGGGCTATCTATTGTAGCGGTGCTTACTGGGGTTCCCTGGCAACTGGCGGTAATAGCGGCTCTGGCAATTTTTGTGCTGCTGTGGCAGACCATCGGACGGCGTTTCAAAAAAGCCCTCAACAATAATGATATTGCTTTCTGGCTGATTTCACAGCGAATGTTACCGCCTATTGCCACGATTATTCCGATTTACGTGCTGTTCCAGCAATTTGGCCTGCTCGATACCCAGTTGGCCTTGATTATTGCTTATATTGCGGCTAATTTGCCGATTGTAATCTGGCTGATGCGCGACTATTTCCAAAACATTCCGATAGAGCTGGAAGAGTGTGCCGCAATTGATGGTGCGTCGCGTTATCGTATTTTCCGCACGATTGTATTACCGTTATCGGTGCCGGGGCTGGTAGCCACCTTTTTGTTCGTGCTGGTTTTTGCCTGGAACGAGTATTTGCTGGCGCTGTTTCTTTCATCGGCCAAAGCCCAGACTATGCCGCTAACCGTCGCCGCCCAAAACGCTACCAGAGGGCCGCAATGGTGGTATATGTCGGTGCTGATTTTAATTATGATTATTCCAGTAATACTAATGGCAATTGCTTTGGAACGGTTTATTGCACGAGGCTTGCTGGTAGGGGCAGTCAAAGGTTAATCAGGAGTAAAATATGAGTTGGCAGCCAAATCGCTCTAATAACGAAAAGACCGGCAGCCAGGCACATTCACCCGACGAATTAAAAATCGAATACAATTCCCTGGCTACTCAGGTCTATGACCTGCTATGGAAGCGGATAGTTACCCAGCAAATCCAGCCGGGGGAAAAACTTTCCGATTTGCAATTGAGTAAAGATTTGGGCATCAGCCGAACGCCGGTACGCGAGGCGCTATACCGATTGGTACAGGAAGGAATTGTCCAAAATCAAAATTTGCGGGGCTTTTATCTGGCGACCTTTTCAAGCCAGGATGTCAAAGAAATTTACGATTTGCGGACGGCTCTGGAAATATTGGCGGTACGGCTGGCTCTGCCGAATTTATCTGAGGCCGCGCTAGACCAATCTCAAGTGGCACTGGACGAAGTGCAAAAACTAATCGAAGGCGGCAATGAAAAGGCCCGCGAAAAGTTTCTTGAGATTGACCGCAACTTTCATCAACTGCTGGTGCGCTCTTCCCAGAACCGCCGGTTGGAAACTCACCTGGAATCGCTGCACGCTCAGATTGGGGTTTTCCAACTGTATGGTATTCACCTGAGTAATTTGGTTTATTTGTCGCTGAAACATCACCAGGCGATTGTGTCGGCGCTACGGCAAAAAGACAGCCCGTTAGCCGAACGCGCTATGGAGCGGCATATTCAGGAAGTAAAAGCTCATGTTCTGGCCGATTTTGTCAGTGTAACTTCCACTATATCGGTGGAAGTACCCAAAATATTATAGCAAGTTGACTCTTCGGTAGGGGCGAATCGCATACGCCCTTGAACACTCACCGAAATCATCAAGGGCGTATGCGATTCGCCCCTACGCAAAGGCCCAGCTTAATTTCAATGCAATTTGCTGTAGGAAGTTAAACTTGAAGTAAGGAACGGAACAAGCAATGAACGAGTGGGAACATTTAACCGTTAGCGGAAATGAAAACTTGGCGCAGTTGGGCCAACAGGGTTGGGAACTGGTCGCGGTACTGGAAAAACCCGGCGAGTTGCCGCTCTTTTATTTCAAACGCCCCGCCGAAAGCTTTCGTGACCGGGTGACACGCGAACAAAAGCACCGCTATTATGCTAAATTGGGCCTGACCCCGGCGGAAGCGTAAAGAAAGCAAAATGAAAAAAGGTGGTATTCTGCACCCGGCTATTTGTGAACTGCTGGCCTCTACTGGTCACACCGATTACATTACGATTTGTGACCGGGGCTTTCCAGTTCCGGCAGGCCCACAACGAATTGATTTGGCGCTGGTAGATGATATTCCAACGGTGCTGGATGTGCTACGGGCAGTTGCAGCCGAATTTGAACTGGATCGGCTGATTATTACCCAGGAAATGACCGAGGTCAGTCCGCAGAGGGTGGAAGCACTACGCGCTATTGCTGGAACTGTGCCGCAAGAGGTAATTTCGCACGTCTCCTTCAAGCACCTGTGCGCTACTTCCAGGGCCGTTATCCGAACGGCAGATACTACTCCCTACGCCAATATTATTATTGTATCGGGTTGAAATCTTTTTTCCAGCTTTGAAATTTTCGGCGAAAAACTCAAAAGCTGAACAAAAAGATTCAGTCGGTCTACACAAGAAAGTGCTATGAGAGAAAGGAAAATCAGGTGTCAATTACAATCACCCGGTTGGTTGCCCATGATATTCGGTTTCCTACCTCACGGTTGTTAGATGGCTCGGATGCGATGAACCCAGACCCCGATTATTCGGCAGCCTATGTTATACTCTACACCGATAGCCCGGAAGGACACGAAGGACACGGCCTTACCTTCACGATAGGGCGGGGAAACGAGGTCTGTCTGGCGGCAATACACGCCCTGAAACGGCTGGTAGTGGGCAAAACGCTCGAATCTTTCACCGAGAATATGGGCGCTTTCTGGCATATGATTACTGGGGATAGTCAGTTGCGCTGGATTGGCCCGGACAAGGGCGTTATTCATCTAGCGACGGCGGCGATTGTCAACGCCGTTTGGGATTTATACGCTAAAGTTGAGGGAAAACCCCTGTGGAAATTACTGGTGGATATGACTCCCGAACAAATCGTTTCCTGCATTGACTTTCGCTATATTAGCGATGCCCTTCAACCTGCCGAAGCGCTGGCAATTTTGCAACGCAACGAGCCTAGCAGGGCGGCGCGGGAAGCTGAAATGCGAGAAAGTGGTTTTCCGGCCTACACTACTTCTAGCGGCTGGCTGGGCTATTCGGATGAAAAGTTGCGGCGACTTTGCCGGGAAGCGATTGCGGCGGGCTGGACACACTTGAAAATTAAGGTCGGCAGGAATATTGAGGACGATGTGCGCCGGGTAAGTATTATTCGCGAGGAAATTGGCCCACAACGCAAACTGATGCTGGATGCCAACCAGGTCTGGGACGTGGAAGATGCGATTGCCAATATGCAACAACTGGCAAAATTTGACCCCTGGTGGATTGAAGAACCGACTAGCCCGGATGATGTGCTGGGCCACGCCACGATTGCCCGCGCCATTGCCCCGATTGGCGTGGCAACCGGCGAACATTGCCAGAACCGCATATTATTCAAGCAGTTTATGCAAGCGAACGCAATCAAGTTTTGCCAGATAGATAGCTGTCGGTTGGGCGGAGTAAATGAAGTACTGGCGGTTTTGCTGATGGCGGCTAAATTTGGGGTGCCGGTTTGCCCGCACGCCGGGGGAGTGGGGCTGTGCGAATATGTTCAGCATCTGGCGATTTTCGATTATATTTGTGTAAGTGGTTCGCTCGAAAACCGTATTCTGGAATACGTTGACCACTTGCACGAACACTTTTTAGACCCGGTGGTTATCCAAAACGGTCATTATATGCCCCCAACTAAACCGGGCTATAGCATTACGATGCGACCAGCCTCGCTGAATGAGTATGAATTTCCGATGGGACGTATCTGGGTCGAGCAAGATTCTTAGGGAGTATAGCCGATAAATTTTCATCCTTTTGTTAAGCCTTAAACTTACAAGTTTGGCTGCGACCCTAAACCTCTACATCTTCATTCCCTACGTGGTGTTTCCAGTTTCAATCCCAAAATCGGGATAGGTTCGGTTGCAACCTTGCCTTCCTCGTCCAGCACCACTTCTTCCCGCTCAATCACATAGCTCACCCAGCGATTGCTGACCCCATTGTCAGTTTTTTGCAAAGACCCGGACGTTCACGTCCGGGTTGGCTTGACCTGACGCAAAAAATTGACGCTCACCCAGTTTTTGAGGCACGCTGGAAATGTAGATAAGAGTCGGCTATAATAAGCGGGATTAATCAGGTAAATTTATGAGGGAGAACTTTTGCAGACTAAACCCAGACCATCCAGTTCGTCTACTGCTTCGGACGAGCCAGCTAATCTCACCAAATCAATAGTTCCTAACCATCCACTACTTCGTGGCCTCAATATTGGGCTGGGGTTGAGTGGATTACTAATTTATGCACTTTACATAACTAAAGGGGCGGGGTTTTATAGTAGTTTTCCCGGCGGACGTAAATTACTCTTTGGGGCGGCGGTGCTGGCACTTGGCGGGTTACTGGCCGCGCGTCTGTATCTGGGATTTGGGATGAGCTGGCTTTCGGCGCTATGGCGCAGGGCCAATATACGGACGGGTCTGCTGCACTGGTTGCCAGTAGGTTTAATCGTAGGCATGGCTTTGCTGGTGCGTCTGTGGGGTACAACTTTTGGGTTGCCCTATCTGGAACAGGTAGATGAATGGAATGTAGCCGAGCGCGCTTTACATATTATCCAGACAGGCAGTTTTGATCCGCTCGATTATCGTCATCCCCCTTTGCCTGATAATGACCGCCAGGCATTTACTTATCCGAGCCTGTACACTTATCTACAAAGCGGAGTTTTTGCCGCACGCTTTTTGCAGGGTGTTACTGCCGGGCATTACGATGGCACAAACAACCTTAGCGCCCCTCTGGTTAAGGCTGAGTTTTACGAATGGGGGCGCGGCCTGACCGCGTTGTTGGGAGCAGGGACGGTATTATTGGTCTTTTTGGTGGGGCAGCGTTATTATGGGCGGCGCACTGGCACGGTGGCAGCACTCTTTCTGTGCTTTTTTTACTTGCACGCGCTCAATTCGCGCTGGATTACTACCGATGTACCGAGTGGGTTTTTTGCGCTGCTGCCTTTTTTCTGGATTTATCGCATTGGCGAAGACAAGGCTCGGCGGCGCGATTACCTGATAGCGGGGCTATTGTGTGGGCTGGCAATGGCTAGCAAGTACAACAATTTGCTGATAATTTTGCCGCTAATGTTGGCCCATTTTTTGAGCCGTCCGCCCCGGCGCTGGTTCAACTGGAATTTGCCGCTGGCTTTTGTGGCTGCTTTTGCTGGCTTTTTTCTCACTTCGCCTTTTATATTTTTTCATCTGCCCAATTTCTTTACCGATGCGGCGGCGATTATCAATCACTACCAGAACGAAGGGCATCCCGGTTTTGATGGCTCGGATAACTGGCGCTTTTATATCGGGGCGCTGTGGAGCGAAAACGCCGCAGTGGTGGCGCTGGGGTTGTTGGGTGTAGGACTGGCTTTTGCGCGGCATAAGCGGCACGATGTTATTTTGCTCTCGTTTCCGCTACTTTCTTATATTCAGCTTTCGGGCTACAAGGTCAACTTTACCCGCAATTTGATGCCGATAATTCCTTTCCTTACTATTTTTGCAGGCTGGGCGCTGGTGCTACTGGTAGAATTTGTGGTGCGGCGAGAAACATTGGATTGGTTGGCGAGGCGGGGAATTCGGATTGGGGGAGGAAATCGCGAGCGGAAGCTCGCTCCCACAGGGGAAAATCTGGAGTTAATTTCCACAGAGGCAGATGGGCCGGAGTTGGCTCTTTCAAGGAACGTTGGGGCTGGGCGGCGCTACTGGATGGCAGGACGCTGGCAGGGGACGGTGTTGGCGGTACTGGCGCTGGCGGCGATAGTAAGTCCGGCCCTGACGATTATTGATTATGACCGTTACAACGCGCAACCTACGAACCGGGCGCGGGCGACGACCTGGATTCAGGCAAATTTGCCGCGTGGCTCGAAACTCTGGATTGAGCCTTTTTCGACTGATTTATTGCCGCGTAATGCTTATCGGGTCGAGGGGGGCAAATCGGTGTTGGAATATCCGCCCGAATGGTACGCCGCGAACGGTTATAATTATTTGGTATTGAGTGAGGCATATTACAAAGAGGCTTACGAAACTGGCAAGCCCTCGGTTCAGGCGGCTTACCGGGCCTTTATCGAAGGGCCGCGTCCGCCCGGTTTTGAACTGGTGCAGGATTTTCCAAAAAATAAAACTGATCGACCGGGCGCACGTATCATGATTTTAGCTACTGGATTGCCTGCGGTGGCGGCTTCGCCCCAGGCTTACGCCATCGCCCGGCCTTTGCAGCTTGATTTCGGCGGGAAATTGCGTCTCGTCGGAGCAGACGGCCCGATTAGCGCAAAAGCTGGAACAACCTTGCCGCTAGTTTTCTATTGGCAAACAATTTCGCCAGTCCAGCAAGATTACACTACTTTTATTCATCTGTTGGATAGCGCGGGCAAAATCGTGGCCCAACTCGATTTAGCGCCCTTGAGTGGCACGCGCCCAACCTCGCTCTGGCAACCCGGCGAAACGGTGCGCGACGAGTACCCTCTGGCGCTCCCGGCTAATTTGCCACCCGGTGAATATCGCCTGACGCTGGGCCTTTATTTGCCACCCAACGGCGCACGTCTGGTATCTAATAAAGGCGATGAGCCGGAAGTAGCCCGGCTCAAAATCGAGAACTGATTTACATCTTGCCGTAGACCGGGATAGCCGCGCCGCTAATCAGGTCGGCGGCGGGCGAAGTCAGGAAGAGCAATATTTCGCTGACCTGCTCGGCGGTGGGCCATTTGCTCTGGTCGGCGGTGGGCATGGCGGCACGGTTAGCGGGTGTATCAATCAGGCTAGGCATGATGGCGTTGATATTTATATCCTCATCCCAGGTCTCGGCGGCGCTGGCTTCGACCAATCGCACGACGGCTTGCTTGGAGACGCTATAGGCAAAGGAGTACTTGCCGTTTTCTACTGCTGCCCGGCTGGAAAAATGCACGATTTTGCCGCCGCCACCTTTTCGCATGGTTTCAACCGCATATTTGGTCAGCAAGAAGGCGGTTTTCAAATTTAGCTCGATTTGCCGCTCGAAATTCGCCAGGCTCAACTCTGTAACTGGCTCACCTGCGTGGTAGCCGCCAACCGTATTGACCAGGGCGTGAACGCCGCCATACTTCTGAGTTACTTCCTCGAAGAACTGTTTGACGCTTTCCTCGTCCAGTACGTTAATTAACTGGAAAGCCGGATTTTTCCATTCATCTACATTAGCCGGAGTCGCTCGGTCAGCCGCCACGACGGTTGCTCCGGTGGCAGCGTAGGCTTTCGCCACTATTTGCCCGACCTGTCCGGCCCCGCCCGTCACCACCACTACTTTACCGCTATAATCATAGCTCATATTTACCTCATAAATCTGTATTCAATCCCATCTGTGTTTATCTCTGGTTAATTTAAAACTTTGCCTGCACCGCTTTTAGCACTGCCACGCCGAACGGTTCGAGTTTGAGTTTGCCACCCTGCTTGTGATGATTGATCAGGTCGTCGTACACTTCGGGCAGGTCAACCTCGATGGGTTGCCGATTGTGATTCAGGATAAACAAGAACGTCCCGTTTTCGTTCTCGCGGCGCTGCACTTCGACTCCTTCGGGAGTAGTGAGGGGTGCTTGTACCTGGGCCTCGCGGCAGACCTTCCCCAATAGCCACTCCAGCATGGCCGCTTCAGGGCGCGTGCCTAGATAGTAGCTGACACCTTGCCCGAATTCATAACGGGTGAGGGCGGGTCGTCCGGCGTAAAAATCGTTCTCGAAGGTAGCCAGCGCCTCTGCCCCTTCCAGGTCTATCACATCGCTCCACAAATCGCACTGATAGCTATCGCCGCCCGCCACGCTGATAGTGTTGGTCTGACCGGGAGCATAAGCGTCAAATTCTTCAACCCGCAGGCCCAGCATTTTGCGGAAGGGGGCAGGGTAGCCGCCCAGATGGATATGGTCGTTCTGGTCGGCAATACCACTAAAGAACGACATGATTAGTTTGCCGCCCTTTGTCACAAATTCTTCCAGGTTTTGGGCTACGCCGTCCTGCGTCATATACAAATTTGGAACGAGAACTACCCGATATTTAGATAAATCGGCATCGGGGCGCACCAAATCTACCGCGATATTGCGGCGGTAGAGCGGCTCGTAGTAGGCTTTTAGCTGGCTCATCATTTTGACGCTGGTAGAAGGTTTGGCATCCAGTTCTAGCGCCCACCAGCTTTCCCAATCGAATATTATAGCGACTTCGGCGTTGGTGCGAGAGTTCAGGATAGCATCCAGTCCGGCAAGTTCTGTCCCCAGCTGACTCACCTCGCGCCAGATACGCGAATTTTCCGTGCCAACGTGCGGCACTAGCGCACTGTGAAATTTCTCCGCGCCCGCTTTGGAAGCACGCCACTGGAAGAACATAATGCCGTCTGCGCCGCGTGCTACCGCCTGATAACTCCACAGGCGCATCTGTCCAGGACGTTTCAGAGCGTTCTGGGCGCGCCAGTTCACCTGCCCACTGGTCTGCTCCATTAGTAGCCAGGGCTTGCCGCCACCGAGCGAACGCATCAAGTCATAACCGAGTGCCGAATCTACGATAGAATTGGGGTCGGTGGGGTCGGGATACGAGTCGTTGGAGATAACATCCTGCTGTTCAGCCCATTTCCAGTAGTCCATCGGCTTGAAGAAATTCATAAAGTTGGTGGTTACGGGTACATCGGGCGTAACTTCTTTGAGGATTTTGTTTTCCAACTTAAAGCACTCTAAGAGCGCATCGGAAGAAAAGCGCTTGAAATCGAGTTGTTGGGTTGGGTTGATAAAGCTGGGGGCGGAGCGCGGCGGGTTAACTTCGTCCCAATCGCTGTAGCGCTGACTCCAGAAGGCCGTTCCCCAGGCTTCGTTCAAAGCCTCGATAGAACCGTAGCGGCAGCCCAGCCACTCCCTGAAAGCAATCGCGGAATTATTGCAATAACATTCGGGAACGTGGCAGCCATATTCGTTGTTGATATGCCACATCACCAGCCCCGGATGATTTTTGTAGCGCTCGGCGATTTGCCGTACCAATTTTTGAATCCCGTCGCGGTAAGCCGGGCTACTGGGGCAGAAGGCTTGCCGTGAGCCAGTCCAGAGCGTCTTGCCGGTCTGGGTTACGGGCAGACTATCGGGGTGTAGTTTAGCCAACCAGGGCGGCGGCGACGCGGTGGCAGTCGCTAAGTCTATCATTATGCCGTTGGCGTGGAGCAAATCTATAATTTTATCGAGCCAGCCGAAATCGTATTCGCCGGGGCGCGGTTCGAGCCGCGACCACGAGAAAATACCCAGCGACACCAGATTTACCCCGGCCTGTCGCATCAGCTTTACATCCTCCAACCAGGTTTCTTCGGGCCATTGCTCAGGATTATAGTCCGCGCCGTAAAAAACGTGGCTCAACCGGGGTGATAGTCCCACCACTTCCGGCTCAACCGCCGCTTCTGTTTCTTTAGTACTGTTAGTGATTACCATTTGGTCAACCATCTTAACTTAACTCCTTCAAATATCTGCTTTCTCAGTTTTAATAATTTTATCTCTTCAAATTTTTTGCAAAAAATTTGAAGAGATAAAATTATTAAATAAAAACAAATAGAAGGCTCACATCCCCAATCTGGATGCGAACCTCCTGCTTTTCAATAGATAGGGGCTGGCTGGGCCAACCCTTAGTCCCTAACATCCATCCCTCATTTTAATACCTAAATCCGAGCGATGGTAGGGGCGAATCGCATACGCCCTTTAGCCGGGCGGCAGGTCAAACGGGCGTATGCGATTCGCCCCTACCAAAATGCTGCGCTAAGTTTAGCCCTTGACCGAGCCAGCCAGCGCACCAGAAATAAATTCGCGTTGCATAAACAGGAAGACCACCAGCAAAGGCAGCACCGAAAGACTCGTGCCGGTCATAATACCACCGTAATCAATGATACTAGACCCACTCAGCGCGCCGATAGAAGTCGGTATCGTCTGTACCTGCGCCACCAGCGGCCAGAAAAAGCTGTTCCACTGGCTCATAAACATAAAGATGGCGAGCGCCGCCAGCGATGGGCGCATTACCGGCAGCACAATCTGCCAGAACATCCCAAACTCGCCCGTCCCGTCTATGCGGGCCGCTTCGAGCAGTTCGTCCGGCAAATTACTCATAGATTGCCGCATCAAAAAAATACCGAAGGGACTGGCAAGACCGGGCAGAATTACTGCCAGATAGTTACCCAATAAGTTCAGGCCGAACGGGTTGCCTTCGGGGGTCATCAGCTTGAAGAGCGGCACGTATGTCACCTGCGACGGAATCATCAACGTTGCCAGCAATACCCCAAAGACCAGATTACGGCCTGGGAATTTGTACTTGGCAAAGGCAAATCCAGCCAGTGACGAAACCAGCACCGTAATAATGGTAAAGCTAACCGCAATTATCGTCGAATTGATAATGGCCTGATCAAAGTGAATATCTTTAACCAGCTTGGCAATATTATCAAATAAACTTCCGCCGGGCAATAAATTCGGCGGTAGCTTCAGTACTTCGCTGGAACTATGGGTAGCGGCGTTGAACATAAAGTAGAACGGAAATAACGAAATTACCGCACCCACTGCCAGGAAGAAATACATTAGCACCTGGCGAACTATATAGCCCGTTCCGCGCTGGCGCACACGGGAAACCGTTTCGGCTTGAGTGGAGCGCCCAAGCACGTCGCTTTTTGGCTGACCAATCATTGCCTAACCCTCCCTATCGCCGCCGAAGCGGAACTGAATAATGGACAAAATTACAATCAGTACCAGCAATCCGTAAGCAATCGTCGAGGCATAATTAAAATTGGCTTGCTGGAAGGCGGTGCGATACAAATAGAATCCTACCGTTAGAGTAGCATCATTGGGGCCACCGCGAGTAAGCAAATAGCTTTCATCAAAGATTTGGAGTGTACCGATAGTCGAGAAAATAGTGGTAAACAAAATTACCGGGCGCAAAAGCGGCAAAGTGATGCGGAAGAATTGTGACACTGTATTAGCGCCATCTACCGAGGCCGCTTCATACAAATCACCCGGAATACTTTGCAGACCGCTCAAGTAAATTACCATATTGTAGCCCGTCCAGCGCCAGGTAATCGCCAGCATCAGCAGCACTTGATTCCAGAAGGGGTCGCGAAACCATTTAATCGGGTCGAGTCCAACCGATGTGACCAGATAATTAACTACGCCGCTATTTTCTTGAAACAAGATACGGAAAATTATCGAGACAGCCGCCAGCGCGGTAATCGCAGGCAAGAAGTAAACTGCTCGAAAAAAGCCCTTGAAGCGCAAAATTTTAGAATTTAGAAATACCGCCAGCAATATTGCTAGGGTCAATTGAATCGGTACTTGAATTATTAAAATAATGATGGTGTTACTGAGTGCCTGGAAAAATTTGGAATCGCCCAACAAACGCTGGTAGTTGGCAAGGCCCGACCAGACCATATCGCCATCGTCATTTTGTTTTTGCAAACTGAGCAGAAACGAATAGATAATTGGATAGACCATAAAGAGCAGAAACAGAATTACCGCCGGAGCAATAAACACATAAGGCGCTACCTTGCGGCTTAGGCGCGGCAGACCAAAACGCGGTTTACTCTCCCCCAGCGCCGATGCCGGATTACTTTGCATAGCTCTCCCCCCCTCAAAAATTTTGAGAATTGAGTTTTGAGTTAGAAATCCATTGGCGGAGCAATGTCGTACAAATTCGGGTTAGTCTGTAAGATGCTGCCCCGTCAGCTGATTTTCCATTGGCGGAGCAATGTCCTACAAGATTAACTACAAAATAGAAGTGATTTTGTAGGATGCTGCTTCGTCAGTTGACCGAATTACTTAACTCAAAACTCAAAACTCAAAACTCAAAACTTACAGCTTATTTCGGCGCTAGTTCGCGTCCGGTCTGGTTTTTCAGGTCGTTAGCGGCCTTGTCCAGTGCTTTAGCCGGGTCAACCCCATTGAGTACATCGGCCTGTGCGCCGTTGGCGACGGTTAGAGCCTGGGTGTAATCTTTGGTGTAGTAGGCCGGTTTAATCTGCGGGATTTCCTTAGCGAAAAGCTGCCAGATTGGTTTGTTGTTGAAGAAAGGCTGCGGCGCGGTGTAGAACGGATCTTCGTAAGCCGGGATATAGCTCGGCCAGATACCAAATTTCTTCATCATGGTGTTCTGACCTTCTTTGGTAGCCAGAGCGTATTCAACATAAGCCCAGGCTGCGTCCAGGTTTTTGGTCGTCTTCACAATTGCCAGGGTCGAACCGCCCAGGTTAGCGGCGCGGTTGCCACCCTTTTCCATCGCGGGCATTAGGATAGCATCCCACTTGCCTTTGCTTTCGGGCGAATTGTCCTGAATCGTACCACTCCACCATACACCGAAGAGTTGGCTGGCGACCTGACTGTTCTTCATGCCACCGACCAGACCGTCCCAGCCCGGTGCGTTCAGCAACAGACCAGCTTCGTTCAACTTCTTGATTACCGTCATGGCTTTTACAGACGCGGCTGAATTAAAGTTGATTTTGCCATCTTCGGTGAAGTAGAACGAGCCTTGCAGGTTCAGCAACTGGCGGTACAGAGCATCGTCGTTGGTGTAGTCAATCGCCATCAACTTTACGCCAGGGTTAGCGGCCTGTACCTTCTTGCCAGCTTCAATCCAGTCGTCCCAGGTCTCAATCTTCTGAGCATCTACGCCCGCTTTCTCGAACATATCAACTCGGTAGAAGATGCCAGTTGGCCCTGAATCCCACGGGATTGAGCGAATCTTGCCTTTGTTCTTGGACTGCGCCCACTTCGACGGGTCGAAGTCTTTCTCGTACTTGCTGGCGCGGTCAGTCAAATCGGCAAAACCTTCCGGGAACTTGGCGGTATAGGTTTCCATACGGTCACTTTCAACCTGCACTACGTCCGGCAAGCCACTGCCGCCCGCCGCAAGGCCAGTGGTCAGTTTGTCGTAAACGTCGGTGCGACCAATATCAGGTACGGTCACTTTGACGTTCGGGTAGAGCTTGTTGAAGCCTTCGATGTTGGCCTGAAGGCTCTTGGCAGCGACGTTCCAGCCCCAAATGGTGACTTCACCCTTCAGGTTTGGGTCGCCCTTCAATTGAGTAGCACCACTGGCGGCTGCTGCCGTCGTTGCGGCTCCGGCGGCGGTGGTTGCTGCTGCCGCCGTGGTCGCCGCCTTAGTAGCGGCGGGTGCGGTGGTCGCGGGTGCGGTAGTGGCAGTGGGGTCGCCGCAAGCAGTCAGGATTAACCCGACTACCAGCGTCAAGATGCCTAGTAATCCCATTTTACGCAACATTTGCATAAAATTTTCTCCTCCTCAAGGGTTTCCTCTTTTACGTTAAAGAGGTCTAATCGCTAATCATTATTGGTTAACACAGTTAACGGACAGGGTGCAGTTGAGCTTCTAACGATAAATTTAGTTGGAAGCACAATCTGGTCAAATGGCTCACTTTCGTTGTTAATTAAGCCAAAAAGTTTGTGGGCGGCAGTTTGGCCGAGTTCGATGGCGCTCTGGCGAATCGTCGTCAAAGGCGGTTCTGCCGCGACTGCCATCTCTATATCGTCAAAACCGACCACCGACAAATCGCGAGGAACATTGAGGCCAAGCTCTTTAGCGCAACGGATTGCGCCAAGCGCCATGCGGTCGTTGAAGCTGAAAATGGCACTGGGCCTCGGCGAGAGTTGCAGGAGTGGGCGGGCGGCCTGATAGCCACTCTCCATGGTAAAATCTCCATAATTTAATAGGGCCGGGTCAAATTCTAGACCATGTTTAGCCAGCCCCTCACGGTAGCCACGCAGTCGTTCGTCCATTGCCACCATAAAATTTGCCGGGCCATTAATTACGCCGATGCGTCGGTGGCCTAGTGAAATCAGGTGGTTGGTGGCTTCAAGCGCCCCGTTGTAATCATCTGAATGAATCGCGTTGGCGAAGTGGCCGCTATTTTCAGCATCTTGTAATGGATAGCCAATCGTAACGCGCTTGATGCCAGTCTTTTCCAGTTGGCGGCTCGGTTCTTCGCTCATTATTGATTCATAAGTAATTACACCGTCTACGTAGCCAGTACGCAAAATACGGGTGTAGGCACTGCGCGGGTCGGATTGGCGAGCCGTCGAAAACAGCAAATTGTAATCGCGCTCGTTTGCTACGCCTTCCACGCCGCAAATAAGTTGCAAAAGAAACGGGTCACTGAAAAGGTAATCGGGGTCATAGGGGATAGCCAGGCCAATCACAAAGGTGCGATTGCCAGTCAAGCTACGCGCCGCCAGACTGGGACTGTACCCAAGTTCATGTACCGCATCCAGCACGCGCTGGCGGGTATCCTGGCTGACGTAGGGTGTATTCGATAATACTTTAGAAACAGTCGCGGTGGAGACTTTGGCTCGCCGCGCCACATCGTAAATATTCGGCATCGAAGGAATCCCCATTGACTCTGATTCGTTAAGCGCTTAACTATACTACTCTAAAAAAAGCGGGTTCTATCCGCACAAATTGTACAAAAGATTGGTACTTGGGTTTGAGCAAAACGTATGGTTAAGCGCTTAACTATTATAATAGACCACATTTTGGTATTTGTCAATAATCTAAGGGGGTTTATTTTAAATGAATTATTTTGAAGAGCCACCATATATTAGCACTTGCCTCTTCCTTCCGAAATTCACCTTGCGCATATTTTACTCCTGCGGTAAAATTCTCGCAATTATATAGCCGTCGTGCCTGTCGCCCTGATGAAGAAACAGTTTTTAGTAGAGGCGGGGTTTCCCCGCCCAATTTAGCCCAGCAACAGAGTTGGGCGGGGAAACCCCGCCCCTACCAATGCTAAATCATTTTCTAACGGTTTATAAAATGTCGGTGTCCTCAACCTTTATTGAAATGAGGAGAAAATCCAGTTTGGTAAGAGCAAAGTAAGCAGGAAAAATCTATGAGTACTGAATTTGAAGACAAATATTTGGATGTTTTGCAGAATCTGGAATCGAGCATCCTTCAGGTTTATAGTAAACAGCCCGACCTGACCGATTTTAATGTTGATAGGGTGATAGATGCGCTAGTTCGGAATTATCAGGATGAACAATCGGGCCGGGCGGTTGCCGGAGTACCCTCTCACCTCACTTCCACTTTAGAGCAAGAGCTATATCAGCAGGTGAAAGCGATGTGCGACTTACGCTTAGGTCGGGACGTGCTAGAAGATGAAAACGACCAGGAGGTTGACCTGGGTTTGGAAACCAAAACACCAGACGAAATTATCGCCTGCCTGAAACGGATTCGTCAATCCATCAAACGCTGGACTAAGGTCGGAGGGCGGCGCGGCTACCTGGATTTTATCCGCCAGTACGTCAGGTAGTTTTCTGTAATTACGTCCACCGACCCGACTGTCACCCTGACGCAGGAAGGGTCTCGGCGCTACCCGAAGCACCTGACTTCAGCAACCAGAGATGCTTCGTGCCTCACACCCCGTAAAGGGGCGTGACACGGGGGTGTAGTTAGTTTGTTTCAAATTAGATAATTAGATAACAGAAAGTGAGGCCACTATAAATGGGACTCTCCACTGACCGCTTTGAGCATTTGCGCGATACCATACGTGAGGGCGACCGAGAAGACCCCGAATTTGCCAAACAAAAAGCGCTGTACAAAAAGATTCGGGTTTTCTGTACGACTTGCAACACCCCCGACATTGTGTGCAAAACTTCGGTCTGCCATTTTTATTCCCTCAAAGTTAAAGCTATCTCCGAAACCGAAGGCGAA
>JBBQXW010000021.1:0-41177 GCA_038209275.1 Chloroflexia bacterium | reverse complement strand
AAACTGTTATACTCATGGTGAATACTCCTTTTGGTTAAAGTGGGGTTTAGGCACTCTAACTTTATCATTTAGGAGTATTCTTTGCTAGACCCCGGCGGCTTTGCCACCCCTTTTCCATTTCCTTACAGTTTCATACGCTACTGGTTGTTCTTTTTTCAAAAAGGGCAATTCAACTGTAGGAGGGGGCTATGCCCTCGATTTTGCCCTCTGGTAAAGGCAAAATCGAGGGCATAGCCCCCTCCTACAAAAGTTGGATTTTTGGTTTTTTTGCAGCTAAAATCCCGACGTGAAAATACGCACGAGGTAATTTTGGGGTGGGGTCTCAATTATTGCGGTCTGGCACGCTTTTGGTTTTTGCTGGCAATAGCGTTGCCCTTCGCCCCGTAACAAAAGCTCGGTATAAGAAGTAAAAGCAAACAGCGTCAGCACCAGTAGCCAGGTGATTACCCATCCCGCCGTTACTATCCGCTTTTTTAGTGGCGGCGAATAATTCGCCGGGCGCGGACGGTGCGGGAGGGGCGCGGCTTCGGGCCGATAGCCTGCCGGGGTATAGCGGTAGGGCTGGTTGTCCGGCCCCCAGTACGGCCCGTTCTCGTAGCTGGTTACTCCTTCGACTATTTCCGTCGCCAGCCCGCTATAATTCAGCACTACGCCAGGCCGTACCCGGGCCGTGCGCCGCGTGACCGAGCGCAGCAGCAAAAAGACCAGCGCCGACCCTACCAGCGAAAAAATAATGCTGGCGACTACCTGTTCGCCCGTGACGATTAAAATATCGGGGTCGGCTATTTGCGAATTAGAGGTCTGGCGCAGGTAATTATTAATCTGGTCGCGGAACAGGCTGACGATAGCCGGAAACAAATTAAACCCGAAATGTCCCGCCATACTTGCGAAAATCGAGCCAGTGGTTAGCGCCAGATAAGTCAGGATTATTCCGGCGGAGACAGTATCCAAAAAACGATAGGGATATTGATGAAAGAAACCGAAAAAGAGGCCCACAATTATAACGCAGCGCCACAATCCCAGCCTGCGGTAGCCGCTCATTACAAAGCCCCGATTTAGCGTCTCCTCGCAAAGCGGAGCCAGCACCAGTGCCGCTATGATAAAAAGCACTTTACCTGACGGCGTACCATCATCAAGTTGCTGCGGCACATAGAGCGGCCCGAAAATTTGCAAAAGCCAGTTACTTAATAGCGATGGTAGCCGTACCGCGAATTGGGCTGCCAGTCCTACCAGCACGCACAGCGCCAGCGTTCCGATGTTTATTCGTTGCAGACTGAAGACATGCTTAAATTCGTAGCGGCGAATAAGAGCAAAAAGCAATGGCACGGCGGCTACTATCCCAATTTCGCCGATAAAGGTAATCCAGATAGAGCTTAGATTAAACAGCCGCCCCCCGACCAGCCCAAAGGCATTGAACAGTATCAGCACAATTAAAAAGCAAACGGTTGCCGCCGTTGGCCCTGGTTGGCGCTTTACTATTTCTACTTCGGGCGCAGCCGTTCCGTCATAATCGGGTGGCACGGCGGGCGGTTGTGAATAAGAATTATAACTCAAGATAAACTCCTTTTTTAAACCCCTTTTCTCGTCTAAAGTATAACAATCCAGCCGGGCTTAGTCCAGTCAATCGGGAAAATAGATTGCGACCAATTAGCAAAATAAAATTGCTGCTTTCTTATCCGAAGAAAATAGGGTAAAATTCGGCTGTGAAACAGACTTTTTTCTTTAGCATTAAAAATTTCGCAAAATTTCTTAATATTAAGACTTTTCCAGGTTAAAACCTGGGTTTAAGCGAGAGGAGTAAGCTAAATGGCAGATAGGCCCAAACCAATCGTGCTGATTGTACTGGATGGTTGGGGATACAGCAGCGAACCCACCGGCAACGCCATTCAGGGACATACGCCCAATTTGGAGCAGTTGCTCAAAGAATATCCGCACACTTTTTTAGAGACCAGTGGCGAGGCGGTGGGATTGCCGGAAGGCCAGATGGGGAATAGCGAAGTGGGCCACATGAATTTGGGGGCGGGCTTTATTGTCTACCAGCAATTCGTGCGGATTAACCGGGCGATTCGGGAAGGCTCATTTTTCGAGAACCCGGCCCTGGTCGGAGCGGTTAACCATATAAAACAAACCGGCGGCAAGCTGCATTTGATGGGCCTGACCGGGCCGGGCGGCGTTCATGCCTATTCCGAGCATATGTATGCCCTGCTAAAGCTGGCGCACCAGGCCGGAGTAGCCTCAGACCATTTGTTTGTCCATGCCTTTATGGATGGGCGCGATACTGCCCCGACCAGTGGCCTGGGTTTTATGCAAGCGCTTGAACAGCAACTAAAAGAGTGGGGCGGGCGGGTCGCGACAGTTTCGGGGCGCTATTACGCTATGGACAGGGATAATCGCTGGGAGCGGGTCGAAAAAGCTTACCGAGCGCTTGTTCGTGGCGAAGGGCCAACCGCATCTTCTGCCGAAGCCGCCCTTACTGCCAGTTATGCTGCCAATGTTACCGACGAGTTTGTCGTGCCTACCGCTATTACCGGGCCGGACGGTCAGCCCCTTACGACGGTAGAGGATGGTGATGCGGTAATTTACGCTAATTTCCGGGCCGACCGCGCCCGCGAACTGACCAAAGCTTTTGTGTTGCCCGACGATAAGTTTGGCGCGCTCGCTTTGCCCGACGGCAAGATGGCCGGGTTCGCCCGCGAACGTCAGCTTGAGAAGCTTTATTTCGCCACTATGACCGAATATCAGACTGGCTTACCGACCCAAATCGCTTTTGATTCAAAAGATGTAGCCGCGCCTCTGGCGAAAGTAGTTAGCGACGCGGGCCTAAAGCAGTTGCATATTGCCGAGACTGAGAAGTACGCCCACGTCACTTTCTTTTTCAACGGCGGACGGGAAGCGCCCTTCCCCGGCGAAGACCGGGTGCTAATTTCTTCACCCAAAGTGGCTACCTACGACCTCAAGCCCGAAATGAGCGCACTTGAAGTAACTGAAGCGCTGCTTGAACGTATTGCCGCCGACCAATATGATTTTATCATTGTCAATTATGCCAACTTCGATATGGTCGGGCATACCGGCATTGTTGAAGCGGCCCTCCAAGCGGCGGCAACGGTGGATAGCGGGGTGGGGCGGATAGCAGCGGCGGTATTGGCAAAGCAGGGCGCGCTTATTATCACCGCCGACCATGGCAACGCCGAGAAAATGATAGACTTTGAAACGGGTGGCCCTTTCACCGAGCATACCACTACCCCGGTGCAGTGCGTGCTGGTTGTGCCAGACGACTCGCCCTACCGCCACGCCACGCTCAAACAAGGCATTCTGGCGAATATCAGCCCAACCCTGTTGCAACTGCTGCAATTGCCTGCACCACCTGATATGAGCGAGGATAGCCTTATCCAAAAATAACTACGGCTTATCCAAATTATCCTGGCCTATACAAATTTTTAATAATTGTTGAAGAAAAGATAAGCAAGCCCAATGAGGCGGGTAGGCAAGTGGTATTATGGGTAAAGGTTTTGTTATAATAGCGTGTCGAACAGGTGATACTGCCTATAACCAAAACGCTGAGAATGGATAGGCCAATTTTGTCAATTTAATATTTTTGGAAAAGACAGAGAGAGCAAGAAAAATGACCACTGAGATGACCAAACCAACGGGGGAGGCCGGGACTAACGGTAAAGCCGCCGCCGAAGACCTGGCCGCTCGTCAGCACGACCTTGATAAGGAGCGCCATCTTGAATATTATCGTCAGATGATGCTCATCCGCCGATTGGAAGAAAAGACCGCCGAATCTTACACCCAGGGCAAGATTGGCGGCTTTTTGCACCTGTACATCGGTGAAGAAGCGGTTGCAGTCGGCGTTGTTGCCGGAACTGAGCCGCAAGACCATCTGGTGACACATTACCGCGATCATGGCTACGCCATTGCAAAGGGCAGTGAGCCTGGCCCGGTGCTGGCCGAGCTTTACGGCAAGTCGGGCGGGGTTTCCAAAGGGCGCGGCGGCTCGATGCACTTAGCCGATGTGAAGCGCCATTTCTGGGGTGGCTACGCTATTGTGGGCGGGCATATACCTCTGGCAACCGGCATTGCCCACTCGATTAAGTATCAAAAGAAGAATGAAGTAGTGGTTTGCGTCATGGGCGACGGCTCGACCAATATCGGTATGTTCCACGAATCGCTGAATATCGCGGCTCTCTGGAAGCTACCGATTATTTATTTAGTCGAAAACAATTTGTTCGGCATGGGTACGGCGCTGAGTACGCACTCGTCGCTGACCGAAATTCACCAGAAGGCGCGGGGCTATGGTATGCCCGGCGACAAGTTCGACGGCATGGACATCTTGACCGTGCGCGACCACGTTAAGACTGCCGCCGAACGCGCCCGCAGTGGTGGCGGGCCTTCTCTGCTCGAAGCTATGACCTATCGCTTCCGGGGACATTCGATGGCTGACCCGCAGTTGTACCGCGAAAAAACTGAAATCGAGGAGTGGCGTACCAAGCGCGACCCAATTTTGCTGCTTACCAGCAAGATGTACGCTCAAGGTATCTTTAGCGAAGAAGATACGAAGCAGGTAGATGAGCAAGTTGACGCTCAAATAATCGCTGCGTCCAAATTTGCCGAAGAAAGCCCCTTCCCCAAACCGGAAGAGTTATACGACAATATTTACGTGAATGAGAATTATTAGAGTGACAAGTAATGAGTAATGAGTAATGAGTAATGAGTAACTTAATCTTTATTGCTCATCACTCATCACTCATTACTCATCACTTAATCAAGGAAGGGTTTAGATGCCTGAGATTACTTACCGCGAGGCGCTGGCCCAGGCGCTACGCGAAGAGATGCACCGGGACGAGAAGGTTTACCTGATTGGCGAGGATATTGGGGCGTATGGCGGCTCTTACGCTGTGACCAAAGGCTTTTTGAGCGAGTTTGGGGCGCAGCGTGTGATTGATGCGCCGATTGCCGAAATGGGTATTGTGGGTACGGCGATTGGGGCGGCGATGGATGGGTTGCGCCCGGTGGCTGAACTGATGACGATTAACTTTGCGGTGCTGGCGCTCGACCAGATTGTGAACCACGCCGCCAAGTTGCACTATATGTTCGGCGGTGAAATTACCGTGCCGATGGTAGTGCGAACGGTATCGGGCTGGGGACAATTAGGTGCAACCCACTCGCAAAGCTTTGAATCATGGTTTGCCCATATTCCGGGGCTGAAAGTGGTTACGCCAGCCACGCCTTCGGATGCGAAAGGGATGCTCAAGAGCGCTATTCGGGGCAGCGACCCGGTAATTTTTATCGAGCATAGCTTGCTCTACGGTATCAAAGGCGAAGTACCAGAAGGCGACCACTTGCTGCCGCTAGTTGGAGCGCAGGTGTTGCGCGAGGGTCGCGACGTGACGCTGGTGAGCTACAGCCGCATGGCAATTTTGGCCTTGCGGGTGGCGGCAAAGCTGGCGCAGCAAGGTATCGAAGCCGAAGTGGTAGATATGCGCGCCTTACGTCCGCTCGATATGCAACCGGCGATTGAGTCGGTTATGAAGACCAACCATGCGGTTGTTCTTTCGGAAGACTGGCGTACTGGCGGCATGGGCGGCGAACTGGCAGCCCAGATTTATGAACACGCCTTCGATTACCTGGACGCGCCAATAGGTCGGGTAGCTGCCGAAGAAGTACCGATGCCCTACAGCAAGGTGCTGGAACAATTAGTTGTACCCGATGAAAACAAAATCATCAAAGCGGTTCACGAAGTTTTAGGCCGATAGAAAAAATTTTGAATTTTGAATTTTGAATTTTGAGTTACTTAACTCAAAATTCAAAATTCAAAATTTCCCAAGAAGGGAATGGAGAGAGGAATGGCGACAAAAGTAACCATGCCGCAAATGGGTTACGATATGACCGAAGGCTCGATTCAGACCTGGCTCAAAAAAGAGGGCGATGCGGTCAAGAAGGGCGAAACGATTGCCGAAATCGAGACCGATAAGGCGACGATTGAGCTGGAAGCCTTCGCGGGTGGCGTGCTAAAGAAAATTATTGTCCAGCCTGGTCAGGTTGTGCCGGTTAATGAAGTAATCGCGGTTATTGCTGACCCTGGCGAAGAAGTAGATTGGACGGCACTAGGGGTTGACCCTGGCGCGGGTTCGGCGGTGGCTACTGCTGCCCCAACAGCCCCGAAAGCTGAAGCGACACCGACAGCAACTGCGCCCGCTCCGGCGCAATCCCAGGTGGCGGCGGCACCTGCCCCGGCAACACTGAGTAGCGGCAGCCCGGCGGCTCGAACAGCATTGCCACGTGTGGCGACTAATCTGATAAATTTGGGTGCGCCAGTATCGGCGGCGGGCGGGCCAGGCGGGGCAGCCGTCGAAAGTGAAATGGTCGGAGCGAAACCTGCCGAGCATGTTCCAGCTAACCCACAGCCTGCACACGGTCTCCAGGCTGCGCCCGGCGAGGGTGAAGGAGCGGAAGCCCTGCCGACTACTATCCCGCACACTGCTGCAAGCTTTACGACTGCACCCGTCCGACAGACCGCCCAGGGTCAATCGAATGGCGCAACTACCGCCACCCCCCGGCATGAAGGCGAACGGGTCAAAAGTTCGCCCCTGGCGCGTAAAGTGGCGGGTGAAATGGGCGTGGACATTGCCCAGGTACCTGGCACTGGCCCAGGCGGGCGCGTCATCAAAAACGATGTGGTTGGCTTTACAGGAGCAGCCACAACCGAACCCGCGCCGCAAGCCATGCCGGATGTAGCCGAAGCGGTAGCAGCCCACCCCACCGCCGCCGCGCCACAAGCTACTCCGGCAGCGACAGGTACATGGGCCTCCGGGCCTTACGAGGAGCGCCCGGTCAGCCGGATGCGCCAGACTATTGCTCGTCGCCTGACCGAGGCCAAGCAGCAAATCCCTCATATCTACATCAGCAACGAAATTGATATGGGTGAGGCTATGAAGTTGCGCCAGACTATCAACGCCACTATTGAGAAAGATGGCGGGGCAAAAGTTTCGGTCAACGATATGGTGGTGAAAGCGGCGGCAAAGGCTCTCAAGAAATTCCCAGCCCTGAACGCTTCTTTCATGGGCGCGACGGCCCGCTTCAATCAGCGCATCAATGTCTCGATTGCGGTTGCGCTGGAAGATGGGCTGCTTACCCCAGTAGTGTTCGATGTAGACCAGAAATCCATCGGGCAGGTAGCGGCGGAAGCACGCTCGTTGATTGAAAAAGCCCGTGCCGGAAAACTGCGACCCGAAGAATTTGAGGGCGGCACTTTCAGCGTTTCCAATTTGGGCATGTTCGATGTAACCGATTTTGTAGCGGTGATTAATACGCCCAACGCCGCTATTTTGGCGGTCGGGGCGGTCAAACCTACGCCGATAGTTACGGGCGATGCCGATAGCTACAGCGAAGTTTCAGTTGCCCAGATAATGAAAGTAACTATCTCGGTAGACCACCGCATTGCCGACGGTGCGGTAGCTGCCCAGTTCTTGCAAGAGCTAAAGCGTATCTTGCAGAGTCCGATGGGCTTACTTATTTAGCTAAAACAAAGCAGGGTCAGGAACGACGTTCCTGACCCTGCTTTGTTTTTATTCTTCTCAACCTAAAAACTTAACCGCTTAAATGTAGCACGCTAGTTTTCAGAATGATAGCACCTTAAAGGCTTCTGCCGAAAGCTTCAACTTACCACACCAATTAGCGTCCAAAACTTTAATAAACAATTCAAGAATAAAGCTGAAGCGTCATAGAAACGTTAAATTATTGCGTTGGCGCGTTCACTAGAACTTATCACTTATTGGCGAGGGTGTCGAAACCGAAGCAGTCTTACAGGTGCTAAAAGAACTGGAATGTACCGAAAGCCAGGGTTATTTATTTGCCAGGCTTATGCCAGTAAAGAAATTTGAACAATGGATAGAATTAGGCGCTACTAAGCAACACCTTCCCAGTAGTGAGGCTGATTTTCAATTAGCCGAAGGTAACTGGTTAGACGAGAAATTAGCAGACCAATGTCAAAGTACCTCCTCTCAGTCCAGGATAAGTTTTGCTTAAGTATCAAAACCTTTACAATATTAAGAGGCACCCGCCTCCTTTTTTAATATTCTTTTTTACTTAAAATATAATCCCTAATATAAATTGCTCAGGAAGCATAAAATTTAATCTTATCCAGATTTAAAGTGTAATTCAGAACGCTTAAACTTAGGGTATACTATCTCAAGAAAGGGTAAATTTTGGGTTTGGTTGTTATAGTTAGCGTTTTTCCAAGTTATGACAATGGAGCTTGTCAGAAGTTGGAAAGCATGCTAAACTGTAATCAGTGAAAAGCACCGAAAAGCACCGAAACAGAAGAAAGCTGATATAAAGAAGATGAGTAACCCTGTGAATTGTGAATTGCTGAAATAGCTTTTGGAAAATTCCGGCGGAATTTTCCAAAAGCTATACTGGGAGGGGTGAGAAGTGAGTAAATTTGTAAAATAAGCGGGACAACCTAAAACCCTATTGAAAAAGCTAAAGGAGACTGTATGCTCCGCTTAACTTTTAGCGCCGAAATAATCGCCGAATTGGAATACTGGCGCTATTATCATCCCCATCCCCATCCCCGCGTCCACCAAAAAATGGAAGTGTCGTACCTCAAAGCCAAAGGTTTGTCTAACCAGCCGCTTTGCGAATTGGCGGGTATTTGTCCAAATACCTTACGTAATTATTTCAAGCAGTATCTAGCGGGCAGAATACCAGCTTTGCAAAGCTGGCAGGTTGGTGGCGACCACAGTGAGTTGGAGCAACACACCGACACGCTTGAAACTTATTTCCGGCAGCATCCCGCCGTTAGCCTCAAACAAGCCATCCACAAAATTGAAGAGTTGACCGGGCTTAAACGTTCGCCCAAACAAGTTGGAGTTTTCCTCAAAAAACTGGGGATAAAACGGCTCAAAAGCCCGGCGGTGTCAGCTAAGTTTGACGAGGAGGAGCAAACCGAGTTCAAAACCCACCAACTCGAACCGGGCTTAACCGAAGCCACAGCTGGACTGAGGGAAGTCTTCTTCGTGGATGCTGCCCACTTCGTATAGGGTTTAAGCTCGGTGTATTACGAACACTTTGAGGGGTTTAAGCAGGCGATAAGCCAGTGTTTAGACCAAACTACCGGCACGCATAAGGACACCCTCGCTAGTTGGTTGTCCTTGAAATTTCAAACCCTTAAAAACGCAAGTTAGGACACCCTTTAGTGTATTAGAAAATTTACTTTCGGGTATTAGTGAGGAATTATTCTAGTTCAAGTTTGAGGCTGGGCATCAGGCGTTGGAGGTTTTGTAGAGATTTGCCCTGCCAGGGGATTTGTTTGGAACCCAGAATAATTAGCTGGACGTTGGGTTTTTGGCGCATCGAAATGACAAACTTGGATAGTACGTTAATACCGGAACTATTGAGAAATTCCAGTTCGCTCAAATCAAGCGTCAGGGTGGCGGGCTGGGTGGCGGCGGCATCGTTGAGCATTTTTACAATCGGAGCGTATTCCTCTACGCCACTCAACCGGAACGAGCCTTTGCAATGCACCGTTGCTGCGCCCGCGCCATACCACATACTATAATCTTTGGTCTTTATTTCCATTTCCATCTCGAATCTCCCTAAAAGTTCAAAGTTCAAAAATTTTCACCACGGAGACACGGAGGCACGGAGGCACGGAGAATTTTCTAAAGTTTAAAAAATCCGTGTCCATCTGTGTTCCGTCCCTAACTCAAAATTCACCCACAGGGCAACCCTACGGGCCGAAATTCAAAATTCAAAATTTTACCCCATAATTTCCTGCACTCGCACATATACCATCGTGCTGACAAGCATAACCTGGGGCTTGTCGGCGGTGCAATGGAATTTCCAGCCCAGCTTCACCCCGTAGTCGTTTAGCATAGTCAGGAAGCCCAGGCCGGACTCGGTGTTGTCTTCGTTAGCGGCGTTGGCTTCCAGCTTTTGAATATAAAGTTCACCGGGGTCGCTGGTGATGATTTGCCGGATAAGCTGGTGAAACGGCTCGACTGTCTTTGAGTCAAGGCTGTTTGTCACCAGAAAAATCAGTTCGGTGCGGTCAAGTTGCAATGTCAGGCTGATGTTGACGTGCGGGTCATAGTTAAATTTGACCGCGTTCTCCAACAATTCGTTGGCGATATAGCTGATTGCCCCTTTGATTTCGCCTCTGGTCGAAGTTTCGGTTGAGGCACTGTTTTCGCCGGGGAAAAAATTGGCAAAATAATCAGCCAGAAAATCGGCGGATAGGCTATTGTTGCGCCAGCGCTCTTGTAACGTAAAAGTGGTGGGCGAAAAGACGATAGTTAAATGGTCTTGCTTCGAGTTTATCAGGTCTTCGCGATAGTCACCGAATAGCTGGTTCATCCGTAGTGAACCTCCTGCTTTTGCTTGAGTACCACCAAAGTAATGTCGTCGAAAACCTTCTGGCTGCCGATGTGCTGCATCAAATCGTCAATGATGGCTTGCTTGATTGCCAGCGCCGTAAGATGACGATTGCACTGAGCCACCTCGACCAGCCGGGGCAAGCCATATTGCTGCTTGTCCATATTTTCGGCTTCGGGAATACCATCGGTATAGAGTATTACCACGTCGCCCGCTTCCAGCTGCACCAGCGTCTCGCCAACGAACTGAGCAATATCTTCTTCCAGCCCAATAGGGAAGCCCAGGTTCATAGTATCTTTTCGCTCGATTTCGCCATTGGCCCGCACGATTATCATTTCTTCGTGCTGCCCGCTCAGTCGTAGCTTGCCGCCTTCGTAATCAATCAGTGAAAGCGTCAGGTTTTTGTCCGAGTTCATGCGCTGCACATTTTCGTAAATGGTGCGATTGAGGGCGGCAAAGAAGCGCACCGGGTCGGTCTCGTTGTTTGCCAGCAGCGTCCGTACCGCCGTCTGCACCATAATCATTAACACGCCGCTTTCCAACCCATGCCCGGTCACGTCGCCGATACCGATTTTTATGCCAAGCCCGTTCTCGGTATGCAACACATCGTAGTAATCGCCGCCTACTTCGTCCGCCGGAGACATATAGCCAACTACTTCCAGCCCGCTAATGCGCTCTAGCTCATGTTCTTTGGGCAACATCATCTGCTGAAGCTTGCGGGTAACTTCCAGCTCGTTGCTCATCCGCAAATTTTCGGCCTTGAGACGGTCATTCAGCCCGGTGATTTCCTGGTTGGCCTGAGCCAGTTGGACGGTGCGCTGCTCAACTTTGTGTTCCAGGGTAGCACTATATTCGGCTAATTGCTCGTGCGAATCTTTTAGCTCACGTTCGCGCTGCTGCACCGTGTTCACCATTTGCCGGAAGACCAGCGCCAGACGGGTCACTTCGTCAAAGATTCGACGGTTCAGCACCTTGTTTAGAATACCGTCGTGCATTTCGCCCCGCTCCATCAGGCGGGTTGCCGTCGTCAAACGATGAATCGGGCGGGTAATGCTGAGTGAAACGAACGAGACTGTCCCCAGCAGCAGCACCAGCGCCAACCCCATAATCCAAAGCGTGCGGTCTTGCAAAGTAGCGCGGTCTTTTAGTAAATCGCCCCGAATCGTATCCGCCGCTTTGTGAAACTCTTTGGTGTTTGCCCCAATAACGATGCCCCCAAAAATGCCCGTTTTGGCAAAATCCCCCTGGCTAAATTTAATCGGCGCGTAAACGTTGGCGTTGCGTGTCCCGGCCTGATTATTATTGAAAGCCAGCCCTTCCTCGCCGCGTCGGGTTGCATTGTACATTTCCTGCGCCGCCGGATTGCCCTCTTGCATCCTGAACGAATTGCGGGCTTTTTCCTCGTCGGTCATGTTTCGATTGAATGAAGGCAACAGCTTGCCGTTCTCATCAAAGCCCCGCAAGCGATAGAGCAACGGGTGAGCAATCAGGTAGCCTTCGTCGTCCCAGATATAGGCGTAATTCCCGCTTACGTAATCGGGCCAGATAGTCCATTTTTTCTCAGAAACGGGCTGAATATGGATAATATACTCCATCAAGTGCCGCACGTCCAGCGATAGCATTAACATGCCGTCAAATTGGTTCTGCTCGTTGAAAACCGGGGTGGCAAAGCGAATAACGCCCAAAAACTTGCCGTATTCTGCTCCCAGCACGCTCTGCGGATTGTCGGCCACGCTGGTAATCAGGGCTGGTTGCAGCTTGATAGAGGTATGCCAGGCGGTAAAATGCGAAATATAAACCTGACCGCGTGCCAGCGTGCGGGTCTGGGCAAAATAATCTTCGGTTTTGTAGCTGGTGTTGGCGGGGTCGCTGATGTTGCGGAGTGCCGCCGGCGGGATTATTTTGTTGTCCTCAATCCGCACTTTCTCTTGCCCCGTTTCATCAATAAAAGTTATTTCGCGGTAAAGCGGTACAGTCTGGCGTACCTCTTGCGGGTTGGCTTTACTTCCGGCAGGATAGCGCAGTTCTCCATTGTGCATCTCGGAAAAAGCCCGGTATGCTTCGGGGGCGCGGGGAACAAGCGTTGCGCCCAGCACATCCTGCACGCTATTTTCCAGCAATTTGGTAATTGCCTGGGCGGTCTGGGATGCCTGTACCTGCAAGGCTTCCAGCGCTTTATCGTCCAGAGCATCGGTTGCCGCCGAAGTCGCCTGGTCTAGCGCCACCTCCGAGCTTTTGAGGGCGTTGTAGCCCAGTAAAAATATGGGGATGAGGCTGGCTAATAAAGTCGTCAGCAGCAACTTGGCCCATAATCCCAGCTTTATCCGCCTGGTTTTGTCTTTCACGTTCACCGACATGACATACCAATCCTGTTTCCGATTTATAATATTGCAGTAAACTCTTGCGCCAATTCCCATGCTTGGGGAATAACTTCAGTTAGCCACCAATCCCAAAATTCCTGCCGTTTTTGTACATCAAATTCAATTAGTTGGGGCGGTGCTTCTAATATCCAATCCCCCGGCTTGTTTTTGTCTGATGATGTATAAGCCTGTAAAGCTAACGAAACAAAATCATTATTACGGACGACTATATCCTCTTCAGTAGTTCTGTATAAACCTCTTATATCCATTTGTCCGTCAAAACCATACAAGATTAGTTGCAAAGTTGAATATGTAGAACTGTACACACAGGCTACGTCGTAGGATGTTTCCCATGTGACATTAGCGCCCAAATTATATTTATCATGTTCAATATTACGAATATATTCTATATCTATCTCATTTGTTAAAATTGCCTCGGCTACAGATAATATTTCTTCTGGAGAAGTAACGGTATCTGGCTCAAAATCAACCTGTTGCCATATACGATTCCAGATTGGCAAAACTTTTTTAGCCGTTAAACCTGCTAACCAACATATTGTAAAATCGGCTACTGTAAAACGGCTAAGATGGTTGGCTGTAGTAATAGCTAGAGTACTACTAGCTGTGAAACTGGGAAGAAATTCTAGGAATCTGAATTTGCCAAAAGAACAATAAAGAGTAAAGCGGTTGGCTGCACTAAGATGATGTTCAGGATTTTGCCTTACATCCTCTAAAAACCTTTTGCACAAATTTTGTACTTTTGGTGGCAGTGGCCTCATTTCTTTATCCTAGACATCAAGCTAAAATTGAAATTCGTACTTTGGTGTGACTCGCCCTGGACAACCCTACGGGCCGAATTCCGGGCTACGTAGCTCAAGTGGTTTGAAAACCACTGATTACCGCATGGCGCTGGCTTTGTAACGAGTGCCTACTATAAGAGTTGATTTCGGTAGGGGCGAATAGCATACGCCCTTGAACACTGTGCTATGTTTTCAAGGGCGTATGCTATTCGCCCCTACCTCGTCTGATTTCGGCACTCCGGCTTTGTATCCAGTGGATTTTAATCCACTTTAGCAATGTAGCCCGGAATTCGGCCCGTAGGGTTGTCCAGGGCGGGCTTTCTCGGCCACCAATTAGCACAGCGCGGCGCTTGCTTTCTTTTCGGTCTGGTGGCTCAGGGCCAGCAAACCTTCGAGGAAGATAGCGAATTTTTCGGGTGAGATAATCGCGCTTTCCTGCTTGTACGCCTGCGATTTGACCCAGCCCATTGCGATGTTAATTTGCTCGTCGTTCAGTTCGTAGCCCAATTGTTCTGCCGCCGCCGTAATTACCCGATGGCTGGCTAACTGGGTTAGCACGACCTGTCGGGGAACGCCCAGCACCGCTTCGGGGTCGAACGGCTGGAAAAGCTGCGGGGCGATAAAAGGCGTGCCAGTCGAAATCGTGTTCAGGCTCGTGCCGACAATCGGGTCGGTAATTTTCAAAGGCACGCCCGTAATCTGGCTGACCTGCCGAGCCAACGGTACGATTTGCTTGAGGTCGGGCGGCGTTAGCCAGAAGTTATTTTCGTAGCCCAGTCGGGTCGCCAGATGTTCCGGCTCGTGGCCCAGCGCAAAAAGCATTTGCTCGGTGGGCGGCAAGCCGTTGCGTTCGCCCAGCCCCAGCCAGGAAGTCGCCACTACCCGCAACCCGGCCTTGAGCGCCTCTAAATTGTTGGCGAAGGCAAAGCCCAAATCGTTGTGCAAATGCGCGCCCAGCGTTACTTTGGGCGAGATACGCTCCATCAACGCCGGGAAAAATTGGGCGGTCTGGTGCGGATACCACTCGCCCACCGTGTCACACAGCTTTATAATCGAAACGCCTTCTTCGGTCAGCGTTTCGGCAGCGTGGGCTACAAACTCGACACTGCCCCGCGAGGCATCGGCGAAGGCCACGTCCACCGGCATCCCGCCTCGGTCAAGGGCGTAGCGGGCCAAATCTACCGCCTGTGTTAAAGTTGCTTCGGGCGGTTGGTGCAATAGCGTCCAGCTCATGCGCTCCGAAACGGGAATAAAAAAAGTAATGCGTCCATAACGTGCGCCTTTCATAGACTCGATGCCAAGATTTACGTCGGCCCTGGTTGCCCGCCCGTGCGAGGCCAGGTAGCAATTATCTACACTGGCGACTAATTCGCGCACCGCCTCAAATTCTTCGCGGCAAATCGAAGGGAATCCGGCGGCGAAAATCAGGTGGTTCGGGCCGTGTTCGCCAAACATATTGCCCTGGGCGCGGGCCAAAGCAACGCGCTGTGGGCCAGTCATCAAAGTTTTCCCCTGTGCGCCGTCGCGGGCGACTTCTTCCCAGATAACCAGTTGGCCCGCCTGGGCGCTGTGCCTGACTACATCTTTCATCCTATCTGTAATCTCCCCTCTGTTTCAAAAAGATAGCTGAATTGAGTGCTGATGGCCTGAGCCGCCTGCTCAGGGCTAGATTGGGTTGTATCAATGACGAGGGTGCGCTGAGGAGCGAGCGTTTGCAACGCCGCCAGGGTCGCGCTCTGATTGTAAGTATGGTATTCCTCGACCATAATCCGTAATTTATCGCGCAATTCGGTCTGATTGACCGTGCCATTGCGGGCCAGTTCTAATAAATCCTGCTCCTGCGCCGGAGTAAACATACTTTCTGCGTCCGCCACTCCCAACGCCGCAAAACTGGACAACCCGCCCGAAACAACCGAATGGGCCGCTTCAAGAATTCGGTCATGCGGGTCGTTGCGCTTCAACAGACGCTGCACCCGTACTACGTCCGGCGCGGTCAAAGCGACAAACCGGGCCTGCGGCAAAGTCTCTACCGCGTGCCGAATTTCGTTCTCGCCCCGCAAGCCGTTGAAGAAAAGCGGAAACTCAAGTTCAGTCGTATTTTCAAGCGCCAGCGTCGTCAGTACATGGGCCATGCCGCCGGGGAATTGCTCCCGAAAGCGCTGAATATAGGGATAGCGCTCGAAGCGGCTGATTTTCCGTATCGGCTGACCTTCGGCGGCTTGCATATAGGCAATAATAAAGCGCTCGGTCATCTCGCGGCGGTCAGGCAGCAAGCTAAACTGGCGGCCTAGTTGCTGCAACGCTTCTAGCGTGGTCGTCTTCCCCACCCCGGTCAGCCCGACAATCACCAGCATCGGCAACTCCGCCAGCGCCTGCCCTTTATGCTGGGCTACCGAAACCAGTTCTTCAATCGTCAATTGCCGGGGTGGGCGGCAAAGTGTATGTTGCGACATGTTGCCCTTCTTTAAATGATAAAGATGTAAAAGTGGGAAATGTGCAATTAAATTGGTAGATCGAGGTTAATGACGCTCGGCACTCAAGGCCGAGCTACAATGCTTAAGTCCACTAAAGGGACTGAAACAAGCTCATTAAAATATTCTGGCAAGTTCCAATAAATTGTAGGGCCAGGTTTTCTTATCCTTCTTGCTAATACCAGATTAAACAAGCTCAGGTCTCATTATAGCATTGTAGGGCTAATTGCATTCGCCCTTTTAACCTGGCACAATCTCTGAACGGCGAGGAAACCTAACCCCCTACAGAAACTGCTTATCCACTATTGACCCATATCTGTTACCAGATTTAGCCCCTTCAGTGGGCTTACGCTACGTAGCTCGGCCTTAAGTGCCGAGCATCACTTACCTTGATCTACTAATTTAATTGTTAAAGTTCCAAGTGCATCTAACTGAGTTTGATAAATCAAACCCCTACCAATTCAAAACTCAAAACTACTTATTAACGCTCTGTCCAGCTTTGCGAACGGCTTTGCCATCGTAGTCATAGACATAGCTGGCGCTCTCGAACAGGGCGAACGGAATTTTCAGGCCGACCTGGTTGGCCTTGCGGAAATTAATCGCAATATCGGGCGGGGTAATCGTGCCGACCTTGAGGTCGCCCGCCTTGTTGCGGCCCTGCAAAATATAGAGACCGTAGACCGCCGCCAGATGAGTATTGGTCTCGAAGCTCACGCCGATGGAAAGCACCGCGCTATTGTCGCCCTCTTGCACCAGTTCCGGGAAAACGCTCATAACCGGGATTTTAGCAGCATTTTGGTTGATTATCGCGATTTCGTTGATAACCGAAGTGCTGCCCGTCACCCAAAAAATGCTATTGGTCTGGTCTGGGTCGTTTTTAGCCATTTTCTTGAGTGCCTCTGGCACTTTAGCAGCGAGTTCGGCGCGGGCTTCCTTGTCGTTTACCACGATAACGTCCAGCACATTAATATTGCGGGCCTGGGCTGCCTTGCGGAGCGGCTCGACCTGGGTTTCAATCGCGCTCGAATTGCTCTTTTCGTACATCACCGCAATATTTTTCAGGTTTGGCTTGAGTTCTTGTAAATACAGCATTTGCAGTTCTATCGGCACGTTCACCGAAGTATAGGCGATGTTTGTGCCGCTTCCGGCTTCGTAATTAGGCATCTGGCCCAGCAGTACCGGGTCTTTCGAGACCACCGTCACCACCGGGATAGGCCCGTTGCGAAATTTGGCGTGAACAAAGGCGGTAGCCTCCGACCCCAACGTAAAAATCAAATCGAATTTTTCGGATTGAGCAAAATCCAAAGCGCGCTGTCCAGCTTCGGCCTCATTATTATAATTGATGGCGGTAAAGCTGACGGGCAACTTGTTACTCTGGTAATCGCTCAAGAGCGTGTTTAGCGCAATATCATAGGCTGACGATTTTTTAGGGAAAAGGGTCAGCAGCTTTTTCTCGTTGCCTTCCTTCTGGCTCTTGTCCTTCAGCGTCAGCGTAAACTTCATCTTGTCGGCAGGGTCAGCCAGCAATTGCCAGTTTTGGGCCTGTTCGGGCCGCATCTGAAACCAGTTTATTTTAGCGGCCTCGGCTTTGTCTGCTTCACTAACTGCCGCAACAGTGGCGGCGGGTTGGGTTGCAACGGTGGTCGCGTTGCCGGGCTTTGTCACAGCCAGTTTGTTTGCAGCTTCGTCGCCGCAAGCGCCAAGTGTTAACAGAGCCAGTAGTAGCCCCAGCAGCAAAATTTTAAGCCCAGCCCGACTCAAATGAGCCTCTGTGGGAGCGAGCTTCCGCTCGCGATTTCCCCCTTGTAACCACCAATCGCGAGCGAAAGCTCGCTCCCACAGAAGGTTTGGCTTTATTTGGGGGAGTTTAATTTTTGGCCTGATTGTTTTCTTACTCATGATTTACTCTCCGCTTGCTGAAGCTGGCGTGAACCTTTGGGTAGTCGGAAGGCAAACAGAATGCCCAGCCCAATCAAGGCCATTCCAAAGAAGCTGATAGCTGAAATGTTGCCGCTGCTCAAAACTAATAGCTGGCTGATTAATAATGGCCCACCAATATTGCCGATGCGCTCGAACAGCCGGTAAATCGAGGTGGCGGCACTGCGGCCCAATACGTTCGCGGTGCGAGTATTCGACATGTAGGTGATGACGGGCGCTTGAATACAGCCGTGCGACAGGCCCAGTGCCATCAAGCCGATAATCAAGACGACTGTTTTGAGGTAGGCAGTGCTATCACTGAAAATTCCGCTCCAGCCGATTAGACCGATTAAAATCAGGCCCACCCCGCCTAGCACCGAGCCGATAAACAGAATCAGGCCAATTCTGCCAGTCTTATCTGCCAGGGTCGAAATCGGGCGGCTGGAAAGCAGCACGACGGCGGAATAAAACATAATAATCTGGGCAATATCTTCGGTCTGATAGCTTTGCTGGGCCAGTAATAGCGGCAACGTGGCGGTAATCAGGCCCGCCATCACGATTTTGGTCGGGATGCCGATAAAGAACGCCCCCTTGATAAACCGAAAATCGCTGAAGGCCTGCCCCAGCCCCGACCAGAAACCAGTATGGACGGGCGCTTGTGTTCCGACTGGTTCGCCTACTACGAGAGCAACGGCTTCCACCGCTTCGGCAGTCGCCAGCTTTTTCGGAATGAGGAGGGCGGCATAAACTAGCACCAGCGTGGCAATAATGCCGCCCGTCAGGAACACGCCCTGCCGTCCGATAGTTGGGTCTGCCGCGAGTAACCCGCCGATAGCGATGCCCGATAGCACGCCGCCGTTGTAACCAAATACAATCAAGGCGGCGCTACGAGTGCGCTTCATGCGGGCGGCTACCCGCAAAATGAAAGATTGCACGCCGATAAAAGCAATGCCCTGGCCCAATCCGGCAAGCGCCTGTACTACGAACATCGCATAGAAATTCTGGACGAAAGCTAAAATCAGCAACTCGCTAATAATCAGCATTGGCCCGACCATAAAGAGTAGTTTCAAGTTTTCGCGCTCGGATAATTGGCTGGTAATGACCAGCGAAAGGGCGTAGGCTGCGAAATAAACCGTGAAGAGCATTGAGGCAGTACTTGGCTCGAACTGCTCTTTTACCGCCAATTCGCGGAAATATTGCGGCAAGAACGAATTGGTCAGCGAATCGGCAAAGACAATCAAAAAGTAAAACGGTGCAACCAGGCTCAAGTCAAAGGCTTGCCGGGCGGCGGGAGCGCGTTCGCTGCCCCGGTAGCGGTTGGATGCGTTAATCAAATTGAAGAAAAGGGTAGACAACAAAATCGAAGCGACAAACAGTGCGATAAAGTTCTTGGCCGCTTGCCACAGTTCGCCGAAAACCAGACTGGTTGGGATACCGACATGAACTTCTAGCTGGCCCTTTTCGGCAGCTTGCTCTAGCCGGACATCCTGCTTAAAATAGCCGTTCTCGGCTTGCCACTGCTTGCCAACCTGGGCCGGGTTGGTGTGAATAACGATTTGATTGTTGCGGGTGAGTGCTACATAGCTCAGGTCAGGGTTAAGTTCTTGATAATTTTTAAAAGTCTGGTCAAGCTTGTCCAGCGAATCAATTTCTAGCCCCAGTTTTAGCGGCACATTCAAGCGTTCGCCCAGCGATTTTGCCAGTGCTTCGGTTTTGCCCTGGATGCCGCCAGAGTAAAGAATCACCAGCGTCACGATTACGACCATCGCCATCACCAGAAAAATAACACCGTAGGAAATCGCCATCCACAGCGTGCTTTCCTGGCTTTGTTTCGAGCGCCCCTTGATTAAGATAAATCCGGCGTAGAGTACCAGCAAAACTACTGCCGCCATCACCACATAAAAGAAGTCAGTGTCTATCTGGCGGCTTATAACCGATTTGGGCAGCAGCAAATTAAGTTTACCAACCGCTTCAAATTTATTTTTTAGCGTCAGGCTTATCTGGTAGTTGTCGCCGCTTTCGGTAACGTCGTAGCGAGTGTTTCCGGCCTGTAAACGGCTGGTCTGGAAGTCGCTGGCGCTGGGAACGGCAAAACTATCGTCGCCTTCCCGTCCGTTGACAAAAACTGGTTGCTGGGTAGTGTCGGTGACGTAAATGGCCGAGAGCGACTGGGTTGATTCTAGCACCGGGTTGGTCAGGGGCGAAAAGCCGGGAAATTGCTTGAGCGGCAGGTTTGATAGCAAAATTTGTTCAATCGAATTTTTGACCAGTTCGCCCTGGGCGGCGACTTTGGCGATTTCAAAGCGGGGATAAATCCGGCGGGCTTCGCCATAGCCAACGTAAGTTAGCAGCGCCAGCGAGAAAGCCAGCACCATCACTGTTGCAATCAAGCCGGTAAAATAATTGTTACCGATACGCCTGGAAATCATGAACTTCACCTGAAACTTTACTTGAATTTTGTAACTATTTACCACAGAGGACACAGAGGACGCAGAGGAATTTTAAATTGAATTTAACTTCGTGTTTCTCTGTTGGGTCTGCGACCATCCCTGGTGAATTCTCTCTTCAGTTTAAATAGTTACAATTTCGCTAAATTTATTGTATGCTGTTGCTAAACGAACGGTCTGCGACCTATCTCACTCAAAAAGTGTGATAAGGTTGAAAAATTAACGTTTGAATATAATAAAGGTATTGCGATTTCGGTTATCTACCCGCTCGTAATAAAATTTGTCTACCCCGGTGATGGCAAAAAAGACTCCCAGCCCGCCCATTGGTCTTTCTTCAAATGGTGAAGTTAAATCGGGCGGGGGTGTGTCGGCGGGGTTATAGGCGGCGGCGCTATCCTCAACCACCATAGTCAAACCTTCGGCGGAGATTTCGGTCTGCAACTCTACCGTACCTTCTAACTTAGCCTGTTCGTAGCCGTAGAGAATAATGTTGGTGACAATTTCATCTATCGCCAGCCGTAAATTATAGGTTTTTTCATTATTCAGCCCGGCCCGATGAGCGGTGCTTTCAACATATTCTGCCACTCGATCCAGTGAAGTGAGTTTCCCCGGTACGCTCAGAGATTGCCTTTGCATGATAGTTACTCCGCCGGATTACTAATTCGCTGCCTCGTAACTATCGCGGATAATAACGGCCTGGTCGAAGCCGGAGCGCTCCAACGTTCGCAAAACTTCATCCTGCGGCGCAATCATGTAAATCTCGCCCTGCTTGCCTAGCTTTTGGCGGGCGAAAAGAATAACTCTTAGTCCGGCGCTGGCAACATATTCAAGCGCGTTTGCCATAAAGACGACCCGGCTACAATTTTGGGCTATTGCTTTTTGAACTTCCGCCGTCAGTGCCGGGGCTGTCCCCGCATCCAGCGACCCGCTCAAGGTCATTACGGCGGTATTTCCATTCAAAACTGAAGTTAAACCAAGAGCCATTGCTTTCTCCTTCGCTTGTATGTCGTAGATACGAATATCTCTTAATGCGTTTCTTAAAATTTATTTTGTCAGAAATTTGAAAATCAAACCCGGTAGTGTAAATTGGGTTTGAACTATCAAATTTCTGCCAGATTCTCTATGAAGTTGAACGAAGTGCTGTAGAGTTGGTTGTGATGTAGTGTAGTGTAATGTTAGAGCGCTCCAGGGGGCTTTTTTAATCAACCTTAAAATTTATGCTATATCTATTGATTATAAGCCCAGCCACCTATATTGTAATTCCAGGACATTACGAATTACGTTACAGCTATGCTTGTTATTAAAAAAAGCTGGAAATGGTAATTACTCATTTCCAGCTTTCACCTCAGCGATTATTGTTTTGCCCTAATAAAGCATAGCATATCTAACCAGGGTTTACTCAATTTTAAAAGTAATTCAACCTCTTTTCAGCACCTTTACTTGACGGTCTCTAAATAGACCATCTTTGTAGGAAACTTCAAAAAGTAATTGCCACTTTTCTTCCGGCGGCATTATTTCATCTTCAATAACTACAAAAGGCGCTCGTAGTAATTGCTCAGGATACCAGCGCTCCGAAAAATCGAGTGGTTGCAATATCGTGGGCTTAACTTCGGCTAAATAATCAGCAAAATTATGATAAGCCAGCCATGTCCACGATACCCCAATCTGATTAGTGGGTACGCCCATCGCAATGACCTGTTCCGCCGCTTTCCAATGCGCCTCGATTTGGGCCATCGAACTCCGCACCCACACCAGACTGAACAATAACATAGCCAGGCAACTTACCAAAGCAGCAACCTTCAACCGTAGCAACCATTTGTCCAAATAGCGACCCAGCGCAATCAGGCAATACGGCAGTAGCACCAGCAAATATCTGTCGCTAATCTGGAAAAAGAGCAGATGATACATCAGCAAAAAAAGAGTTACATAATCGAGCAAGCGCTCTTGCGGTGGTAAAGTTTTCCAATCTACAATCCGTCTTAAAAATACGTAGCCCAGCATAATTGCCCCTAGCAAAGTGAAGACGGTTATTAATATTCGCCCACTCCACTGACCTTGAATCAAAGTGTTAAGCTGCCAGCCATAGAAAGGCAAAGCAATACTGGGTTTGGTAAAAAATCCATAAATCAGCGCGATTAGCAAAAAGCCAGTCACTATTCCCAGCAATCTGAGCTTGAGGTGGGCGGATTTATCTTTTGCCTTAAGCCGGAACAATTGCTTGATTTCGCTATACAAAGCGATTAGACCAATAATTGCCAGAGGCAGCACGAAAAAAGCCAGATAGTGTAAAAAAGTGGCGGGCCGCCATAAAAGAGTATCGCCCAGGGCCAGCGCCGGATTAGCAAAATATTCGGCCTGACCTATGCTGTTGTAGCGGGCCGAAATGCTGGGTTGCAAAAAATTTGCTGCTACAAAAATGCCTACCAATGCAGGCAGACTTAGCCCGGTCAGGTATAGTCCGCGCTGTGATTTACGCTCTTTACTAAAAATCCAGGCGCAAAAAAGACCCGCCACTAGCGCCAAACCAGTAGGCCGAATCAAACTTGCCGCTACCGTCGCCAACGAACCGCAAAACATAAGCGGATAATTATTTATGCGAATAGCGCGAGCGTAAAACGCCAGGGCCACCAGCATCAGGACTAAAAATGGCACATCGGTCATAAAGCTGAAAGTTAGCAGCAAGACTATCGGGCTGGATAGCCAGCCAAGTGTTAATAAACCAGCCTGAGTATTGGAGAAACGATGTTCTTTTGCCAGAAAATAAAAAGCAATTATGCCGACAAAGGCCAGCACCACCGTCGAAACCCGTAAACTGGCGTAAGAATAACCCAGTACCTCGGCAAACAAACTACCCCAGTAAGCCTGAAATAAAATATTGGCCGAAGACCATTCATTCAACTTGTAAGTGCCAGTCTCTACCAGATGCTTTACAGTCAGGGCGTAACACCAGTCATCCGATACTACTCCCTCGCGCCAGGGATTAACGTAAGCTACTGATAGCCCAAATAAACCTAATGCTCCCCATAGCCATGCCTGAGCTTTAATGTAACTCTGGTAAATTTTCAAGATTGTTTTCCTGGTCTAATGATTTCAGCACCACCCCAATAAAAGCGGCCCATTCCGCCGATAGCGGGTCAATTACCTCGAAATGACCTGCGCCGGGGAGCGTGATTAGCTTTACCGCATCGCCAAGCGCCTGAGCTTTTTCGAGATAGTGCTGGCTAATCTGGAAAGGAACATTTTGGTCGTTCGTACCATGAATGAGCAATTGAGGCACGCCGAGCGGCAATAATTCAGCCGGGGAAGCAGTGGCGTAGCGTTCGGGATATTGGTCGGGCGAACCACCCATCAGTTCCTGGGTAACGCCGTTGCTTAACTGCAATTCCGCCGCTTCGCGCAGATTAATTACTCCCGCCAGCGAAACCGCCGCCCGCACTGGTAACGGGTCGGGACTGTACAAAGGGTCGCCCGCCGGAATACGCTGCCGCGCTGCCGTCCAGCAAGCTAAATGTCCGCCTGCCGAATGACCCATCACAATAACCCGCTTTAAGTCAAGATTATAAGTTGGCGCAAGCTCACGCAAATAATCCGCCGCCCGTCCTACATCTTTAAACGTACCGGGCCAACCGCCGCCTTCATCTCCAATCCGGCGATACTCAATGCTCCACGTTGCCACACCCCGCCCGGTCAGGGCGGCACAGGCATGACCGAGGTGTTCGAGGCTGTAACGGGCGCGCCAGAAACCGCCGTGAATCATAATAATTACCGGGTGTGGCCCATCTCCCGCCGGGAGGCGCAAGTCGCCGAAGTGCTGCGGCCCGTCGCCATAGGGCAACCGAAAGTCGGCTTGGGGGGCGGGCGTTTCAAGGACATACATTGACATGGAATAGTCCTCATTTTTGCGCTATCTATCACACTTTTAATGATTATAGCATATCCCTGCGCCCAGTCTGGCTGTAGGAGACCTGGCACCGTTTTTACTATTTTGAATTTATATTAATAACTTTGCTTTTTTGATTGCCTGAATTTATAATGAATCGGTAAGTTTAGATCAAATGCTCTTAACTCTCTCGAAATTTTTTGGAGTAGCAAATAAAAGCGAAAACAGTTGGGCATTCGTGTTAAAATTAGGAAATAGTTTAGTTTGAACTTAACGTCAAAGGCTGGAAGCTGGAACAAAGCATGGTGCAAGCGAACAGAAAAATACGCTGGGCGGTAATCATTCCGCTTCTGGCGGTGGGGCTGATAGTATTCGTCTGGCTCAACTATCGGCTGATGACCCAGGCCGACTACCCCAACATTGATTTCGGCTATTTCTATGCCGGGGGACGAGTTTTAATCGAGGGACATGACCCCTACAGCGTTCCGGCAATTGAGGCAATTTACACTGAGATGGGCCGCACCCGCTACGACCCGCTGGTCAAAGCTTTTCCGTACCCGCTCTGGACTGATTTTATTTTTGCGCCGTTTGGTTTTCTTTCGCTCGAATGGGCTACAACTATCTGGACGATTTTTAATGAACTTTGCTTTGTTGCTACTTTTTGGCTGCTGGTACGTACCTTATTAAAGGGGCAAAGCGGACAGGAGCGGCGGCAAAGTGCGGAATTTTTGTTATTTTGGGGAGTATTGCTCTTTGTGCCGAGCCGCCACTTTATCAAGGCTTTGCTGAACGGGCAGACCACCTTTTTGACAACGCTCATGGTGGCGCTCTTTATTTATGCCGCCGCCCACAAGCGTTACGAACTGGCGGGATTGGCCTTGCTGGTCGGGCTACTAAAGCCGACTTCGTATATGCTGCTAATTCCAATCGCGCTACTGTGGCTATTGCCTGCCGAACGGCGGCGCGGGTTGTACGCCTTCATTAGCGGTAGCGCGGTGCTGGTGCTGGCCTCGTTTCTGATTAATCCGGGCTGGCTGGGCGAATGGTTGGGGGCGCGCACCAACGACGGCTGGCAAATTATCCGGCGCATTGCAACGGTCTGGGGAACCGCCAGCACCCTGACCGAAATCGGCGGAGTAGAGGCACTTTTCCCGCTAGTAGCCGGATTAATCCTAGTAGGGCTATTGTTTGGTATATGGTACTGCTGGCGAAAGCTGCCCGCCTTGCGCGAAAATACAGTGCTGGGCTGGGGCATTCTCGCCAGCTTATCTATTTACCTGAGTCTGTACGCCTTCAGTTACGAAAGCGTGGTGCTGTTCGTACCACTTATGGGTATACTGGCCCAAGTTCGGCGTTACCAGCATCGCCAGCGAACGTTAGTATTGGTAGGGCTGGGGGTACTATTGCTAATAATACCCTGGCTGCTGATTCCGTTAGGAACACCACTGGATGAGATTTCTGCCGGACTATTTCCGCTCAGTATGGTCATTTTCGGCTGGCTGGTAGCCGCTTTAGACCGTCAGCAACCCTTATCTGCCGAAATGGTAAATTCAATTTCAACAAAAGTGGTAAATGAGGTTAGATTAAAATAGTACAATTATATGTACAGGTTAGGGAAGATGGTACTAGCAGGCTATAGTTTTTTTTAGCCTTAAATCAGTTATAATAGTGACAACAGATTACGGATTGCTCAAGCATCCGATAGCAAGAAGTGGTTGGGTAGTATGAACAGTTACGCAGGGCTGGAGGCGGGCAGCTATTACAGCATAAATTGTCCGAACTGCGGCGAAGTGTTGGAACAAAATGCTTTTGCCGGAGGGCGAAAATTGACGCGCTGCTGGCATTGCGGCGGGATGGTGCGGGCCGCGACTCGTCCCCGTCCCGCTCGAAATGGCGAGGCAGGTAGCTGGGGCGAAGCGGGCGCAGGTAGCCCTGTGAGCGAGAAAACTCGGTTGGAACTGGCTCAATCCTACAGCTACCCGAATTTGCAATGTCCTTACTGTGAGCATGTGAACCAGGATTCGGCGAATAGCAACAGCCTGTATTGTGCCAACTGTGGAGCGGAACTGAAAAAAGATTGTCTACACTGTAGCAAACCAATGTATGTGCTTGACCATTTCTGCCCTTATTGCCGCACCGACCAGGAGCGAGCGCAGTACGAACTGGAAGCCTTTTACTGGCAGCATTTTAACGAGGGCAAACGGTTGGCGAGGGCCGGGCAATGGGAAGAATGTCACCGCCATCTGGCAATATTTTTTGAGCCGCATGCTATCGTCACGGACGACCAGACCGCCCAGCAAGCCCAGGCGTTCTACCGCCACTCTATCGCGCCGGAAGATGGCGGCGAGGGATTGCGTATTTATAACGAATCGCTGGCAAAATTGCGCCGCCAGATAGACGATGAGTTAAAGCAGGAACGCTGGCGCACTTTGATAAAATGGAGTGTCGTCGCCGGAGTACTTGGCCTGATTGCAGTCTGGTCGGCCCTGACTTTCGGCTCGTGGTGGGCAATCTTCGCGATGGGCTTTGGCGCACTAATATTAATCGGTCTAGTAATTCTTTTCATCATAGTTTCGATTGGCGGAATGTAAAGAAAATTCACCACGGAGGCACGGAGACACGGAGAAAGTTTAATTTTAATCCTCTGCGTACTTTGGGTCCTCTGTCGTAAATAATTCTAAATATGATTTTCGTTTTAGCCGTGTCGGTAGCAAGCTAACAAGGCTGTATCGTCTTAATAACAATTTTTCCTTTATATTTTGAAAATTTTCGCCAAAATTTTCAAAATATAAAATCTCCCAGGCTTCGGCCTGACGCAAGCAGAGAATTATGAGGGGTAAAGCAATGGGAAGCATAACCGATGTGCCGGGCGTAGTAGTAGGTCAGGCACAGGATGAAGAAGGTTTGACCGGCTGCACGGTTGTTTTGACCACCGATGGCGCGGTGGCGGGCGTAGATGTGCGCGGTTCAGCCCCCGGCACGCGCGAGACCGATTTGCTCGACCCTTCTAATCTGGTGCAAAAAATCCACGCGGTAGGTATGTTTGGGGGCAGCGCTTTTGGGCTGGCGGCAGCGACTGGCATAATGAATTTCTTGCAGGAGCGCGACCACGGCTTCGAGACTCCGCACGGCCTGATTCCGATTGTGCCAGCCGCCGTGATTTACGATTTGGGGGTCGGCTATGCTGACCGCTACCCGGATGCGCTGATGGGCTATCTGGCCTGTAGCGTCGCCGGAAAAGAAGTGATGGAAGGCAATTTCGGGGCGGGGTCGGGCGCAAGCATTGGCAAAATCTTTGGGCCGAATTGCGCGATGAAAGCTGGCATCGGCACTACTTCCGCCACCCTGAAATTCGCCGTCCCTGCCGATAATCACGTCTACAACTATACGGTTGGCGCAATAGTTGTTACCAATGCCTTTGGGGATGTCTATAAAAACGGGCATATCGTTGGCGGAGCGTGCCAGCACCCCGACGGCGAATTGCTGGATACTTCCCGGTTGCTGCGCGAAGGCGTGCGACCCAAACATCCGCAGACCCAGATGCCGCTTATCTCCAACACGACTATCGCCTGTGTCGCCACGGACGTACCGCTCACCAAAGCCGCCGCTCGTAAGCTGGCTCAGATGGCTCAGGACGGTATTTCACAGGCCATTCGTCCGGCCCACACTATGTTTGATGGCGATACCGTTTTTGCTCTCTCGACGGGCGGCTTGCCACATGGCCCGAACGTTGACCCATTGCTCCTGACTGCGCTCGGTTCGTTAGCCGCCGAATTACTGGCGGAAGCGATTTATCGCAGCATCTTCGAGGCCCGTCCTGCCGGAGGCTTGCCCAGCGCCCAGCGTATGTTGTAACTGTAAAGGGAAGAAATAATGAATTCTCAGCTTGCACGTATCACAATTGACCTTGACATATGTCATGGTAAACCTTGTATTCGGGGCTTACGTTACCCGGTGGAATGGTTGCTTGAATTGCTAAGTTCTGGAATGAGTTATGATGAAATTTTGAGCGATTATCCAGACCTGGAGCGCGAAGATATTTTAGCCGCACTCGAATTTGCTACTCGACTAAGCCAGATTAAACGCATTTATCCTTCAGTAGCTTAACGTGAAATTCCTAATTGACGCTCAACTACCTCGGCGTTTAGCGCACTGGTTACAAATAGCTGGGTATTTTGCCACCCATACCCTCGAACTACCTGATGGCAACCAGACTACTGACGAAACCATCAATAACCTTTCTCTACAAGAGGATTATATTGTAGTTACTAAAGATGCCGACTTCGTTAGCTCTTTCATAATTCAACGAAAACCGTACAAATTACTTCTGATTTCAAGTGGCAACATCACTAATCAAGAGCTAGAACTGCTTTTCCAGCAAAACATTCAACAAATTGCCGATTTGTTTAAAACCCACGAATTTATCGAGCTAGACCGTACCAATATAACCATCCACCTGTAAATTCTCATTTAAAATTTTTTATGCTTCAAGTAATTGCAGCTTATCAAAAACTGGGTGGAATTTTAGACCAAAATTTTACATAGCGTTTACAAAAACTCCGGGAATTTCGAGAACTTGATAGCTTCCCATGCGTTATATAGCTGGAAATGGTTTTGTGAACCAGAGTGTGATGTATGTCCTTGTTTACTACTGGTTTTGCGCTAAAATATAAATCTGTCAGGGTAAACAGAACAGAGCGAAGGGTAATTAATTTGATTGGGCCGGGAACAAAAATAAACGAACGGTACTTAATCGAGCGACGCATTGGGCGGGGCGGCTTTGCCAGCGTTTATCTGGCGCAAGACTTGGTTTTGGAGCGCCCGGTAGCCGTCAAAGTCATTATACCCGACGAAGTGCCGACAGGTGATAGCGAGGCCGAAACTTATCAGGTCGGGGTGCGCTTATTAGAATTGCTTTCGGAAGCGCGTTTTATCGCCCGCCATCATCAGGCCAATATTTTAGACGTGTACGATTTCGGGCAACTGGAAGGCGAAGCTTATCTGGTGATGCCTTATGCTTCGGGCGGTACACTGCTACAAAAATTGCGGAGTGCGGGGCGTTTTTCGTTGGAGCAAACCGGGCGCTACCTCGACCAACTGGCGGCAGGGCTCGACTATGCTCACGGGCTGGGCGTAATTCACCGCGATATTAAACCCCAGAATATTTTTCTGTTCAGCAACGACCAGGCGGTGATTGGCGATTTTGGGCTGGCAAAAGTGCTGGACAATAGCGAAGCCTTCAGCAACACCCGCGCCAGCGGCACGCCGTCGTATATGCCGCCAGAGCAATTTGGCGGGCGGGTTAGCCGGGCCAGCGATATTTATTCGCTGGGAGTGGTGGTCTACCAGATGTTAACCGGGCAGTTGCCCTTTAACGCCGGAAGTCAGGCCGAAATGATGTACGCGCACATTAACACCCCGCCGCCGCCCCTGCGCCAGCTCCGGCCCGATGCCCCGGCTTCGCTGGAAAAATTGCTGAACCAGGTGCTGGCGAAAAATCCGGCCCACCGCCCAAGTAGTGCGGGTCAGTTTGCCCAACTTTATCATCAGGCGCTGGCAAATCCCGACGAATTGCCCTCGCTGCAAACTGTGCCGCTTACGGGAGAAGGGACAGGCGGCCCGAACCCGACCATTTTTGCCAGCGCCCCTAGACCTGATGCCGATATTCATCAGCTAACCACCCATTCGCCCGATGCAGCGTTCTCAACTATTTCGCCGCCATCTTCAGAAAGTGGGCCAGTGTTTGCTGCGCCGCGTCGGGCGCGAACGCGGGCGCGGCGAAAACTCGCTCCGTCCTGGCTTCAGCTTGGTGCAATCGGTGGATTGATAATAGTGGTAGTGGCGGCGCTGGGGCTGGTGCTTGCCAATCCATTTGGGGCTAAATCCACTCCAACCGTAGCGGCGATAGTTATCGGCAATCCGACCAGTACGCCCCTGCCGCCCACGGCGCAGGTGATTGTGGTTACGGCTACGCCCAATCTTGCGGCAACCCTGACGGCGATTGCTTCGGCTACCACGCCACCTGCTTCCGCTACCTCAGCAGCAGAGCCACCTGCGACTGCGACTACTACGCCCGCGCCCAACGAGACACCCGCGCCGACCAGCACCCAATCACAAACCAACCAGCCGCAAAACAACCCGAACAATCAGCCGCCCCCGCAAAATAATCCCCCGGTGCAGCCGCAGAATAATCCTCCGCAGGTACAGCAGCCCACGCCCGTGCCAGTTGTGCCAACTTTTACGCCTACGCCGCTACCGCCCACGCCAACTTTTACGGCGGCTCCGCCCACACCGACCCCTTGTGGGATTTCTACCCGGCGCGGTTTCGGGCAGGTCTATAGTTCGCGGGCCAATGTCGCGCAGAAGCTGGGCTGCCCTACCGAGCCGGAGAAACAGGCGACGCTGGCGTATCAAGCATTTACTGGCGGCACGATGCTTTTTTACAACGAGCAGGTTTACGTTTTCTACGGCACAGGCGAAAGCGGAAGCTGGCAACGCTACGCCAATACTTTCCGCTTTAGCGACCCAACGCCAACGCCCTATCCGTCGCCTTTCGGCTGTTCGATAGCGCCAATTAACGGTTTTAACAAACTCTGGGCCAACGATGCCACTTTGCGGGGCAAGCTGGGTTGTCCACTGGCCGCCGAGAATAGCAGCGCAGTGGCCGCTTCCGAGCAATTCGTGGGTGGGGTGATGTTCTTCTATCCCATCGCCCGCAACGGTCAGCGCATTTATGCCATCTATAACGACGGCAGTTACCTGGATGTAGCTAATACCTTCGTCGGCTAATCAAAGCGGATTTTGCAGCGTGCCTACTATTTCGCGCCCTTTAGACTCCGCAACTCCTCTTCCGCGCCCTCTTTTTCCATAATTGTCTGGTTCAGCAGACGCTGGATACGCTCCAACATTTCGTTAAGCGTGTCAATCATTTCGTTGAGCAGCACGCCATTTTCACTACTGGCTTTGATTTTTTGGGCGGCAATTTTTTGGAAGAACTGAGCCAAAGCGGTACGTACTGGCATAGCCTGATTCTGGTTGATTAGTTCGAGGTCAACCATTTGCATCAGAAACAAGATGCAGCGCAATTGCTCGTTTTCGTCCATCGCCCGGTTCAGGCGAAGCTGCACAAACTCAAAGATGGTACGGGCCAGCCGCAAACTTTTGAGGCGGACAGCCTGACCAAGCCACCAGTGCGCCAACCCAAAATCGGCGCTTTCGGCCCGGCCTATTTCTAGTTGCAGCACCGCCGACACCAGGGCCGAATCTTCGAGCGTACTCAAATTCAATTCGACATATTTGAGCAAGCGGGGAACTAAAGGACGGTCAGGCTGGCCCAATAGCAAACTGAAAGCTTCCACCAGTTGCTCGTTTTTGGGGCGGGCGGCATTGATGGCCTGTACCGAGCGAGTAACGGTAGCGGGGTCGCGCTCGACGCTACGGGTTTCCAGCAAACGGGCCACTTCAATCAGGCCGTCCTTGCGAATTTCGCGACTGCGCTCGTCCCGCAAATCCATTTCTATCAGAGCAATTAGCACCTGAATAATCCGGGCGGTCAGCGAAGCAGGCGGCCAGGGATAGCCGTGGGTAATCGCCAGCGCTGCCAAATCCGGCTCTTTTTGGCCCATCCAGCGCACAAAGTCGAGTTCACGGCCCAGTCTAGTCGGGTCAAATTCCAGTCCAGTTGTCACCTTCTCGATAGATTGGCCCAAAATATCGAACTGGCGCAATTCTACCAGGCGGTCAAGCACCAGTTCCGCCAGCGTCAAATCCGAAATAAAGCTACCACTCAGCCAGCGTAGCACTTCCGGCGGTAGTTGTTCCTCTTCCAAAATGAGCAAGGCTATATCACTTCGTACTCCCGCCTCTTCTAGCTGTTCCAGCCCAATGCCAGACTGAGCTTTCTCAGCGATGCGCTCCAGTAATTCGGCTTTGGATAGGCCGCCTTTGCGATAGGCGGTCAAAAGCGCTTCAAACTGAATTGTTATCGGCACGTTTGGGCGAGTGGCTACCTGCGACAGATATTCGCGGGCCTCATCCGTCAGCGTCGCGCCGTTCTGTTCTATCAAGCGTAGCTGACGGTGGAAATCGGCTATATCAAAGGCCAGAGTAGCACTACCGTTATTATTAGTAGCTGGCTTCGGGTCAGATACGGACACGGTAGGTTTAGCAGGTGCGGCAGGGCGCGATGCTGGCGCTACGGGTGGCTTTGGCGAAACCGACGGGCGGGGTTGTTGGGCAGTAGCGGCGGGTCGGGGTGGTGGCGTTTCTCGCAAGGAGGAAAGAGTCGAGGTGGGCGGCGGCGGGACGGGGACAGAGCGCGGCGACTCCAGGCGGCGCACCAGCACCCGGCTGCCGTGCAAAGTAATATCCAGCCAGGGCGAATTTTTCAATTTTGGTAATGCCTTGCCCCACCAGGTTTTGAATTGCTCCGGCCCACTTACTAACGTGGATTCAATCAAAATTCGCTCGATGTCCGGCCTTTCCAGGGGCGCTTGCGATTGTCCAAGCGCTCGAATCACAATTCCCGCCGGGTCATCCTGCATCAACCGCACCGCCTCGACCTTATGCTCAAAAGCAAAGACCCGCAGACTATCCGGGTGGGTCGGTTGCGCCCGCCGCAAAATATCCAGCGACATAAAATGGCCGGAACGGTCTTTGAAATCCAGTTCAAAGCCCGGCTTTCCATCGCGTTCGGCGGGCCGAATAAGCTTGCCTACTCCAAAACTGCTATGAAAAATATAATCCCCAATTTTGAATTCAGCTTCGTTCATTAGTCTCCCCGTTTTCAGTTTTCAGTTTTCAGTTTTCAGTCGAATTCAGGCATTAAAAATGCAGAAACACAGGGAACCCTTTCAAGGCTTGTTCATCTGTGTTTCATCCGCCTGTTTTCAGTCGCCAAATCTTTAACTGACGACTGAGAACTGACAACTATGTTATAATATATAGTCTGGTTACGCCAGACACATTATACCTTAATTGAACTAAAGAAGGAATTTGGCCCGAAAAGATGTTATACGATAGAGCGAAAATTTTTGTAAAAGCTGGCAACGGTGGCGATGGCTCGGCCTCGTTCCGGCGCGAGAAATTCGTCCCCAGAGGTGGGCCGGATGGGGGCGACGGAGGGCGCGGCGGCTCGGTTTACCTGATAGTAGACCTTGGCCTGAACACGCTGCTGCCATTTAAATATAAACAACACTTCAAAGGCGAGTCGGGCGGCAACGGGCGCAAACGCCAGATGCACGGCTTCGCTGGCAACGATTTATACATTAAAGTGCCGCCCGGCACGGTTTTTTACACCGAAGCCGACCCCGAACATCCTGAAGACCCAGTGATGCAGGGCGATTTGACCGAGCCGGGTCAGAGCATCATGATTGCCCGCGCCGGACGCGGTGGGCTGGGCAACGTCCATTTCAAAACCTCGACCCATCAAGCGCCCCGCATGGCCCAAAAAGGCGAACCCGGCGAAGAACGCTGGATTCGGCTGGAACTAAAACTGATTGCCGATGTCGGGCTGGCGGGCTACCCGAACGCGGGTAAAAGTACCTTGCTTTCCGCCGTCACTGCGGCGACCCCGAAAATCGGCAGCTACCACTTTACGACGCTTGCCCCTAATCTGGGCGTAGTAAATATTGGTAACGACTTTTCGTTTGTGATGGCTGATATTCCCGGCCTGATTGAAGGGGCATCGCAGGGCATTGGGCTGGGCCACGAATTTTTGCGCCACATCGAGCGTACCCGCTTGCTTATTCATGTGCTGGATGGCAGTGGGCAGGAAGGGCGCGACCCGATTAAGGATTTCGAGCAAATCAACAAAGAATTAATCGAGTACGAACCGATGCTGGGCGAAAAAACCCAAATCGTAGCTATCAACAAATCCGATATGTCCGAAACTCAGGATAATTTGCCGCGTCTGCTCAAATACTTCAAGCAAAAGGACTACGAAACCTTTGTCATTTCGGCAGCAACCCGGCAGGGGACGGAGGCACTGGTCAACCGGGTCGCCGCCGTTTTGCGCGAAATGCCCGCCAGTGGCCCGCTTATCCCCGATGCTATCATGGGCGAAACTCCCGTCCTCACGCCCGCTACGCTCGACCAGGACGCTTTTACGGTCAGTCAGGAAGGCGAGGGCGAATTCAGGGTGCGCGGCAAGCGCATTGAACGTCTGGTAGCCATGAGCGACATGAATAGCGAAGAAGCACTATATCGTCTGCAAATCGCCCTTGAGCGAATGGGTATCAGCCGGGCGCTGGAACGGGCTGGCGTTAAAGGCGGCGATACGGTAATATTTGGTCGGCAAGAATTAGTCTGGGAAGATGAGGAAATAAAGTACGCTAAAAGAGGAAAACAGGGGGAATAAATGCCGGAAGATAATGGCTACGCGGTAATCTGGGACATGGATGGCACGCTGGTAGATACGGGCGAAATGCACTTCAACGGCTGGGTGCGGCTGGCCCAGGATTTGGGCAAACCATTCACGCGCCAGATGTTCCGTGACACTTTTGGACGGCGCAACCCTGAAATCATTGCCGAAATCTTTAGCGCCGACTACACTCCCGAAAAAGTGGCCGATTTGGGCTTTCGCAAAGAAGAATATTACCGGGCCGAAGCCCAGCACGGGGTGGATTTGCTACCCGGTGTGCGCCCCATGCTGGAAGCGTTGCACCGGGCGGGCTACCGTCAGGCAATTGGTTCTAGCGCGCCCCGCCAGAACCTCGATTTGATTTTGGCCCTTACCGATTCCGGCAAATATTTTGAGGCAATAGTTTCGATGGAAGATACCAGTCGTGGCAAGCCCGACCCGCAGGTCTTTCAGGTTGCCGCCGAAAAATTGGGCGTACCGCCCGAACGCTGTCTGGTAATGGAAGATGCCGTCGCCGGAGTTCAGGCTGCCCACGCCGCCGAAATGAAGGCGATTGCCATCAGCTTTGTCGGGCATCACCCGGCAGCCACCCTCAAAGAAGCCGGGGCTGACCTGGTAGTCGAAACGCTGGAAAAGACTTCAGTTGAAACGATTGAGGCAATTTTAAAGGGGCAGAGCGTTCATTAGATGGTACGCGATGGAAGAGCGCCCGGAATTTATTCCAGGGCGAGTCAACACCAGTCACCAATCTCGCAGGGCGGTTGCAAAGTCGGTTTTTCCGTTGTAGGAGAGGGCTGCGCCCTCGATTTGTGAGCCTATACCAGGGTCAATTCGAGCGCACAGCGCCCTCCTACAGCCAATGTTGGCGACTTTGCAACCGCCCTTCCAATTTTCTTAACTTGATGCGTATCGGACGTATGCGATCCACCCTTACCTCACAATTCCGGCACTTCTGATACACCAGCTCAATGTTAGTTATGTCAATTAAATTGTTACCAAAACCTTTGTTAGTTATCATTGATGGGCCACCCGGCACAGGCAAAACCACCCTGGGTCGGCGGCTGGCCCAGGATTTTCGCTTACCTTTCGTAAATAAAGACGCTATCAAAGAATTACTGTTCGAGAGCCTGGGGTGGAAAGACCGCGAATGGTCGAAAAAACTAAGTCTGGCAACCTACGATTTGCTGTACTATTTCGTGGAGGTACAACTACGGGCGGGTCATTCTCAAATTGTCGAAAGTAATTTCAAGGGCGAAATTTCCAGTAAAGCTTTCCTCGCTCTAAAAGCCAAATACGATTTTGAGCCGTTCCAAATTCAATGCCGCACCGCCGGAGAAATACTTTACCGGCGCTTCAAAGACCGGGCCGAATCCGGGCAGCGTCACCTCGGTCACGTAGACCAAGACCAATATGAAGAACAAAAAGAAATTTTGCTCAAAGGCTACCACGACCCTCTGAACATCGGCGGCAAAATTTTCGATTTGGACACCACCAATTTTGAAACAATTGACTACTCAGCGCTATACCACGAAATTGGGGAGTGCCTAAAACCACCGAGGTAAGGGGAATCGCATACGCCCTTTTGCCTTGCGTCAGGTCAAAAGGGCGTATGCGATTCGCCCCTACGAAATTTACCTCTGCCAATTTAGGTACGCCTGTCACGCTCGCTTAAATTGACTTTCGACCCTCGCTGTGTTAGTATCTTTTCGCACAATCTAACAAAATTGCTTTAATCACGCTTTCCTCATTGACTTAAAATAAAGGCTTAAAATAAATAAGGGAACAACCTGGGAGGTTATTAAATTGAACATCGTAGTTTGTGTCAAGCAAGTCCCAGAGCCAACTGGCACTAATAAAATTGACCCGAAAAGTTTGCGTATTATGCGCGAAGGGGTGGACTCGGTACTTGACCCGGCAGATGAATTTGGAATTGAAGCGGCCCTGCAACTGGCTGAAGCCAACCCCGGCAGTACCGTAACGGTCGTTTCGATGGGGCCAGCCCGTGCGATGGACGCGATACGGCGTGGCCTGGCGATGGGCGCGGATAAGGGTATTTTGATTAGCGATGATGCGCTGGGCGGCTCGGACGTGCTGACTACTGTCAAAGTGCTGGCGGCAGCGATTAAGACGGCCAATCCTGATGTGGTGCTGTGCGCCACCGAAAGCAGCGATGCCTATACCGGCATGGTTCCCGGCGGCATTGCCCAAATTTTAGGTTTTCCGCAACTGACCTTTGCCAAAAAGCTGACCATCGCGGGCGGCAAAGCCACCATTCAGCGCCAGACCGAAGTAGGCTACCAGACGGTTGAAGCGTCGCTCCCGGTGCTGGTTTCTGTCACTGGCTCGATTAACACACCACGCTACCCGGCCCTGAAGGGAATTATGCAGGCCAAGAAAAAGCCAGTCGAGCAACTGACTGCTTCCGCGCTGGGCTTTTCCGCCGACCAGGTGGGCGAAAAAGGCGCGAAGGAAAAAGTGCTGGGCTGGTCGCCCGCCGAAGCTCGCAAAGCCGGTTCGGTTATTAAAGACGATGGTACTGCCGCCGAGCAGATTGCCAATTACCTGGCTTCAATTAAAATAATCTAAATTCTCACCCGTCATTCTGAGCAAAGCGAAGAATCTCGGATTTTCCGCTTCGCTCGGAATGGAATGACGGACGAAATTCCTATAATTTGAGGAGTGTATTAAATGAATATCTGGGTATTTGCAGAAATTAACGGCGGCAAATTGCACCGGGTGGCGCTTGAACTGGTAACAAAGGCGCGTGAATTAGGCGATGTGACTGCGGTTGTGCTTGGCCCTGGCGCACAGGAACAGGCCGGACTATTGGGCGAATACGGCGCAAAAAAAGTATTCGTTCACGATGATAAAGCGTTTGAAGATTTTCTGGCTGAACCCGCCGTCGAAGTGCTTGCTTCTTTAATCGAGCAGCACAAGCCCGACCTCTTGCTTATCGGCACGACTTATGGTGGTCGCGATATTGCCGCGCGCCTGAACGTTCGCCTCGATAGCGGCGTTATTACCGATGGCGCTTATCTTTCGATGGATGGCGACCAGCTTAAAGTTACCGTTCCCTGGTACAGCGCCACTACACTGGTAGATGCCACGTTGAACACCAGCAGCACCAAGCTGGTACTGGTGCGGCCCAAATCTTTTGCCGCCGAAAAAGCCGAAGGCGCTGCCCCGGCCCAAATCGAGCAAATTAGCGTGGCGATTCCCGATAGCACCCGCCGCGCCCACGTCACCGAAAATGTGGTGCAGGCCAGCGAAGGGCCGAGTCTGGAAGAAGCGGCAGTTATAGTTAGTGGCGGACGCGGCCTCAAGCAAGCCGAAAATTTCTCGCTGCTCAACGCTCTGGCGGGTCAGCTAAACGGTGCAGTCGGCGCAAGTCGGGCCGTGGTAGATGCGGGCTGGGTTCCCTACAGCTATCAGGTCGGGCAGACTGGCAAGACGGTTAAGCCGAGCGTCTACATCGCCTGTGGCATCAGTGGCGCAATCCAGCACACCGTCGGTATGAAAGGCGCAAAATACATTATCGCCATCAATACCGATGCCGATGCTCCTATCTTCAAATTCGCCGATTTAGGTGTCGTAGGTGATGTCCTCAAAATCGTCCCCGCTCTCACCGAAGAAATTAAAAAACGCAAAGGGTAGAGGAAGAAAAGAGGAGAAGGAAAAGGAGAAGGAAAGAGGAATTTAGTTCCTTTATCCTCGTTTCTCCTTCCTCACTCCTTCTCCTCCTTCCTTCTCCTTCTCATGAGGTGCTTATGTGGGAATATTATCACGTTTTCCTGCCCGGCAAGATGCAGACCCCCAAAGGGTTAGCCGGGTTTGACCCCGCCGTCGGGGTCGGCCCGAATGGGCTTACTGCCGAACACATGGCCTACACCAACCAGCTAGGACAATTAGGCTGGGAACTGGTTTCGTTTATCCCGGTAAGCATCACCGACGGCATTACCGTCGGCATTTACCTCATCTTCAAAAAGCGGAAATAGTTATCAGTTGTCAGTTATCAGTAAAATTCAATCCCGAAGCTTCTTAACTGACGACTGATAACTGATAACTCAAAAATTCACTAGAAGAGAAAAATTATGGGTATGGTTAATAGCCCGATAGGGTGGCTGCTGTTTCTGGTATTGATAGGCACCGGGTTTTTCCTGTTTGGGAGAAGGGTCGCCCCCCTGGTGGCAAATGTGCGACGAGGCAAACCTGAAAACCGTACCGACGACATTGGCAGACGCATCGGTTTCTTTGTGACCGGCTGGCTTTTCCAGAAAAAGCTCTTTCGCAAAATTGTACCTGGCCTTTTTCACGTTTTGATTTTCTGGAGCTTTTTGCTGGTAAATCTGGGGGTACTCTACTCGATTTACTATGGTCTGGTCGGCATAGAACTACCTTTCTTTTCTTCCCGCCCGATTGCCATCATTGTAGATACGTTTATGATTGCGGTTTACATCACACTAATCTATTTTAGCATCCGGCGGGCTTTCCTCAAGCCCGGTTACTTGACCATTACTAAAGATGCCTGGATTGTAATCCTCTTAATTGGACTTGGTATTACTGCCGAATTGCTGGTCGAAGCTTTTAGCTGGCGCGGTCATCCCACCGAACACACAGGTCATTTTTACATCGGGCGACGGCTGGGCGAATTGCTTATACCCAGTTCACCTGATTGGCCTAGCCCGTCCCAGCCGCCCCAATCGGTGCGCGACTTGGCGCTGGCTTTGTACGCGGCGGCATATTGGGCCAAAATTATCATTGTAATGGTCTTTTTGGTTTATCTGCCGACTTCAAAACACTTTCATGTAATCACTACGATTTTCAATACCTTTTTCCAGAACACCAAACCCAAAGGGGCGCTGCCCAAAGTTGAAAATATCGAAGAAATTGAGCATTACGGTGCGAACAAAGTCGAGGATTTTACCTGGAAAGATTTGCTTGATACCACCGCCTGTACCGAGTGCGGGCGCTGTACGGCAGTTTGTCCGGCCAACCAGACTGGCAAGCCACTCAACCCCAAGAAAATTATTATTGACCTGAAAGCCCAGCTTTTCGCCGAAAGCAAAATTCCGTTGACCGGGCATACTATTGGTTACGGCGGTGTCCGAAACGACACGGGCCGAGGTCTGGATGCGACCCCGCAAGCTTCGCCCGAAACCGTAACAACGGCGCTGGGAATAGCCGAAGCCGATGGCGCAGCCGATAGCGGCACACCCGCCGGATTACCGCCGCTCGTCGGCGGCATGATAACCCAGGATGAATTGTGGGCCTGTACTACCTGTCGCGCCTGTATGACGGAATGCCCGGTCTTTATCGAGCATGTGCCAAAAATCGTGGATATGCGCCGCTATCTGGTGCTGGAAGAAAGCGAGTTCCCGCCCGAAGTAACCCCGCTCTTCAACAATCTGGAACGCAACGGCAACCCCTGGCAACAGCGCAACGACGAGCGCGGCGATTGGGTCGAGAAATTGCCCTTCGACGTAAAAGTCTTTGCCGAAGCCGACGAGGGCCAGGAAATTGATGTGCTGTTCTGGACGGGCTGCATGGCTTCTTTCGATGCCCGCAACAAGAAAATCGCCCAGCGTCTGGCGGCTATTCTGGAAGAAGCTGGACTAAACTGGGGCATTTTAGGGCCGGAAGAAACCTGCACCGGCGACCCGGCCCGGCGTATCGGCAACGAATATCTGTATCAAATGTTGGCCCAGCAAAATATCGAGACCTTGAACGGCTACAAAGAAACCGCCAAACTCAAGAAGATTGTGACGGCTTGCCCGCATTGCTTCAACACCATCAAGAACGAGTACCCACAGTTCGGCGGTAATTTTGAGGTCGTTCACCACACTCAGCTAATCGCCCAGCTAATCGAGGAAGGCAAAATCAAGACCGCGCCCGAAGTAGATGCCAATAAAATAACCTACCACGACCCCTGTTACCTGGGCCGCTACAACGACATTTACGACGCGCCGCGCTTCGTCCTCAATTCGCTCGGCAATGGTCTCAAGAAGATTGATTTCGTCGAGATGCCACGCAACAAGAGCAAGAGTTTTTGCTGCGGTGGCGGTGGTGGTCGAGCCTGGATGGAGGAGAAAATCGGTACACGGGTCAACCAGACCCGGATACAAGAAGCCGCCGATACGGGTGCGGAGATAGTCGCGGCGGGTTGCCCCTTCTGCATCACTATGTTCGAGGATGGCATCAAGGGCAAAGGTCTGGAAGATAAAATCAAGGTGATGGACATAACCGAGCTAATCCAGATACAGCCCCGCCAAAAAGCCGTCGCTGCCCCAACCGAAACTCCGGCGGATTAAACAATACCCGGCCATAAATGTTAGTGTTGGCTTACTGGGTGGAAAAAGGGCTAAAAGCGTGCTATAGTAGTCCCATCACAATAGTCCAAAATAATTACGGAGGTTTGCAAAGCATGTCCCTCAAACCTAAACCCTTTCCACCCATCTCGCTTGAGCTTGCTCATTTGGCTGACAAAATCTTGCCCACTGACCATCTCTACCGCCAAATCGCAGTAGAAATTGGCTGAGTTCATTTCTGACGACGCTTTCGTCGCTTT
>JBBQXW010000020.1:0-43211 GCA_038209275.1 Chloroflexia bacterium | reverse complement strand
AAGGCTGATTTTGCCCATCTTGTCAATTTCCGTGACCATCACGTTGATTTCGTCACCCAGATTTACTACGTCTTCAACATGCTGCACATGGTAATCCGCCAGTTCGCTAATGTGAACCAGACCGTCTTTACCGGGCATAATCTCGATAAACGCGCCGTAAGGCATAATTCGTACAACTTTGCCCAGATACACCGCGCCAAGTTCGGCTTCTTTGGTCAGAGCCTCGATGCGGCGAATGGCGTTCTTGGCACTTTCGCCATCCACGCTGGCGACGAACACCGAACCGTCGTCTTCCACATCAATTTTAGCGCCAGTTTCTTCGATAATCGAGCGGATATTCTTACCGCCCGGCCCAATCAAAGCGCCAATCTTTTCAGGGTTAATCTGAATCCGCACAATGCGCGGCGCAAAAGGCGAAAGTTCGGGGCGGTTCTGGCTAATCGTTTCAGCCATCTTGCCCAGGATAAAGAGCCGACCCTGGCGGGCTTGCTCAAACGCTTTGCCCATAATCTCGAAGGTAATACCGCGCGTTTTGATGTCCATCTGCAAGCCTGTAACACCATCGGCAGTACCGGCTACTTTGAAGTCCATATCGCCCAGTGCGTCTTCGATACCCTGGATGTCGGTCAGAACCTTCCAACCGCCTTCTGGGTCGGTGACAAGGCCCATCGCCACGCCTGCAACCGACGCTTTAATCGGCACACCAGCATCAAGCAGCGAAAGCGTTCCGGCGCAAACGCTACCCATCGAAGACGAGCCGTTGCTGCTCAACACTTCCGAAACTACCCGAATAGTGTACGGGAAATCTTTCTCATCGGGGATAACTGGCGCAAGGCTGCGTTCCGCCAGCGCACCGTGTCCAATATCGCGGCGCGACGGGCCACGCAACCGCTTCACTTCACCCGTGCTGAAAGGCGGGAAGTTGTAGTGGTGCATAAAGCGCTTTGATTCGGCGATGCCGATACCATCCAGCACCTGCTCTTCGCCGCTCGTACCCAGCGTCGTAATGCTCAACACCTGGGTCTGACCACGAGTGAACAAACCGCTACCGTGAGTACGTGGCAAAATGCCCACTTCGGTGGTAATTTCGCGAATTTCGTCTACCGCCCGACCATCAGGCCGAAGACCTTCCTTAGTAATAGCGTCGCGCACTTCGGCCTTCAAAGCGCTATCGAAAGCTTTTTCGGCTTCTTTAAGTCGTGCCGTCAGCGCATCGCCTTCCAGCCCTTCGCTAAAGTGAGCGATAGTTTCGCTTCGCAGATTGTTGGTGGCACTGACCCGGAGGGTCTTGTCAGCGTTGCGAACCGCGCCGCGCAATCTATCACCCAACCATTCTTTAACGCCATTCTTGAAGGTCTCGTCGGCAACGGGCAGCTTGACTTCCATTTTGGTTACGCCAACCGCTTCCATAATCTGCTTCTGAAGCTGAATAGTCGCCTGTAGTTCGCGGTGTCCAAACTTTACTGCTTCCAACATAATTTCTTCGGACAGTTCCCACGCCCCGGCTTCGACCATCATTACCGCGTCTTCTGTACCGGCAACGGTCAGTTCCAGCTTGGAATCAGCCAAATCGTGCGCGCTGGGGTTGCAGATAAACTCGCCATCAATGTAGCCAACCTTGACTGCGCCAACTGGCCCGGCAAAAGGCAGTCCGCTCAACATCAGGGCGACGCTCGAACCGACGATGCTCAGGGTGTCCGGCTCATTTTCCTGGTCGGTGCTGAGAACGGTCAGTTGCACCAGCACTTCATTATAAAAGCCTTTGGGGAACAGCGGGCGCAACGGGCGGTCAGTTAACCGTGCCACCAAAATAGAGTTATCGCTGGGTCGGCCTTCGCGCTTAATAAAACCACCGGGGATTTTTCCGGCAGCGTACATCTTCTCTTCGTACTCAATCGTCATGGGGAAGAAATCCTGGCCTTCGCGGGCTTCGTTCGAGGCCACTACGGTGGCTAATACCATTGTATCGCCGTATCGAACCAGTACGGCTCCGGCAGCTTGCTCGGCTACACGTCCGCTTTCAATACTAAAGGTGCGACCACCAATAGTCGCTTCAAACCGATGAATTGGTCTTTGTGTCATTTTAACGTCCTATACCTCCAAACAGCAATTTCCGCCAATTTATTTTGGCGCAACAGTCTAAACTCTGACCTCTTGTAAGTCAGGCCAAGCAACTGACGAAACTGCGTGCTTTTTCGTTTATGTGTGGGAGGTTAGGAACTGGAGACCGGTCTTTAGCCAACTCTAAGATTTATTCTTTTAAATATAATTGCACTATATTTCAAAGAACTGAGTCGCTAAAACCCAAACTCCAATGCCTAACACCCCCAAACCAACAATTACCTTATACTCTTTTTCGCTAGAGCTAATATTAACGTAATTAGCCCTAAAAGTAAAGTACACCGAAAAACAAAAGCTCGGCGGCGAACTATGCTACGCCGTCCGAGCCATTGTTAAATTTCTAAAAATAGCCGATGCTATCAAATGATGATGGACTGGATATTTTTTCAAAACCTGAATTAACCAGACTAGCCTAACGCCGAATACCCAGCTTGGCAATCACGGTGCGATAGCGCTCGACATCGCGCTGGCTCAAGTAGGCCAGTAAGCGGCGGCGGCGACCCACCAGTTTAAGCAAGCCGCGTCGTGAGTGGTGGTCGTGTTTATGTAGGTTCAGATGCTCTACCAGTTGGACGATACGCTCGGTCAGGAGTGCAATTTGCACTTCTGGTGAGCCGGTGTCGCTGGTATGCGTCCCGTACTGCTCGATTATGCCACCCTTATCGGCTTTTTGCAACGACATTCGCAAACCCCCTTTCAAAAAATTGGGTACTGTATTTTCTAAACTTTATAAAAGTACTTTCTTTCAATTCTCTATTTTATTGCCACACTCAAACTCTTAAGCTTGTTAGAGCAATATACCAGCAAAGTTCCTAAAAACAGGTCACACTTCGGGCCAGCATATTAAGTGCGCTAGTAATTGGGATTATAACACATTCCGCTTTTAGTTGCAATCTTTTTCCTTTTAGAACGCTTGTGCGCCAAAAATTCGACGCACAAGCCCATCTAAAACTTTAAACCCATAAATCACTGACCGATCCAGGCTAAAGTCTGAAATCACTTAATTTTTTTTTGCAAAAAAAATCAAAAACTAACGAAAACGGAAACGGAAACGGAAATTTCTAAACCGGGGATTTTTCGCGAAAAATCCCCGGTTTAGAAATAAACCCAAATTTGACGGGGGTTCAACTCGCTGCTATAATAGGAGACCGTGCAAAAGAAATCAAGAATTCTTTTTTCTTCATAAATTGGTAAGAAAGTAAGAAAGCAAAAGAAACAATTTTTTAAATTAAAAAATCTGAAAAAATCTAATGGAAAGGAGGAGAAACACAGTGGCTGGAATATTAGACGAACTGGTAGAGCCTATGCTCCGAAGTGATGTTCCCGAATTTGGGTCGGGTGATACAGTCCGAGTAGGCGTAAGAGTAGTTGAAGGCAATAAAGAGCGCATCCAGGTATTTGAAGGCGTGGTAATGCGGCGGCGTGGGGGTGGCATCAACGAAAGTTTTACGGTGCGGCGCATCGCAGCTCACGGTATTGGTGTGGAACGTACTTTTCTATTACATTCGCCCCGCATCGAGAAAATTGATGTGACGCGGCGTGGTAAAGTGCGCCGGGCGCAGCTTTACTATCTACGCGGCTTGAGCGGCAAGGCAGCCCGCATCAAGGAAAAGCGTACCGTTTAACGGTAAGGAAAATTTAGGAAAATTTTGAATAAATGGCGAGCGTTTAATTTACGCTCGCCATTGTTCTATTTTCAGCAAATCCAATGACGATGTATCATGCGTAAATCTAATAATAGGACTAAAATAGACTCGTTAGACTCAGTAGAGCCGAAGCTGGTTAAGGCTGTCAAGAACGGCCCAACCCTGGACGAGGAACGCGCTCTGGTAGCGGCGGGCTTGCACAAAATTGCCGGGGTAGATGAAGCCGGGCGCGGCGCATGGGCCGGGCCACTGGTAGCGGCGGCGGCAATGCTGACCTTGCCCGACAACGCCGAAGATGCTGCCGCCTGGGAAGAACTGGCCCAGCGCCTGACCGGGATTAACGATAGCAAACAGCTAACCGCCCTGAGCCGCGAACGGCTCTTTGAGGTAGTGATGGAGCAAGCCGAGGTAGGAGTGGGCATAGTGTCGTCGCTTACGGTAGATTTGATAGGCGTGGGCGCGGCAAACAAGCTGGCGATGGCGCGGGCGGTGGCGGCTTTACCGCACCGACCAGAACATTTGCTGATTGACGCTTTCAAGTTGCCGCATGTGGCGCTGCCGCAAACTCCTTTAATAAAGGGCGATGCCCGCTGCCTCTCGATTGCCACCGCTTCGATTATTGCCAAAGTTACGCGAGACCGCCGTTTGCTGGAACTGGAAAAAAGTTTTCCGGGCTACGGCTTCGCCCGGCACAAAGGCTACGGCACGGCCCAGCACGCGGCGGCACTGGAACAGCAGGGGCCGTGCGCCGAGCATCGTTACAGCTATATCCCGGTGTGGGAAGTTTTCGAGAAGAAAGTGCGTACTTTTGAAGATGGTTAAGGCCAAAACCGGGCGCACCGCCCGCCAAAAACTCGGTAGCACTGGCGAGAGGCTGGCAGTAGCGCGGCTGAGTGAGCTTGGCTACCAGGTAATTGCTACCAACTGGCGTTGTTCAATTGGGGAGCTGGATATAATAGCATGGCACGGACAATGCTTAACCTTTATTGAGGTGCGAACCCGGCGCGGCAGTTTGGCCGGAACGCCCGAAGAATCAATTACACCCACCAAAAAAAGGCGGTTATTACAACTGGTTGAGGCATTTTTAATGGCTGAACCAGCATTGCTGGATGCAAAAGGGGAACCACCACCTTGCCGGATTGATATAGTGGCGGTGGAGTTTGGCGCGAACGGAGTGCTTGGTCGGCTAGAGATAATCGAGAACGCGGTGCAAGGCGAATAGTGCCTCCTTTTTAATCAAAACACAAGGCCAGGTACTATTTACAAATCGGGTAAGCTGAACTAAAATATAAGTGTACCCGAAAGAGGTGCCACATATATTCAATAATCGGTGTTCAGCCTCCCATTAAATCAGGTACTCCTTTCCGAAGACAAATAATGATTTGAATAAACGCAAAAATATACAGCGCGGGCATTTCCCTGGTGGAATGTAGCGAGTATGATTACTTCAAAAATTTGATGATTTAAAAAATAAGAACTCTTTGAAGTGAGCATAATAAATGCAAGGGTGCATTAAAACCTCAGATAAATTGCAGTAGAAGCGGGATGGTGAAGTAATGAAAAAGCATGAACGTGAAATCCGTGAAATCCTGGAAAAAATGGATAGCTTTTTGCCGGATAGTCCGCCAGTAGAGCGGGGGGAACGAGAGCCGAAAAAGAAAGTGGTGGGAGTAATGCCGCCCGCACCACGACCAATTCCAATCCGAAAAAGCTCCTCGGCGCGTTTTACCGCCTGGTTACGTGAACATAAAATTAGCACCGCCCTGGCCTGTATTATTGGCGGTTTTGCGCTGGTGATTGCCGGATTAATTATCTGGCAAAACTTCCGTATAAACTGGTTGGCCCAAGCCCTGGTCATCGCTGGTGCAATTTGTTATCTTCTTCCCGTTTTTATGCGTTTCTTTACTGGTCGCGATTTGAATGATGGCGAAAATAATTCAGCTTATTGGCGCGGTCAGCCCGTAGATGAAGGTTTTTCCTGGCAAACCGTAAAGAGCTGGTTTCAAGGTCGGCGACGTAATTCCAAAAAAGACCCCTGGAACGACCGCAATAACCGCAACAATCGCTGGTAAAATACTTTCTTATAAAAATAAGCTAAAGCCATGTTGTTATTCTATTAACAGTGTGGCTTTTGATTTTTAAAATTAGTTTTGAAACTACTGTAGCTCTGCAAAAGCTCTAAAACCTCTTCCACATGTTAAAAACTTATTAAATCTACCTGCTGATAACATACTCAAACAGTAAAAATTACAAAATCGTAATGTTTTAACCTTTTCTTAACCTAAAAAAGGAGAAAAGTACTATATCCTGACTTGCCAAATGTACCAGATGGTCTATAATACTATTAATGTGGGTCAAGTGGGTTTTCACTTAAATACAAAGTTTTTAGAAAAGAACAACGCTGTTTCTACGCGAAAGGAGCAATGGAATTGCGTATTGCGATATTTTCAGATATTCACGCTAATTTAAGCGGGCTTAATGCGGTGCTTGCGGATATTGAGGTAAGAGGTGGGGCGGATATATTGGTAGCGGCGGGCGATTTGGTAACAGACGGGCCGCGCCCTAACGAAACTTTTGACCGGCTGGTAGAAGCTGGTTGTTTGATGATTCGGGGCAACCACGACGAGCATTTGCTGGGTCGCGAACTTGGTCGGTTCAAGGGCGACAAGCAATATATGCTACACCAGACTTTGTGGGCCACTCACCAGTTCGGGGCGGAACGGTTGAACTTGATGGAGCAACAGCCTTTGGAGCGCATCTTCTCGCCCGGCCCTGGTATCGAGGGCCACGATTTGCTGGTAGTACACGCCAACTTGAAAAGCGTCTACGGCTGGACAGGCCACCGCGAACAGGCCGAAGACGCTCTGGACGAACTTTACGGCGATGCCCCGGACAGCGTTAAGATAATTGCTTTTGGTCACTGGCATTTTTATTCAATACGCCACTGGCGCAATATGAAGCTGGTGAACGTCGGCAGCGTGGCGTACCCAAAAGATAGGGCTAAACTGGCAGGCTATACTTTCTTCACCTGGGACGAACCAACCGAAAGCTGGCAAATCGAACAACACCGCATCCCGTTCAACTGGCGCGAAGAAGCCAGACTATTACGCGAATGTACAATGCCCGGCAAACCCTGGCATCTCGATTTCTACCACGAAGACGAAGTAATCGAATCAGTCGCTTAAGATAGTTTTGAGTTTTGAGTTTTGAGTTTTGAATTAGGGAGGGAACACAGATGAACACAGAGAGTCACAGATTAGCACAGAGAATTTTAAATTTTGAGTTAGAAGAAGGTCGGATATAATTTTCAATTGAGTTTCGTCGTATAGGCTGGCGTAAGTCCCCGCCATTAAATGTTACCACTGGTCATTTAGCTTCTAATTCAAAATCATTTGTGTCCATCTGTGATTCTCTGTGTTCATCTATGTTCCTAACTCAAAACTCTATTTTAATCTGTGTTTATCTGTGTTTATCTGTGTTTATCTGTGTTCCTAACTCAAAATTCAAAATTCAAAATTCAAAATTCAAAATTCAAAACTTATAAAGCGCTTCGACCAGGCGGGTTAGTGTCCAGTTCACCGGGGTAGGGAGAGCGAGGCGTTGACCTTCGCGGGCGACTGCGCCGTTGATAGCCTGGATTTCGGTCTGGCGACGGCGGCGCACATCCGAAAGCATCGAATTGATATTGTTGGCAGTAAGTTGGGCGACCTGATGGGCCTGATTAGCCGCATCTTCGTAGGGATATGGCAGAGTGATTCCGAGTTCCTGAGCAATGGCGGCGGTTTCGTGGGCAGCAGCGTCCATTAGTTCAAGGGCGCTAGGGCGGTTCAAAAGTTCGCCGTTAGGCACATTCAGCAACGCGCCAAGCGGATTGATGGCACAGTTAATAATCAGTTTGCCCCAGACCAGTCCATCCAGATTGGCGGCAGTCGTAACCGAGAGATTGAGCGCGGCGAGGCGGTCAGCAAAATCGAGCAAGTAGGATTGGCGGGCCGGGTCAAGCAAAGCACTCAGCCCAAGACTGATCGGGCCAACTCCGCTCCAGATTAGCTGACCCGGTGCGCCAAGCGTGGCTGCCAGCGAAGTAACGCCTTGCGCCGCTCGTTCCGGCTCGACTTCGTCCGCCAGAATGGGCAAATTACCCAGGCCATTTTGCAGCGTAAGCGCCACGCCACCGGGCGCAAGCAACGCCCGAACCTGTCTGGCAGCATCGGCGCTACGATAGCTTTTAACCAGAACTAACGCCAAATCGCTGGGATAGGCTAAAGCAGCCTGGTTAGCAACAAGCAGGGTTTTGATGTGCCAGGGCTGGTTGAGCGTCGGGTCAGCAGGCAGGGCCGCAAGCACGGCGGGCGCAAGCTGAACATGCAGACCGTTTGCGGCGATAGCATCCAGATGCGGTTGGGTTGAAGCCGAACCAATTAACCAGATTTCCGCCTTATCTTTTTCTTTTTCGGCCTGTCGCGCCAGTAATGCCGCAAATAAACTGCCTAACGCGCCCGCGCCGACTACCGCAATCCGCATTTGTTTCTCGCCTCCCGCTTGAACTAAACTTCAATAGTTTAAGTAGTGAATTGAGCAAGCCCGCCCTGGAATAAATTCCAGGGCGGGCTAACACCAGAGTCCAATTTCGAGTTTAATTTCTTATTAAATTGCATTTGCCTTTTTGCCCGACTATACTAACCTAAATTTCCTGAAAAAGTTCAGGTTTTAAAACTTTCGCTTGCTGCTTTAATAGTAGTAGCGATTGAAATCGCCTTGTCCTGGCGCTCAATCCAAAGCGATTGCAGCCAGTGGCCCAATTGGGCAAATCGCTACTACTAAAGCGAAAATCCTGATTTTGTTTATTATACTTGCTGCCAGATAATAAATTGGTCAAGAGGAGGAGATAGCTCAATGGAATTTTTGGATATTCTGTATAGCCAGGAAGATGGGATTGTTACTATTACGCTTAACCGACCTGATGTACTCAATGCTTTTCGCCCCAAAACAATAGAAGAACTGATTGCCGCCTTTGAGCAAGCCGGGAGCGACCCGACAGTAGGCGCGATTATTCTGACCGGGGCGGGTGAGCGTTCCTTTTGTACGGGCGGCGATGTCAAAGAATGGGAGGCGGGGAGCGGCTATACTGGCGCATCCTGGATTAATATCGGGCTACAGGTGGATAAGCTGCATCGGCTCATGCGTTCCGTACCACAGCCAGTTATTGCGGCGGTCAATGGTTATGCTATCGGCGGCGGCAACGTTTTGCAGGTCGTTTGCGATTTATCTATTGCTTCGTCCAAAGCGGTTTTCGGGCAGGTCGGGCCGCGAGTGGGTAGCTTTGATGCCGGGTTTGGCACGGCGTATCTGGCCCGATTGGTCGGCGAACGCAAGGCCCGCGAAATCTGGCTGCTTTGCCGTCGCTATACCGCAGCCCAGGCGCTCGAAATGGGCTTGATTAATGCGGTGGTCGAACCAGCCCAATTGATGAATGAAGCGCAGCAGTGGGCTAAAGAGATTGTGGCACTCAGCCCAACCGCTCTGAAAATGGTTAAATATTCCTTCAATGCCGATACCGAACATATCAACGGCCTGACCCAACTGGCTTTTGGCGCACTCGGCCTCTATTATACTACTCCTGAATCGGGCGAAGGACACAACGCTTTTGTCGAAAAACGTCCCACCGATTTTGGCAAATTTCGGCAGCAGAAATAAAAAAATAGATTAGAATAAATAAACTGGCAATTAAGCCAGTTTATTTATTCTAATCTATCTAATCTTCAATAGCCTGAGCTAATTCTTTATAAAGGGTCGGGCTAAGGTATTGCTGGATTACTGTGCCGTTGCTGATTTGAGCCAGTTGCTTGATTGTGCCAGCCTGGTTGATGATGTCGGCTTGAATTACAATGGCGGAACTATCGGGTAACATACTCATTTCGAGTTTCTGGCGCAGACTTTCCTGAATTGGGCCGCGCTTTTGCCTGAAATCACGGCCTATAGCGGCGGAAGTGCCAACCGCCCCCATAAAGCCGCCCACCAGCAACGCGCCCGGCCCTAACGGGGCTGCTCCAATAAGGCCGACCAGCGTTCCGGCTGCCCCCGCCAGACCATACTTGGGATTAATCAGGTTCAAATCGCTTCCATGCTCATAAATAAGTTGCCCATCGGCGCGACAGGTAACTGCTACCGCATTTTTCAGCTTGAGGTAGCCCGTATCGTGCAGCTTTTTCAGGGTTTGAAGGGCCAACCGCCCTTTACCCGCATCCTGATAAACTATTGCAAAATAAGTTTGCTCCATAATCGCCTTTTCCTTTTATTTTGGGTGCTTCAAATCGCCAGTGCCGCAAGTCGCGCCCGGTAGACAGGTGAGTATGAGTGAGAAAACTAAGCATTTTGCCTTTACCGAATTGTAAAACATTCTCGCTCTAATTGCAATAAAACATTTTGCACATTTCGCAGAGTCTTGACAAATAGAAAGCAAAATGATACGCTAGAACTTGGGGAATTAGCACTCTATTTATTCGAGTGCTAATTTTCTATCAGGAAAGCGGCTTGACTGAAACTAACCATCCACTAAACACGTATTAAGTCAGGTAGGTTTTTCTTTTTCTTTGCTACAATGGGGACAGAAGAAGTATCATGGATAATGAAACAAAAGAGCCAGCACCCAATAAAGAAAAGAGTTCACGCAAGAATAAGCCGCGCGAACTTGAAAAAGAGCTAACCGTCAACGAAGAAATGACCGAACGGCGTAAAGAGATTCTACGGATTATTATCCAGGAATTTGTGAATACCGCTACGCCGGTCAGTTCAGACACGGTGGTGCATAAATATCGGCTGCCCATCAGCCCGGCGACGGTTCGCAACGAAATGGCGGATTTGGAACGCGAGGGTTATATTACCCATCCGCACACTTCGGCGGGCCGAGTGCCAAGCGATAAGGGCTACCGCTTTTTTGTCGAGTATCTGATGGAGCGACCAATTGGCCTGTCTATGCCGGAACAACGCACCATTCAGCACCAGTTCTACCAGATTCAGCTGGAGATAAACGAATGGTTGCGGCTGGCAGCTTCGATTACCGCCCGCACTGCCTTAAATGCGGCGGTGGTTTCTGCTCCCCGCGCCTATGATACCAGGCTGAAGCGCCTGGAATTAATTGAAGTGCAGGAGCGGCTGGCTCTTTTGATTATTGTGACGCAGGACGGGACGGTCAAGGAGCAAATGGTCTCGCTGGAAGAGCCGCACTCGCAGGAAGTGTTGGGCAGCATCTCGGCTCGGCTCAATGCCCAACTCAACGGCTTGAACTGGAGTCAGATCGAGACGCGCTGCCGCGATTGGCCCGAAGATACCGCCCGCCTGATAGCGACTCGGTTGGTCGAAAGTCTCAAGATGCTGGATGTGCATCAAAATTCGCAAATTTACCGCGATGGCTTATCCAATATTTTGAACCAGCCGGAATTCAGCGACATCGGGCGGGTCCGCCAGATAATGCAAACGCTGGAAGGTGGTTCAGCCTTTACTGCGATTATCCCCGAAGTGCTTTCGGCGGATAGCAACGGCGTACAGGTCTTTATCGGCGGCGAAAACCGCTATGATGATTTACGACTACTGAGCGTAGTGCTGGCCCGCTATGGCATAGATGGACAGGTGGCAGGCGTAGTTGGAATTGTTGGCCCAACCCGGATGGAGTATGGTCGCTCAATTTCGACGGTACAGTACATTTCGCAAATGCTCAGTAGCCTGGTCAGCGAACGGCGGGGTTAGTCCTTTGCTTTGGTAGTAGCGATTTCAATCGCTTTCGGTTGAGCGCAAAAAAAGCGATTGAAATCGCTACTACTGTTACAGTGGCAAACTAAAATCTTGAGGTATTACATTTTTAAGCTATTATTTTAAAAAAGAGGTTGAGAAGAAGTGAGTAGCGATATTAATCAAGCGGAAGAATTGAACCAACAGGAAGTTAACGGCGAAACTGCCGAAGACCTTTCATTTGAGCAATTACAGCGTCAGCTTGCCGAGGAACAAAAAAAGGCGGTTGAATATTTAGATAGTTTTCAGCGCGCCCGCGCCGATTTCCAAAATTTGAAGCGGCGCACCGATAACGAGCGGCTAACTTTGAGCAGCGAAGTCCGCGAAAAATTGCTGGTCAAGTTGCTGCCGATTGTAGACGACTTTGAGCGAGCGCTCCAAAACGTGCCGGAAGCTTTGCAGAACGAACCCTGGATTAACGGGGTAAGCCTCATTGAAAAGAAGCTGAAGACGCTGCTGGATCAGGAAGGCGTTAGCGTCATTGATGCGACCAACGCCGAGTTTGACCCGCGTTTGCACGAGGCGGTTCAACACGATGACCTGGGCGGCACTACCGATTATGTAGCGGCAACTTATGCCAAAGGCTATCGTATGGGCGACAAAGTTATCCGGCCTGCGATGGTCAAGGTCGAGCGAAAATAGCAACAGGTTCGGTTTACACATTTAGACGAAATATATAAAACTCTAGTAGCGGGATTTAAAAGAATGGCATCAAAGCGCGATTATTATGAGGTGTTGGGGGTAACTCAGTCGGCGAGCGACGAAGAAATTAAGGCAGCCTACCGGCGACAGGCCAAAAAATATCACCCTGATTTAAATAAAGAGACCGATGCGGCGGATCAGTTCAAAGAGGTTAACGAAGCCTACGAAGTGTTGAGTGACCGCCAGAAACGCAGTACTTATGACCGTTTTGGACACGCCGGAATGAGCGGAGCCGGAGCTAACCCGTTTGAAGGTTTTAACGGAATGGGCGGCTTTAGCGATATTTTCGAGCAGTTCTTTGGCGGAACTGCCGGGGCAACCGGGCAGCGTCGGACAGTTCAAAAGGGCGCGGATATTAACACTACCCTGGTTCTAACCTTCGAGGAAGCGGTCTTTGGCAGCGAAAAAGAGGTGGAAATCAACCGCTACGACACCTGTGCGCGCTGCAAAGGTAGCAAGAGTGAACCAGGCTCGGAAACCACGCGCTGCCCCAACTGTGCCGGGTCGGGCGAGATTCGCAAGGTACAAAATTCGATTTTTGGTCAATTCGTCAATGTTACCGCCTGTGACCGTTGCCAGGGCGAGGGCCGTATCGTCACCAAGCCCTGCACCGAATGTCGCGGGCAGGGGCGGGTACGCATCACCAAGCGAATTATGGTCAAAGTTCCGGCAGGTATTGATGCCAACAGCCGTATTCGTATCAGTGGCGAAGGCGAAGCCGGGCCGCGTGGCACCTTGCCGGGCAATCTGTACGTGGGCATTGTGGTAAAAGAACACGCTGTCTTCCGGCGCATCGAAAACAATATTACGCTGGATTTACCGTTGAATATCTGGCAAGCTTCTTTGGGCGATAAGGTGCAAGTGCCTACCGTGGACGGGCAGCCAGTGGAAGTCGAAATTAAGCCGGGCGCACAAAACGGCGAAGTAATTCGGCTGAAAGAAAAAGGCGTGCCGTTTGTGCGCGGCCCAGGCCGGGGCGACCAACTTATCACTTTGCGGGTAGTAGTGCCACGCAAGCTGACCAAAGAGCAGCACCAGCTACTGGAAGACCTGTCTAAAACCCTGCCGCGTGAACCAATTAATAGCCGGGATAAAGATAAAGAAAACGAAAAGGGCGACAAAGGCTTCTTTGGACGCATCTTCTCCGGCACGTAGGCCAAAGTTCGGAAGCAAATTTTCAAAGTAAATTTTTACCGATGAAGGTTGAGTCAAACAGATTCAACCTTCTTTTTTGTAATAAAATTACCAAATTATGTAATACAATACTTTAAAAAAGTCGCTATAATATTAAGTAATGATACTGTGGTCAGTCACTACTCAAGTTGAGCAACACAAGGCTAAGAATGACCTATGCGGAAAGGAGTGGGCAGAGATGTACTACTGGACTAATATTTCTAGCGATGCCACCGAAGCTTACGAGTTTTTTATCCGAATTGGAACACGCGGGGTAGTACTGCGCCCGAAGGGACAAGACCGCTACACTACCTACGTCGAATTAGATGAAGAAGAGCAACACTGGTCAGACCAACCTTTCAGCCATCTGTACGAGGCCAAAGCCTGGTGCGAGGAACAATTAAAGCAAACCAGCGCGCCCGCCGCCGGGGTTTATATCTTTGCCCGGCTACCCGAACGCGATACCGAGGACGAACTTTGCTTTATGCGGGTTAGCAAAGCCTTTACCCGCCAAGCCGACGCAGTAAGGTGGTACGAATCCGCCGAATACACTCTCGATAAAATCCGGCTTTATCTAATGCTAGAACGCATCCCGGAACGCTTCTACGAACCGCGTGAAGTGGCAGGCAATTTACGGTTTGAGTTTTAGGTTACTTTAAGGCTATCTCAACCCGATTACTATCCAGTTCTTTGCTATTATAAAAAACCAGGGTACGATTGGCCTTTGCGCCGTCGCGCACCAGGAAGTAGAGTAAGCCGCTTACCGATTTGGTGGCGGCTTTTTTAGTGGGCGTGGCGTTGCCGGACGCAGCAGACGATGAGAATTTGGTGGGGTCAAACCGCTCTGGCCCGTCCGCCATCAGTGGCCCAACCGTGTAAACCCTGTTCTCGCCGTCGCGCAGATAGAAGGGATATGTCCCGATAAAATTGCTGAATTCCGGGCTGGCCTCTCCCAAATCTTCCAGCGTCACTTTGACGGCTTCATAGTGATAGCCACTTGGTAGCGAAGACGGCTTAACCAACGGCTCTTTGACGTACTGGCTGACGGTCAGGGCCGTATCGCCCAAAACATAGCGCTGCTTCATCTCGGCACGAGGCGCGGGTGTGGCGGTAGGCGGTTCGTTAGAAGCGGTGGGAGTGGGTGGCGCAGGTGTAGCGGTGGGCGGTTCGGGCGTGACCGTCGGCACAGCCGCCGCGGTACTGGTAGCGGTTGGGATAGGCGTTGCCACTAGCGCCTCGGCGGTAACGCTAACCGTTGCTACTATCGGCACATTATTCCCCGGCACGGGCGTAGCGGTTTCAGTCGGAGCAGGGGTGGAAGTCGGGCGCGGCGTGGGCGGGACGGGCGTGCTGGTCGGAATAGCAGTCGGCACTTTGGTGGGCGCTCTGGTCGGAGCGGGCGTAGCGGCAGGCAGAATTAAATTTACCTCAACCGTACTACCCGCATCCGGCCCGGTGTTTGGCCCAGTAAAGACAATCCGCCGTAAAGTGGTTCCATCTTCTACTTCAAAAGTCAGCCAGGCCAGGCGAATTTCGCCGGGTTGAAGTCGGTTTACATCCAGCGAGGGCAAGCGTCCGCCCGCCATCGGTGGCACATAATTATTCCGTCCGTCCAGCGCCTGAAAATTTTCGGGCAAACTCGCCAGCGTGCGGTTGAACCGATTTTCGAGTTGCACCAGCACCCCTTCAAAGTGGCGACCAGCGCGAGGCGACCCGGCCCCACTCGCCGAAAAATTGCCGGAGCGGTTATCGTAGCTACTGAAAAGCAAATTATAGCCTCTTAGCTCGGCCCGCTGGTTCTGGGCTATTCGCAAATTAGTGGGGGTAGCGGGCGTGGGTGCGGGCAGCAGCGTCGGAGTCAGGGTCGGTTTATTCTCGCTGGTCAAACCCGATACTGAGACTGGTACAGTAGTAATTGCCGCTTCGGTAGCGGCGGCAGGCGTAAAAGCTGTAATAGCTGCCGCAGTAGTAACCGTCGTTTGGGTTGTAGCAACCGCCGTCGTTGTAGCGGCAACCGTTTCGACCACCTGGGGACGAGCCGGGACGGGCGCTTCGGGCTTGTTCACTATCAGGAAATAAGCCGCTACCAAAGCACCCAGAGCCACCACCACCAAGCCCAGCGAAAGAAAAACGGGCCAGAGGGCCGTGCGCTTTGCAGAGGGGTCTTGGTAGGTTGGCTGGCTCAATAAGTCGCGCAAATCTTCGGGTGGGGTTGCTAGAGTCTGGCTGCTATCTTCTACTTTTGAGAGGCTGTCCGAGCGTTCTCCGGCGCGTTGTACCCGACCAGCAAGCCCGGCGCGCAACGGTTTATTTTCCTCAACCATTTCTACCGATGGCTGATTACGCAAGGCCAGCAAACCCTGTTGGGCCTGGGGATTTTGCGGATTGATTTTTACGGCGCGTTCCAGAGCGGTAATGGCCTGAGCCGGGGGCAACAAAGCCGCCAGATAAATCCAGCCCCATTCGCTTTTTGGATCAGCCTTTACTGCTTCCGCCAATAATTGACGAGCCTCGCTACGCTGCCCGGCTTTCAAAGCCGCTATACCATCCCGCAGCAGCCGTTCACTCTCGTTCATAAGATATATTTCCCGCACCAGGGTTCAAGTTAAACAAGCCTCATGAATCGGTTGAGGTTTTGGTTCTTCACTAATTGTCGCTAATTGAAGCCCAAAACCTGCTATTTGGATGCCAAAATTCATGTTATGTCTAACTGATTATAGCACGGCTCACATGGGGATGCAAGAGTTATGTTAGCTCATTGTCACTATTTACAGGCTCGGCAGAAGAATTGGAAGCCGGGGCAGGCTGAGTCAATTCGGTAGTAGCTTGGCGGCGCGCCCGTTCCGCTGCTCGTTCGGCTTTGCGGCGGGCTTTTTCACGTTTGATACGGGCGGTTTTCCAGTGAGAATAAGAGGCCATCACCACAATGTACAACAATCCAGCCAGACCTAAATAAAGCGCCTCATCGAGATTATTGCCGTGTAGCAAAAGAAGGGCTGGGTGCAAAGAAATCCCGAAACTGACGACTGACGACTGACAACTGACAACCGACAACTGCTTACCCGCGCTTTTGCAGCACATACAGCTTTTGCAGGCCGTAATCGCCAAGCTGAGGCAAATGGGCGCTAAGGCGGTGATACCAGGAGCGATAATTGCGGCGGCCCGAACGGACAAAGAAAGGATACAGCACCCAGGTCATCACATAGTAAGTGCTGCTAAAGCGCTTGATTTTCTTTAGCTCGAAATAAGGTTCAGCAAAGCTCAATAAATCTTCTTCATCCACGTAGCAATTGTGCCAGAGCGGGGTCATCGTTTCAAGGCCGAGCTTTTGGCGCAGCTGGTTGAGGTGGTCGGCACTCTGAGTGGAAACTTCCGAGATAAGGAACAGGCCGCCCGGCTTCAAAACACGGTAAGCTTCCAGCAGCGCCGTTTTCTGGTGGTCGGTACTGCCCAGGTTTATCAGGCAACGCTTGGTGATTACTTTATCGAAACTAGCTTCAGGAAAATCCAGCTCAAGGAAATTGCCGACCCGAAAGAGTACCGAGCCTTTGAGTGGCCCAGCCCGATTTAAGTTTAAATTGGCGTGTTCAACCATGCTGGGTGCGTAATCTACCCCGGTAATCCGAATAGATTTCATGCGGGCCAGTTGGACAGTGGTATAGCCATTGGCACACCCGGCATCCAGCACTCGTTCCCCTTCATTTATGAAAGAAGAAAGAATAATGCCTTCGCGGTGCAGCATGGTTTCATCTACCCAACTGGCGCTGGGCGATAGGCCATATTTGCGCCCGCGCTGCTCCCAGTGCTGACGAATCGGCTCTAATTCCCCTGGTAAAGTACCAAAAGGCAGCCGCGCCGAAGCCCCACCAAATAAAGCCGGGGAAGCTTGCCCGGCAAGTTTTTCCTGGTTTAGTTGACCGGGATTGCGCCCGCCATCCGGCGAGCCAAAAGAGGAAACATCCACCTGAATATCGTTACTACTCATTACCTGAAATTTCTAAAAATGTCTATCGCCAATATAACTGCCAGATTGTTATCTAGAGTTGGGTTATTATAACAGATTACAACTAAACATGACACTGACAAAGTGCTGAAAAGATTGCAATATGCTGGTAAATTTAAAAAGTATTTGATGCAAAACCCGGCGGTTAGCCGAGCCTTCATTTAGCCATCTAAAAAGATTAGTATTGAGCTAAATTTCGCTCAAGTCTTCAAAAGTCTGATGCTCTAACGATGTGCTGAAAAGCTGCATCGGCTTACCCAGTAATTCTTACAACGAAAATTCATCACGGAGGCACGGAGAGGCACGGAGTAAAATTAAAAAGGCATCTTATCTCCGTGTTCCTCCGTGCATCCGTGATGAATAATTGATTTACTTCTGGTTCAGTAAAAAGGCCACTAAATCGCGCAATTCCTCTTTGGTGGCGCTGGCGGCGAAGCTAGGCATGGTGGTGTTGCGGTAATTGGGCAGGCTGGCATCTTCGGGGTTGGTGAGGATGTGATAAATATATTGGGCAGCCGTCACGTCTGGGATACGGGTTGCCGCGTTTGTGCCGATTTTATCGAGGGCCGGGCCAACCGCGCCGCCATTCCCGCCAAAAGCGTGGCAACTAAAGCACGGCAACTTCGCATATACCAGCGCCCCTTTATTTGGGTCGCCTCCGGCATCGTTAGGGGCAGCTTTAAACCGTTCAACCGCTTCTTGCTTTACGGGCTGGTTTTCGATAGCGTTCCCGCCGCACGCTACCAGCCCCAGACTAACCAGCAGCACTATAAAGCTCCAATTAAGGGCGTTATAAAAGCTCCCGACATGGGAAGCTTTTTTATTTATTGTACATTTTATCTTGAAAAACAAATCGAACGAACCTTCCCAGTGAGTGTGGCCTATTTGCTCTTTTTAGGAGTGGGCGTAGCAAACGGGCGAGTGTAAAGCCCTGGCCCGGCACTGGCGAACCAGGCTACCACCAGCCCGATTAAAAGGCCAAAGATCGTTCCTGCCAGGGCAAGCTGCGATAGTTTAGCGTTGATAATTGGGTCGAGAAAGTAGTTGAACAAAAAGCCATCGGGACTGAGCAATTCCACCGAATGACCATTTTTGTAAATAATGTCCATCTGGAAATTAATACCGGCAATTTCGGCGACGTAGCTAACCAGCAAGACACATAGAAAAGTCAGGCCCACCGCCATAAATTGCTGTTTCAAGCTCTGCTTGCGACCTGAACCATAGTAAACTGCCCGCCCTATAACAAAGCCCGGCAAGAAAGCCATATAACAGCCCAACCACAGCCAGATTTCGCGCTCAGGCCATTTGTAGTTAAACCAGATAGTCAGGCTTAACGGCACTGTCACCAGCAGCAGCCCCAGCACGCCCCAGATAAAAGCCAGCACTAAATCAGCGTTGCCGCTTTTCTCTTTCATTTCTACTTGCAACTGAGCCAGACAATCGGGGCAAACTACCACCGCCGCTTCAAAATTAAAGCGCTCTTTCGATGCGACGGTCAATTCTTCCGGCGGAAAAGGGCGGTAGCATAGCGCACAGCTTAATTCCTCCTCCGGCGGAAAATCGTTGACCGAGGCATCGGCGGAAGGTTGGGGCGGCTCTCTGAGTTGCTCTAGTCGGGTAGAAATATCATCTTTTGCCATAGGAAAACCTCCTGGTTCGGGTCTGCTCTTGTTTGTGATTACTCTACAATTATATCATAGCCTTTACTATCAGCCTAACTTACTTTTATACGCCAATCCGCGACTAAACACAATAGGAAAGTAGTCCAGGTTCAAGCTCTTTTCCCAGTTTTTGGTCTTAAAATTCTTGCAGGAATTTTAAGACCAAAAACTGGGAAAAGAGCCAATTTTCTTTGCAGGGTTGTAAGTTAGCAACTAGCCCTTTATAATAAGACCAGCGAAATTAAGAGTCTGCTTTATTCAATACAGCTACCGTACCAAAATAGGTTGGCTAAATCTAAATAAATTGAAGCTGTGAGGTTTGAAGAGTTTGAATTATAGTAATAATACCCTCCGGGCGGCCATTACGGGCCTGGGAGTCTACTTACCTGAAAAAATACTGACCAACGCTGATTTAGAAAAAATAGTAGATACCACTAGCGAATGGATTGTCCAACGTACCGGCATTAGCGAACGACGGTTAGCCGGGCCGGATGAAACTACCTTCACCATGGGGTTGGAAGCGTCACGACGCGCTCTGGCGGCGGCTAATCTCGATGCTGAAAAGCTGGATTTGATTATCTGCGCCACTTTGATTCCCGAATATCTTTTTCCAAGCACGGCTAATTTGATTCAACATGGGCTGGGAGCGAAACGCGCCGCCGCGTTCGACCTGGAAGCGGCCTGTGCCGGGTTTATTTATGCTCTTAGCGTAGCGCGGGCTTATGTACTGAGTGGCATGGCCGAAAATATTCTGGTCATCGGCTCGGAAACCATGTCGCGGGTAATTGATTGGGAAGACCGGGCGACCTGCGTGCTGTTTGGCGATGGCGCAGGCGCGGCGGTGGTGCGGGCGCTACGTAGCCCAGCGGAAGTGGGCGGCTCCATCGAATCGGTGGTGCTGATTAATGACGGCTCAAAGGCGGAAGCACTCTATATTCCTGCCGGTGGTTCGCGCCAGCCCGCTTCGGAAGAAAGCGTGCGGCAACGCCAGCACTTTATCAAAATGAATGGGCCGGAAGTATTCAGAGGAGCAGTGCGTGGCATGGCCGATGCCTGTTTGCTGGCTGCCGAACGCGCCGATATAAAAGTCGCCGATATTGATTTGATGGTCGCACACCAGGCCAACGCCCGGATTATCGAAGGGGTGCAGCGGCGGCTCGGTCTGCCCGACGAAAAAGTTTTCAAGAATTTGCAACGCTACGGCAACACCAGCGCCGCTTCCGTCCCAATTGCCCTTTACGATGCCCAGCAGGAAGGCCGCTTGAAGCCCGGAACGCGAGTGGCAGTCGCCGGATTCGGCGGTGGTTTCAGTTGCGGCGCAGCGCTTATTCGCTGGTAATAGGAGAAAATTGGGACGGGGATGTATAAGAAACAGCTAAGTTTAGGTTTAGTTGCACTACAGTTAGCAATAGTGCTTTTGATATTGGTTGAGCCAGTCGGGGAAGCGCAAGCGGCGCTTAACCCGAACTGGCCTTTTTTGCGGGTCTGGGAGCGCACCGATTACCCGGTAGCCATCGGCGCAACCCAGCGCTCGTGGTACTGGGGGCCATCTTCGTTTGCGATATTAGGCGAACCATATAGCACAACACCCGGTAGCTACCGAATGGTTGCTTACCACGATAAGAGCCGCATGGAAATTTCTAATCCTGGCGGCGACCAGAACAGCAAGTGGTACGTCACCAACGGCTTGCTGGTCAAAGAACTGGTGAGCGGACAGGTTCAACTTGGTGACAACGAATTTGAAACAGCCGAACCCGCCGAAATTCCTGTTTCGGGCGATGGGCCGGGCGAGAACGCGATTTCGCCGACTTATGCCAGTTTCCGCAATCTATTACAATCAGCTTCGCGCCAGAATAGCCCGGTCAGCGCCCGGCTGGAGCGTAGTGGCAAGGTAGAAAACGACGCGGCCCTCGCGGAGCGCTACCCTGAAACTCGTCCGGCCTATTATGACGCGAACCTGGGCCACAATATTCCCGCTGTGCTGTGGGATTTTATGAATTTGCAAGGCCCGGTAGTCAAAAACCGTCAACTGGTCAAAGATACAATTGAGGAATGGACTTTTAGCTTCGGCTTGCCCGTTAGCGAGTCTTACTGGACGCGCTCCAAAGTTGCCGGGGTGGAAAAAGAAGTGCTGGTGCAGCTTTTCGAGCGGCGCGTGCTGACCTATACTCCATCCAACGAAGCGGCCTTTCGGGTAGAAATGGGCAACGTGGGCCGTCACTACTACGATTGGCGCTACGCCCGCACCACCCCCAAACCCGGCCCGGCAGCTTCTTACACCCAACCACCCGTGCGCCTGATTATCCCGGCTATCAACGTCAATACTTTGATTGAATACGTTGGCGTAAAAAGCGATAACACTATGGATGTGCCGCTCAACCCACAGAGCGTGGCCTGGCTGCGAACTAGCGCCCAGATTGGCGACGTAGGAAACGCGGTGGTGGCGGGCCACCTGGATTGGGGCGGCATTGGCCCGGTAGTATTCTGGAACTTGAACAAGCTCAAGCCGGGCGATTTGGTCTACGTCGAGACCAGCATTAGCACACGCCACACCTTCCGGGTAAACGAAACGCAAGCGTACCCGTTAAACAATTACCCGCAAGCCCGCATCTTTGGCGATAGCTTTCAGCGCAACCTGAACCTCATTACCTGCGATGGCTCGTTTAATTCGTCATCTGCCAGCTACGATAAACGATTGGTGGTTTACACTACGCTGATTGAATAAATCCCAATAGACAACTAATTCTCCTTAATGTGTGGGAGCGAGCTTCCGCTCGCGATTTTGTGGTAAGGGTAAAATCGCGAGCGGAAGCTCACTCCCACAGATGGACAAATAATATTGACCAATCGCTCTTTTAAGCCATGGCTATCAAGCGGTCACGCAAACGGTCAGGCAGACGCACAATTATTCGACCAGCAATTTTGGCATCCGGGCCAACCAGATACCGAGTTTTAGGACGGCGGACGGTTAAAGCCTGCTCGATTACCTCGGCAACTCGTTCGGGCGGAATACCACGCTTGCCCGCACTGGCGACAGTAGCTCGGATTTTGGCAATTGGCCCGGCGTAAAGCTCATTTACCTGGGGCGGCATCTCGTTTAGTAAGCGGTCGGCGGTGGCCTGGGCCGAATCCCAGATAGGCGTAGCAATCGTTCCCGGCTCAATGCTAACTACCTCAATCCCCCAGGGCTTTAATTCCAACCTCAGCGAATCGGTTACAGCTTCCAGCGCATATTTAGAAGCAGTATATGCTCCAATCATGGGAGTGACAATCTTTCCGCCAATCGAACTGATATTAATGATGCGCCCTTTCGCTTGCCGAATACAAGCCAGCAGCGCCTGGGTAACGGCGACCTGCCCGATTAAATTTACCTCCAACTGATTACGCAGTTCGGCAATCGGCAAAAATTCTAAAGGGGCGGCGACGGCAACCCCGGCATTGTTGACCAGACCAGCCAGCCCGCTTTCTCCAACCACCTCTCTAATCTGGTGCGCCGCTTCTGCAATCTGGCTCTGGCTGGTTACATCCAGTAGAATCGGCCTTAAGCGCGACGAAGCATTCTGACGCAGCGAATCGCCATCGGCCAGATTACGCACTCCGGCAAAAACCGTAAAGCCTTTTTTATCGAGTAAAAGGGCAGTGGCTCGTCCAATTCCTTTCGCTGCTCCGCTAACAACTACATATTTATCCGACATTATGGTTTGCTCCTTTTAGCTGTTTATCATCGAAACTTCAGAATGACCGAAGCGATTACTTTGCAATCGCCTTCCTGGGCCAGGTTGTATATTTGCAAAAGTAAGGTGCATCAGGTAAGATTACACTGTAAACATTTTAACCAAGATTGTTTCTCTTGTCAACATTGTATTCCTTGTAAACATTGGGATTTATGTCTGAAAATATGCTGCCACCTAAAATTGCTAATAAACCCTATCATCATGGCGATTTACACAACGCCTTGATTGCGGCAGGGCTGGCCTTGTTGAATGAAGGAGGCGCTGCCGCCCTCGATTTACGCAAGGTAGCACGCCAGGCCGGAGTAAGCCACGGCGCACCTTACCGCCATTTTGCCGATAAACAGGCTTTGTTGGCTGCAATTGCCGAAGAAGGTTTTGAACAACTGGTTGCTCGGTTGCAAATTGCGTTGGAAGAAGCGCCGAATAGCTTCTTTGACCAATTACTCAGCACGGCCCAGGCTTATGTTCGCTTTGCCATTGAAAAACCAGCCCTGATGCGGGAAATGTTTAGCGGTGTAACGATTGAGCGAATGACCTACCCGACACTTTACAGTACCAGCAAGACAGCTCTGAATTTGATAATTGAATTAATACAGCGCGGTCAGGAGCAAGAAAACTTGATACCTGGCGACCCGATTAATCTGACGCTGGTGGCCTGGTCACAAATTCATGGGCTGGCAATGCTGTTAGTCGAAAAGCAACTGCCCCACATTGCTGACGACCCAGCCGCGATTGACCAATTAATCCGTTTTTGTATCCAGACTCTTTACAACGGCCTCGCCCAGAAATAAACCATTCCACTCCTCGATAAAATTAAGCGTGACCACGATTTTCGCTTGAGGGATTATAAAGTATTAGCGATTGAAATCGCTTTGTTCTGTCCAAACTCGAAAGCGATTTCAATCGCTAACACTGGAAGGAAATTCTGAGGGTAATAAAAAAGCCGCTCTCGGAATGTAGAGCGGCTTTTTATTGTTACATTGTAACTTTTACATCCGGCGGTCATCAACCCCATCGCCGTCGGCATCCTGAACAAGAGCAGCACCCGTTTCGGCATCGCCAATGAAGGTCTTGCGGTGGTCTTCCAACTCTTGCTTCAAGCCTTCAGTGTCATATTCAACACCCTGTTGAGGTTGAGCCGCAGCATCTACCGCTTCCAGCGCATCAGAAGCGCTCTGACCGCCCCGTTCGCCGCGCTGGTGTGACCACTCTACCGCAGCGTAATCAAGCTGTTCCTGGCTTACTGGCGGCAACTGCTCACTAATGGGTGTCTGGCCGCTAACCGAAGTACCGTCCGAGACCGACTCCAGTAAGCTATCGTTCTGAACGAAACCAACCCCGGTATTGCTGGCCTCGGTCTTACCCTCAGTCGGACGGCCCAGGAAATCCAGTACCAGTTTATTGAATTGCTCAGGTCGCTCCTGGTTCACCGCTAACCGCGCCCGCTCGATAGTCTCGACCTGGGCGGTTTTATTGCGGACCGAAAGCTCCTTGCGCTCGTTCTCCGGCGGAATCATCGATTCTTTGCCCCAAATTATCAAAACTGGCTGCTCAATTTTGCCCAGCGTTTCGCCGATTTCGGCATTTAGCAAACCAGTAAAGAAGCTCGGCGGAGCAAATTCCGCGCCGTCCTGGTGAGCCGCCGTCCAGTATTGTTCAATGCGCTCCGGGGTAGCCTGACTCTTGTCATAGAACATTTGGCTTTCCATAAAGCTCTTGATGCCAGAGTGCGAAGATACTCCGCTATAGATCGCTTTACCAAAGACCGGGCTACGTAACACCGCAAATGCTGCCGGAGCTAACGGGCCAGCCAGATTCGGGCCGAAATTACCCCGACGCAAATAGATGCCAGTCGGCTCCATTAGCACCAATTTTTCAATCAACTGCGGGCGGCGGAAGGCTACCTGTACCGCGTAGCTGCTGGTTAAAGACGAGGCAATAATTATCGCCGGGCGCTTTACAATGCCGTCCAAAAACTCGGTCAATTGCTTGATATAAACTTCTGCTGTATATTTCAGGGCTGGGCGCTCCGAATTACCGAAGCCCAATAAATCGTAAGCAAAAGTATGATACTGGCCCGCTATTGCGCCGAAGTTCTGCTCCCACTCGTAGCTGTGGTTGCCTGCGCCAATGCCGTGTACAAAGACCACTGGCGGCTTGTCGTCGCTGGCCTGGCCCGCTTCTTTGTAGAAAATAACGCCCTGGCGTGAGCGATAGTAATGCCCTTCGCCGTCCAGCTTGCTCTGCAACGGTGGTACATTCGACCACAACCGTATATTGTTAGCCGCCAGCCCGCCATAAACCGCGCCACCTGCCAGCACCGTCTTGCCCCAGGGGAAGCCTTTATCTTGCTTGGGCGGCTCATAACCTGGTATCCGAATTTTGCCACTCTGAATATCCTTCTGGCGCGCTTCAAGGTATTTCCCGGCAGTCTTGCTACCCTGTTTAACCTTCTTGTTGAGTTCCTTTTGCTGCAAAGCTACCGCTTTGAGAGCGGCGGCGCGACGCTTGCGGAACTGCTTGGCGGCCTTCTTAGGATTCTTAATCTCTACCCCTGGAATAATGTTAGCGGCAGCAAAGGCTTTTTCCGGCAACTTCGCATCAGCCAGCTTCTTATCCAGCTTCATTTCTTTAACCCGTGCCGAAACTGTATCGGTGGCATCGGCCACTTTCTTATCCAGTTTGGCATCTTTCAAGAAACCGCCTACTGCATCGCTTACGTTGCTGGCAACATCCCCCGCCGAACTTACCGCACCAGCGGCCTTTTTGTCCAACTTGTTGTCCTTGACAAAGCCAGTGACAGCGACCCCAACGTTGCTGGCTATATCGGAAGCAGTTCCAGCAACATCAGCCGCCTTTTTATCCAGATGAGCATCCTTCAAGAAGTCACTTACGGCATTTCCAACGTTACTCGCCATGTCACTGGCCGTCCCTGCGGCATCGGCGGCTTTCTTGTCCAGATGAGTGTCCTTCAAAAAGTGGCTTACAGCATCGCCGACGTTGCTAACAATGTCGCCCGCCGTGCCTGCCACATCCGAAGCTTTCTTATCAAATTTAACTTCCTTCACTTTGTCGCCCAGTGCGTCGGTTGCATTGCTCAGGTGCTTGTCGAGTTTAGCATCTTTTACCGTATCTCCGGCTTTGCCCGCAAAATCGGCTACCGCTGCAATCACTGGCGCAGCAATTCCAGCCAGGGCTGTTCCAGCACTATCCGCCGCATCGCCCGCTTTCTTGTCCAGCTTCGCATCCTTCAGGGTATCTTTGGCGCTCTTTACAAGCTCGTTAGCCTTCTTATCCAATTTAGCATCTTTGATGGTATCTTTGGCATTTTTCACCAAATCGCCCGCTTTCTTGTCCAACTTCGCATCATCCAGTGAACCCTTGACGTTATCAACTTGATCGCCAAAAAACTTGCTACCCTGAGCGGCTAAATCGCGGGCTTTTTTATCCAGTTTCACTTCGTTCAACGCCTCATCCACATCGCCCGACGCTAATTTGCGCCGTCCTTCAATTGCATCGGCGGTACTGCGGAAAAAAGTAGCCATTGTTTGGGGTAATTCATTCAAGTCGGGTTTGTACTTACTCTTGCCGACGTAAGGCTGGTATTGGCTCACCGCCTCTACCACTGGTTCTACCGCACCACTTACTTCACGCTTGAGCGCTTTAAAGTTGAGCGGCTTGGATTCTTTTTGCTCAGACATTTGTGTTCTCCTTTTACCTGTCGCCTTCTGACTCGTTCGCTCGTGTAGCCTCTTGCTTGAGGCTTCCCTTTTACTTAAAGCAAGACCAAAATCTTAGTCAAAAAGCACTGTCCTTTTTGCATATTTGCAATTCCTATTCCTGTCTTTTCTTAGCTTGCAAAAGTAGTGCCACCATTAGCTCACTTTGCTCATTTTGCTCTAATCCGAAGCGAACTCAGCACTATTCAACTCAGTTTTACTCCAAAATCAGCTACCCGTCAAATTTGGCTTTGCCTCAATTAGTAACTAATTTGATTAGAGTTTAAGGCCAATATCGTTCAAATAAGGGCAAAATCACTGTAGGATGGGGCTGCGCCCTCGATTTTACCCTTACCACCGCTCAAAAAATCGAGGGCGCAGCCCCCTCCTACACTGGCAAACCGACTTTACAATGAATCCATAGGCCAAGTGTAACTAGCTTCTAGTCTAATGCAACATCAAAACACCACCAGCATTATCAGACGGTCAAGCCGGAACTAAATGTACAGCCGCTGGAGCGATTTCCACCTGCCAATTAGTTGGATTGGAGCGCATTAAATCGGTGTAATGCTGGGCGGTTACTTCCAGTTCTAAATCGGGCAGTTGAATTGAGCTAATTCGGTTAATATTTTCGGCTTCGCCCAGATTAAACTCGCTGGCAATATCGGGCCGAAAAAAAAGGGTGTGGAGCGAACCGCGTGCTACTTCGTTCACCAGCCGACCCGAATAACGATTTGGCGGCGCGTCTGCCGCCTGGGTCGGTTGAGCCAGAGGTAGCAACCGCACTCGCTCCGGCCTGAGACAAAGCGTAACCATGCTGCCCGGCTCTGGTAATGCTTGAGTACTGGGCAAAGTCACCCACATAGCGCCAAAACTGGTTGCCACTTGTACTAACCGTTCCTCCTGGCGAAGCGTCAGCACGCGCCCTTCCCACAAATTGCGGATACCGACCAATCGGGCAACCTCTTTAGTAGCCGGACGGTAAAAAACTTCCTCGCGGCTGTCGTACTGCAAAATCTGCCCCCGATCATAAACGGCGATGCGGTCAGCCAGCATATAGGCTTCTTCCAAATCATGGGTAATAAAGACCACTGGCAAAGCCAACTCGCGACTGAGCAAGGCTAAATTCTGACGTAACTCGGCCCGAATTGCCGCATCCAGCGCCGAAAAAGGCTCATCCAGCAGCAAAATCGCCGGTTCGGGCGCAAGGGCGCGGGCCAGGGCGACCCGTTGTTGCTGACCGCCGCTTAGTTCGCGGGGGTAGCGTTTTTCCAGGCCATCCAGTTGCATCAGCGTGATTAATTCGCGTATCCGGCTTTCGGCCCGCTTCTTTTCCCAGCTAAACAGGCCAAAGCCAATATTTTCAGTTACTTTTAAATGAGGGAAAAGGGCGTAATTTTGAGGTAAATAGCCCACTCGTCGTTCCGGCAGCTTTACGTTTAGCCCGTTTCGGCTATCGAATACCGGGCGACCACCCACCGCAATATAGCCAGCCTCCGGGTCGGTCACGCCCGCAATGCAGTGCAGGGTCATCGTTTTGCCACTACCGCTTGGCCCAAACAGAACTACAACGTGGCCCTGGTCGGCCCGCAGACGCAGGTCTACCTCTAATCTAAAGGCTTTAAGCTGCTTTTGGATTGCCAGGTCTAGCAGAATTGGTGCTTCTTCCGGCGCTGGCTCATTTGGGGAATCTGGCATTGACATTGATTGCTGACCACTCAGGCTTCCGGCTTACTTGAATTGATGGAGGCGGCTTTTCCATCCAAACTTACTTCTTCGACCATGCTCCACGCCCGTGCGCCATAACGAGAGAGCGCCTTGAAGATTAGCAAAACCGCAAACGAAACAATTACTAAAATAACCGAAAGCGTGACCGCTTCGTTCAGCCCGCCCGACCCATCGAAGGAAGCGTAAATTGCCAGTGGCATCGTCTGGGTCTTGCCCATAAAATTTCCGGCAAACATAATCGTCGCGCCAAATTCGCCCAAAGCTCTGGCCCAGGTCATCACAATTCCGCCCAGCAAAGCGGGCAACGATAGCGGAACAGTAATGCGCCAGAAAGTCCGCAAGGAACGGCTACCCAGGCTGGCGGCAACCGTTTCGAGGTTTTGGTCTACCGCCTCAAATCCGGCTTTGGCAGCCTTAATAAAGAAAGGAGCAGCCACAAATAATTGAGCCAGTACCACCGCCAGGGTGGTAAACCCGATAGTTACACCAAACTGTTGATCCAGCCACTGCCCGACCCAACCGCGCCGCCCCAGCGTGAGCAGCAAGGCAATTCCAGCGACGGCGGGCGGCAGCACCATCGGTAAATCCAAAAAGGTATCAATTATGCCGTAACCGGGGAAGCGATGCCGCGCCAGCAGATAAGCCAGCGGCGTACCCAGTACGATTGCCAGAATTAAAGTTAGCGCAGTAGTAATCAGGCTCAAACGCAGTGCTTCGGCTACCGCCGGAGTAGTCAAAAAAGTCCCCAAAGCGCCATCCGCCACTGACCGAAACAAGAGTGCCAGTATTGGAATCAGCAAAAACAATAACATAACCGATCCGGCCAGACTTAGCCAAATTACGTTCGGATTAATCCGCCGTTTCAGTCGCGGGTAATCCAGCAAAGACGGGTGCGACGGATGGGCCGAAGAAGCAACGTTAGATACACCAGTTTCAACCCGAATTGAAGCAAGCGAGTGGCCTTTCGGCAACTGGTCATTCGCCTCATCAAATTGTGGGTAAGTTGTGGTCGGTTTATCCAAAAATTAGCTCCTTTAAACGCCAGGATTTTCGTTCTGGTAGTAGCGATTTGCCCAATTGGGCAAATCGCTACTACTTTTACGCGGGCAAGCGAAAGTCGTAAAGCGTTTTTAACTTCCGAGGGCCGGAATAAAATTGTTCTTCTTGAGAATAGCCTGCCCTTTTTCGCCCAGCACATAATCTACGAACACTTTAGCGGCGGCCTGATTGGAAACGCCTTTGAGAACCGCAATCGGGTAAGCCGCTAGCGTATTAAACTGGTCGGGAATTTCAAGCGTAGCCAGCTCAGAACTAACTTTAGCTGAAATATCGCTCAGGTAAACAATTCCGGCATCGGCTTCGCCCAATTGCACTTTAGCCACGACCTGCTTGACATTGCTTTCCTGGCTGACAAAGTTAGTCTGTACCTTGCTGGAAAAATCGGCACTGAACATGGAGTCCTTACCCATCTTATCCAGCGCCTGCAAAGTATAGTTACCCACTGGCACGTCTTTCTGGGCCGTGACAAACTTCAGGCCGGGTTTGGCTAAATCTTGCAGCGTTTGCACTTTGCCCGGATTATTCTTGGGCAAAATAACCACCAGCCGATTGCGGACAAAGGTCGTTCCCTTATCGGCGACCAGATTGCTTTTAAGGGCGTTATCCATCTCAGTCTGGTTGGCGCTGGCAAAGACATCGGCTTTTGCCCCTTGCTCTAGTTGGGCGCGCAGGGTATTCGAGCCACCAAAGTTATAAGTGATTTTCAGATTGGCGTTAGTTTTTTCCAGTTCAACCTTAATTTCATTGAAGGGGTCGGTCAGGCTGGCGGCGGCGAAAACCACCAACTCACCAGTGGCAGTCGGGTTAGCGGCGGCGGTAGTAGCAGGCGCAATAGTTGTTGCAACAGTTGTCGCGGCTGCCGCAGTAGTGGCAGCAATGGTAGTAGCTGGTGCAGTCGTTGCTGCCGCAGTAGTAACGGCGGCAGTAGTAGCCGCATTAGTGGTTGCCGGAACAGTGGTAGCAGTTGGGTCGCCGCAAGCTACCAGTAGCAAACTAATCAGGCTCATGAAGGCGACTAATAAGCCCGATTTGGTCTGAATTTGTGGTTTCCTGGACGTCATTTTTTCCTCCGCGTCAAAGTTAAAACCAGTAACTAACTTAGTTGAAAGAAGCACGTTTGGCTTTTTAACCTTATACTCAGGTTATGAGTTTATGCTCATAACCTGAGTATAAGGTTAAAAGTCAGGTCTGTCAAATATTTACTTTATGTACCTAATATTATCTTCTTGTACCGATAACCGTTAAAATAGGAGCGGTAGAGCGCTAAGTATCTTGTAAATTATGTTAATATTAAGGCTACTTCTAGTTGTGCAGGAAGTCTGACCAATGGATATAGCTACAATAATTGCAATTAAGGGATATGTCTAACGAATTGAACATAAATCGCCGCACCGAGATAAATTACATAGATATAGAGACGGACAAATCGGCCTCGGTTTTTATGGAAGAAATTGAGGACGAATATATAAGTCCAACTGAGTATCCAGCGCATCGGCACAACTTCCAGGAAATTTTTTGGATTAAATCAGGTCACGGTACTCATAGGGTGGACGGCGAGCTGTATGAGTTTGCCCCTTTTACTTTATCTCTAATTGGCAAAGGTCAAGTGCATAAAATGGAGGAGACTTTTGGTACAAATGGCTGCTATATCCGTTTCACCGACGATTTTCTCCCTTACACCTCAAGTGAGGAAGTTCGGCGGTTTACTGCTTTATTCAACCCTACCAGCGTAGTTAATACTATCCATGTACCAACCGCTGAGGTAGCGGATTTAGAACGATTAATTGAACTGATAATATCGGAATACGGACACGAAAGCATGTCAGGTAAATTTGCAGTACTTCGTCACCTGTTAATGGCGTTGCTGATAAGGATTGAACAATTCAGCCACCTTAACGCCACCCAGGATGCTCAAAAAGAATTAACCAGCTACCAACTTTATCAGGATTTTATTCAACTACTGGAAGAGAATTTTCGGAGGCAACACGAGGTTTCTTTCTACGCTAAAGAGTTGCATATAACCGCCAACCAGCTATCCAGGCTACTTCAACAACTGATTGGCAGATCAGCTAAACGCATAATTCTGGAACGCATTTTATTGGAGGCCAAGCGTTATTTGCAATTTACTGAACTCTCAATTAAAGAGGTCGCCGTATTACTGGGCTACGACGACCCATATCATTTTAGCAAACTTTTCAAGCAGGAACAACAACTCTCCCCCCAGGCTTACCGCGAAGAACGTCAGAAATTCGCTTGATACAATTTAGCTGAATTATATTATTTACTTCTTGTTTTTTCCTTACAACTAACTTCGCTATATTGTCTGCCCGGTGGGGCGCAGTACAATTTCACTAATATCGAGCTGTGGTGGTTGCCCGGTAGCATATAAGACTGCCTGGGCTACGTCATCAGCCTTAAGCAAGGGCATATCAGGAAGTTCGTCCGGGTTTCCGAAAGGCGTGGCTACCCGACCAGGTCGAACCACTGTAATTCGCACCCCTGTCCCAATCAGTTCTTTACGAATAGATTCGGCCAGACCATCTACCGCTAATTTGGTAGCTGAATAAAGTTCACCCGGTAAAGCTTCCCGACCTACTATCGAGCCAGTAAACACAAGATGACCTTTACGTTTGACCAGTTCTGGTAACACCACTCGCGCAGTGAGAGCCGCCCCATAAACATTAGTCAGTACCATTTCGCGCCATTCGTCCGGGGTGGCTGCTTCCTTAAAGAAACTAAAAGAACCTTTCAGAACTGCCGCGTTCGCTACTACTACATCTAGCTGCCCAAAGTGAGCCAGCACTGCGGCAACCATCGCTTGCTGGTCAGCCCACTGGCTTACATCACAGGGTAGAGCCAACACCCTTTCTGGCCCGCCCAGCTCTTTGGTCAATACTGTCAAACTGGTTATTGAACGGGCTGCTAGAGCCACTCTGTATCCGGTGGCTAAAGCTTGCCGAGCAATGGCCGCACCAATGCCGGAAGATGCGCCGGTAATTAACAACACTCGCGTTGGTTGTTCGATTGCCATTTAATATTCCTCAATTCTCCATAAGCCCTCAGCGCAATTTGTCTTCTTTTCCCAGGAAGTTGCAAGCTGAAAGCCAGGGCTAATCATGCTCTAACCCGACTAATTGCCAACCCATCCACGTTGCCCCGCACTAGAGGCAGAATAATAGTTTCTAACCGAAGATGGGAGGCCAATTGCCGATTATAGCGGGCAATAGTTTCAACATCACCGCTACCGACTAGACTTGCGTCCAAAACTGCACCACCCCAGATAACATTGTCGGTCAAAATCACACTACCGGGCCGGCCAAGTTTGATGGCCCAATCCAAATATGCCGGATAGCCAGTTTTGTCGGCATCAATAAAAAATAAATCGAACGGCTCTTCTTGTTTTTCGGCAATCAAGGGGAGTAATTGCCGAGCATCACCCTGTCGCACCTCCACCAAATCACTCAAACCGCTACGAGCAATATTCTCTGTGGCAACCCTGGCATGTTTAACATCGTATTCTAAAGACAACAGATACCCATCCTGGGGTAAAGCCCGTCCCATCCAGACGGTGCTGTAGCCGCCTAAAGTGCCGATTTCCAGTATCCGCTTTGCCCCAGTTAACTTAACCAACATGTATAGCAGCTTGCCCTCGTTGGGTGAAACGCTCCAATCAGGCAAACCATTACGCCGGGCATTTTGTAATACAAAATCTAAATGCGAATCAGTAGGAGCATATAGTTGCTCGATGTAGTCATCAATCCGTTCGTTCAAGGTACTTCGATTGCTGATTGCCATTAATCATTACTCTCCTTGTATCTAAAGAACTTGTACTTACAACCAAACTAAATTCTGGAGATGCCTTAGCTTTGGGTCTTTTTGCAAAAATCAAACTAAGGAGGGGTTGGTAGCAGCAACAGTGCAACCATTGCCAGTCTAATTGCAGCCTGAGTAAAAACCAAAGCTTTGAGCTAATAAAGGTTGGTTCCTAGAAACAGTTTATAGACAAAGTAAACTTTAGAAAATGGAAAAATCAGATGCGGTGATGCAGTTTTTCAGCAAAAAATTCCTGAAAACTTATAAAATAAGAAAAGGCGCGAGATTCGCGCCTTTTGCGTGGGTAGTTGGTAAGGAAATGAAGTGGGTGAGTGCTGGATAATAGTCTAGTTGCTTGTTAATCAAGCATAACAAAATCAGCCTGGGTTACGTTGGGGAGCTTGATTCAACGGGCCATCGCCGGTTCAAATGCTCCATAACCGTTCTCGCCATGAAGGTAGATTGCCGCCCATCGGGGCGCTACTAATGGCAAACCAGGCTGTCTTTCGCATTATCATAACCTCCAGTGTCCCTTTGTCCCTAAAAATTTTAGTGTAGTTGGATTTGACGCTTCAAATCCCTGCTAGAATTAGTAACTCCGTCAGGCTGAACGCAAGGTCAGCACTTCAAAACGTTCTTCGGTATTGGTAGTAGCAGCACGAGTACGAGTATCATTACGCTGCCTTTGCTCTTCCATGCGTTCCCGCTCTTCCAGCACCATTCGGCAGAATTGCCTGAAATCGGTTGCTTTTCCGGCGATGTGGTTTAATAATTCCACTTCAAACCGGGGTAGATTGCAGAGCGGATTAAGCTCTTCCGCCATCTGGCGGTTGTACTCGCGAATTGCGGCTGGCGGGTTACGCATCAGCAGTTCCCTGAACTCTCCATCGCCGACGGCCATCTCCACCAGTACATTCAGCTTTAGGGGTTCTTTTACTCTTCTCACTTCAGACCTCCAAAGTTCTGCAAAGCGGAGCGCCTACATCGGCCTTATCCCTGAAACCAGAGAATTTGAGTTTACCCAGGCAACCCAGCGATTAACCGTCGAAGGTGTTATCCGGTCCCATCCCGCACGTGAATACAGAAATAATCTCTCCAGAGTTGAGCTTTTCCATTGCTAAAGTACCTCTCCACTATCCTTACTAATTTACCCAAACTTATACCCATCGTTTTATCCCAATTGACCCTTTGTATACTTTTTCTTTACTGTCCCTGTAGCTATATAATAACCTATCCTTCTTTCAAACATCTTGCAGTTTTGGGCCAGATTCACAAATTTTTGCAAATCTTTGGTTTTGTAGCAATGAAAAAAAGCCGAATTATGCTATAATACTGAAAGATGCACTAAAAGATGTAAGCGGTAACGCAGTAAGGAATGAAGTGAGGGCCATTCACATTTGGCCTGATTTTTAAAACAAGAGATGTAGCAGCTTCTCAGCCAGAGGTAGTTGAGATGATTACAGTACCGGCGAATGGTCTTTTAATTCCAGACCTCCCCCAATTATTAAATCGTCAGCGCCTGACCGAGTCATTGCGTGAGCGCGATTACAAATTAGTTATGCTGGTCGCCCCACTCGGCTTCGGTAAAACTTCGCTTGCCCGCGAATACGCCGCCTGGCTCTCCCACAGCAACAATAATGGGTTAGAAGAAGCATATCAAAACTCAACTCAACTCAAAATTCAAAATTCAAAATTCAAAATTCAAAACTCCCCCGGCTTCGCCTGGCTCTCGCTGGATGTGCGGCATATTAAATGGGATGTGCGGCTTTTCTTGCAGATTCTGATTAAAGCACTGAAAAATAGCAACGCTGCGCCAGAGCTTGAGCTGGGCCAGTTAGAGCATACTCTGGCGGAACTCAGCCCCAACATTGAGATTACCCCGGAAACGCTGGCAAATTTAATTTATTTGCTGTCCGATAGTCTGGCAGAATACGGGCGACCACTTTTGTTGGTAATGGACGACTTTCACGCCGTAAGCGAAGACCGTTTGATTATCGAAGCGGTCAATCAACTGCTGCTCACTTCGCCCGCCAATTTGCGAGTTATAATTACCAGTCGCCTCTTTCCTGGCCTGGATGTATTGAAACTGACCATGGAAGACCAATTTTTGCTGATAAACAAGGGGCAATTACGCTTTACTCGCGAGGAAATCGGGCAATTATTGGCGTTGCGCGGCAAAGACCCGGCGATGGCAGAGCGAGTTGAACACCGTAGCGAAGGCTGGGCGGCGCTGGTGACTTTATCGTTAAGAGTGCTGGATAAGGACCCGAATGTGGCGTTTGTAAAGGGAACAGGGCCATTGAATGCCTTGTTTGGGACGCTGATCGAAGAAACGCTCCGAAATCTGGATAAGGAGTTGCGTTCCTTTTTAGAAAACTGCTCTATTCTGGAAGTCGGAATTGACGTGGGCGCGGCTGGGGCGCTATTGGATAAGGCCAACGGCGAGAAGCTGGCCGCCGCTTATTTTAGTCGCCTGGAAAAGCAGGGATTGGTAGAAAGTCATAAATCTTTGACTGGCGGCAATGCCGAAGGTAGCAAGACAATTTTCCGGCTGCACAGTTTGCTAAAGGAACATCTTGAGGCCGGACTGGAACAAGAGCGAATGGTCTGGCTGCATCGGCGGGCCGCCAATTATTACCAGGGACGAGGCGATTGGCTACCTGCCTTCGAGCATTTCTTGAAAGCGACTGACCAGGCACAGGCGGCGGCTCTATTGGAAGGGGTAGTAAGCGAAAACTTCAAAACTAACAACGTGACAGAAATTGCCCAGTGCATCGAGCGGTTGGACGAGAGCGTGCTGAGTAACCATCCGCACTTGCTATTGGTGGCAGGAATGACGAAACATATGGCAGGCCGCTTTGATAAGGCTATTTCGTATTTCTTTGCGGCAAACCGACTGTGGGGAGCGTATCCGGCGCTTGACCGATTGGTAGCCGAGGAAACCGAAAACCTTGCGCTGCCACAAACCGAGCCAACCCTGGGCCTGAACGTGCTGGTCAATAAGGCCGAAACAATTTCGCGAATTGCACTAATCTGGACGGGAACAGGCAAATTACCCCAGGCCATGACTACTTTGCAAGGGATTGTGCAATTTTTGAGCGGGCTAAAGGGCGGACAGGACGATACACGCTGGTTACATACGCTGGCCCAGGCCCGCCGAACACTGGGAGTGTGCTACCTTCAGGACGGACAAATTAATGAGTGCATCGAGCAGTGCAGCAAGGCGCTAAATGCCTTTATTTCGCTGGGTGATGAATATAATGCGGCTGGTTGTCGCCATAATTTAGGGGTAGCATGGCGCAAATTGGGCAACCAGGCGCAGGCCGAGCGCGAGTTTTTGAATGCGCTGGAATACTGGAAGCGGGTCGGTAGTGTACAGTTGCCAAACACGCTGAACAGTCTGGCGGTTGGGTTGATAAATGAAGGGCGTTACAAAGAAGCCATTCCCCTTTTTACCGAAGCTCAGACCAAGGCCAAAGAAGGCAATTACGAGAAGCTTTCGCACTTTTTGTTGTCAGGGTTGGGCGATGCCTACACCGGGTTGCGCGATTGGAAGCGGGCGCTTTCCTATTATGGGCAGGCCGGAGCAGAAGCGGACAAGCAAAATCATTTGCAGATGCTAACTTACGCCCAGTTGGGAATTGCACGGGTCTACCGAAGGTCGGGCGATAGCTCACAGACCTGGAAAGCGTTGCTGAAGGCGCTTTCTTACGCCGAAAGCAGCAATCGCGATGCCGAGCGCGCCGCCGTCGCCGTCGAACTGGGCGCATATCAGGTGATGATGTCGCAGCTTGAGCAAGCGCCCGGTCAACTGGACGGGGCGCTGACGCTGGCCCGCAAAGTACGCGATTTGGAAATTGAGGCGGCGGCTTATTTCTGGACGGCCTATATGCAATTACGGCAGAACCGGCAAAGGCAGGCCCAGGAAAGTATGCGCCGGGCGCTGGCGCTGGCTCAGGAACTTGGTTACAATTCTTTCCTGGTAGAGGAAGCCAACGAACTACCCGAAATGAGCGCATTCTTCCGAGGCCATTCTTCCGATCAGACCGTAGCGTTCTTCGCGAAGGGCGGCGAGGAAATTATGCCGCCGCCGCCGATTCAATTGCTGGCTTTTGGCAAGGGGCAAATTCTGTTCGATGGCAGCGAGGTTCGCATGACCAGCAAAAAGGCCCGTGAACTTATTTTCTTCTTGCTGGAAGAAAAAGCCCCGGTGAGCGGCGAACGCATTTCGGAAACGCTCTGGCCCGATGCCGACCTTGCCGGAGGCGGATTGGGTAGCGGTTTCTACAGCACCATTACGCACGCTCGCAAAGCGCTGGGCGGGGCAGACACGGTACGGGCGGCGGGCGGCTCGTATTCATTAAATGTGCGCTACCGCTACGATGTGGATGAGTTTGACCAGAAGCTAAACCGGGCCGAGCGTCAGTTTGACCCGTTGGTACGAATTGATTTATTGAATAGCGCGCTGGAATTTTACACCGAGGATTTTCTGACCGGCGCGGATATGGACTGGGTGCAAATGCGGCGCGAAGTATTGCGTCAAAAATGGCTACGGGCGTTGCGCTTGCTGGGCGAAGCTTACACCGCCGCCAACCGACGCGAAGAAGCTCTTGATACCTGGTTCAAAGCCATGAACGCCGAGCCATTTGATGAGCAACCGCTTCGGGCCTATACAATTTTATTATCGGAAAGCAAGAGCAAAACAATTGCGGTAAATTTCTTGCGCCGCAAAATTGATGCACTCCACAATGACGGCATCCAGCCCGAAGACACTACCATGCAACTACTCGAACAACTGGATGCTTCCCGCACTATCTCCAAGCGTCGAGCCTAAAACTTTTCTACCATAACCGAGCTAATGAGCAACAACGTCTCGGCCACCTTCGTGGTGACAGCCAATACCAAATTTATGCAGGCTGGCAAGCCGACCAATTTCGCCGCGCTACAAGTTGGTATGCAGATTACCGCCGAGATTGTCTATGAAGGCAAAGGCAGCCAGTATTACACCGCCGCCTATGTTTCGCTGCCTGCTCCTACTCCGCCGCCCCCGACTTGCAGCAACGAGCATACCTCTGGCATGATGAGCGGTAAAGTGACTGGAAAGAACGCCGACAGTTTCACCATTACCTGGGCAAACGGCGAAGCCAGCAAAGTACCCTTCGCGGTCAACAGCGCCACCAAGTTTTTCCTGAATGGTAAAGCCGTCAGCTTTGCCGATATGAAGGCCGGACAGTACATCCAGTTTAACGTCAAATCCTGCGGCGACGGCAAATACACTGCCGTTATGGTCTACCTGACCTCGCCCACCAATCCAAAATAGCCTGGGGAGGCAGTTAGAAAAAGTTAAAAAAGAAAAAGCTCGGCTGGTTTTCACCAGCCGAGCTTTTTCTTTTTTGTTTCAAGAATCTGCATTTAAGGATAACTCTCAGGATTTTCCACCAGAAAACCTTGAGAAAGAGCTACATTTAATAGTTGAACATCAGAACTCACAAAAGTGAAAGGTTCTGGTGGGGTTAATTTATTCACTTTGTTTAGGGCAATTCTAGCTGCTGTCTACTGAATATTATCCAAAGCGCGCAGGCGCAAGGGAGCAGGTAGATTGAAAGCCAACGAAATAGACCGATTTACTTGCCGTTCCTCACCTAATAAAACTAATTCGTAAGTGGTTCGATCTCGTCTGATTTGTGCATAAATAGCAGATGCTTGACGTTTAGTAAAAATGCCTTCGAGATAGCGCCGTCTTAATCCGGTCGCGCTCTCAATTAAAGTCAGCTCTGATATAACAAGCTGCTTACCAGTAACATAATTTTTGAGCCAGGTCGAACCTACTTCAGCAACATACAGCTTTAGAAAGGCACTGGTGTCAAGAAAGATGACGGGCATTAGACCCGATCCTCGCGGTCTTCATTTACCATTTGGGATAGTGATTTAGTTCCTTGAGGCAAATTGCTCAAGTCAGTGTTGGCAATTTCAGCCAGTTCTTCTGCGGTAAAAATTTCAGCTAATTCTGCTTCAACCTCCTCGACAGTTGGGCGATAAAAGCCTTCTACCCGTCTGGCTGGGTTAATAACAGCATTAAGGGACATTTCCGACTCACTAGAGTTGGTTTTAAATCGAAGGGCAGCAATAATTTGCTCTTGTAAGGTTAACAATTCTCTAACTGATAGATGTTGAATTTTTTCTACCAAGATTTCTAGTTCACTAATCGCCTTCACTTCGAATCCTAATCCTTTCCTGGCCTTTAGTTATAGGAGCGACTCGCATCAATACCCCGAAGCTTAAATGCTGCCGACCAGCTCTCGCGCTTCACTTCCAATTTCAGCATCTTCGTCGTCATCCTCATCCGCAAGGCGGAGCGGGGAAAAAACCAGCGGGGCAATAACCAGCGCCAGACCACCCAGGAAACCAGTCGGGAAGAGCAACCAGTAATCCGTTACCCACAGACCAAGCCGTTCAAGGGCGCTATCGGTCAGCCAGGGAACAAAAAGCAAGCCAATTAGAACCGCAAGGTGCAGACGGCGTTGGGGCAAGCGCGGCCGAATAAGGGGAGTGTAGTGATAAAGCAGACTCATGGTGAGCAGACCAAACGCTACCCCAGTACAACGGGCGCATACCATCAGAGGCAGCCCGGCAATGGTAAAACTTTTGGCGGTGTAAGAGCAAATCGCCCGCCCAAAAATCCAGCCGCCCTCGGCAATGTTGGTTAGAATTGGCAGGCCACTCAGCCACAGCAACGGCACCAGAATCGGCCCAAGAAAGATAAAGGTACACATTACTTTACCGATCAAATCCCGGTTAAAATCACTTTTACGAATAGTCAACGCCCTGGGAACTTTCATAAATACCTTTCTTTCTTCTCATCAATTCTGTCATTACTACTGCTTTATTATAGCATCATTGATTCCAAAGGTTAAACCACTACGCTCAAAGCAACCGGGCCAATGCTTGTATTCAATTAGCAAATTAGTTATACTTTGCCTAAACCTACCAACTCTTAGCGGGAACACAATTATGCCAAAGAACGAAAATGCCGCCACTGATATAAAACTGGCTAATTGATAGCCGCACTTTCGATTGCCACCAATTTGGGGTATAAAATTCATTGGCATCATTGTGAAATTGTGAAATTGAACACGAAGGATTAGTTATGAATATACGCCATGTTGGGCAAAGCATAAAGTTGGCAGAAGGAGCAGCCGCACCTGATTTACGTAGCTTTCTGGAAAACTGGCGCACCAGTCACCCGGACGATTTTTTGGATATAGAACAGCCAATTAGTACGAAGCACGAGGTGACGGCGCTACAATACCGCCTGTGGGAAGCAGGACGGCATCCGCTAATTCTGGCGCACCAGCCGATAAAGTGCGACGGACAACCCAGCCCGCACCGTCTGATTACCAATCTGGGAGCCAGCCGGGATATTTGTGCGGCGGCACTGGGTATTTCTTCGCCGCGAAAGGCGGCGCTGGAATATTCGCGGCTGGCGGCGCGCCCGTTGCCACCCGAAATTATCGAAAAGAGCGCAGCCCCGGTTAAGCAGGTGATTGATACCGGGACAGCGATTGATTTAATGCGCTTCCCTATCACCTGGCAACACGAACGCGATGCCGGGCCATACCTGACCGCCGCCCACGTCACTACTTACGACCCCGATACGGGCGAGGATAACACGGCAATTCAGCGCTGCTGGGTACGCGAACGCGATTTGACCGGGCTTTTTCCCTATCCAGGTTCACACAATTATCGCAACATCCAAAAATTTTGGCAGCGCGGCGAAGATGCCCCGGTAGCCATCTGGATTGGACATCATCCGGCGGTGGTGCTGGCGACCCAGGCGAAGTTGGGCTATCCTGAAAGCCACTGGCCTGCCGTCGGTGGCTTTTTGGGCCGTTCGTTGCGACTGGTCGAAACCGAAACCTTCGGGCGTACTTTGCTTGTGCCAGCCGATGCCGAAATAGTGATTGAGGGATATGTACCCTGCAAGCAGCTTGAAATGGAAGGGCCATTTGGCGAATTCACCAGCTATACCGGAGGCGCTCGAAATGCCCCCATCGTGAAAATTACCGCCATTACCTACCGCATCGACGCGATTTACCACGATTACGCCAGTGGCTTGCCCGATATGCTGGTGGCGGACAATATGGCGCTGGAAGCCAAAATTTACGACATTGTAAAGCCGGTTGCGCCCGACCTCCAAAACGTCTATGTGCCGATTAGCGGGCGACGCTTTCACGCCTATCTTCAGCTTAAAAATCCGCGTATCGGCGAGGCCCGCGACGCGCTAACCGCCGCCCTTTCGTTCCGCCGGGTTAAGCACGCGATTGCGCTAGATGCCGATATAGATATTTTCGACGAGCAACAGGTGTTGTGGGCGGTGGCTACCCGTAGCCAGTGGTCGCGTGACCTGATTCTTATTCCGGGCCTGAGTGGTTCATCACTCGATCCGTCGCTGCCCGATGATGGCGACGGCACGACCAGCAAAGGCGCTATTGATGCAACTCTCAAGCCAAGCGGCAGCGCCAGTTCTACCGCCAGCCGCATCCCCGCCGAAGTCACAGAGCGTATCCGGCTCGAAGATTTCGTCTCCCCCGAAAAACTTAGCCGCTTTCCAACGACGTTTTAGAAGAAGGACTAAGGAACGAGGAACGAAGAACGAGGAATGAGAGAATGCCGAAAATAGGAACGGTAGGGGCGAATCGTATACGCCCTTGAACGCTGTGCCAGGTCAAACGGGCGTATGCGATTCGCCCCTACGAAAAATCATCCCTGCAAAAATAGGTACTCCCCATTAGATTTGGGCCGGATAGGATAGCCTGAGAAGTGGTATAATCAGAAACTGGAAAAAGACAATCAGGCTGCTTAAAAAAATTTTGTGATTTAGAAAAGGTGAAGCTTTCTTCAATGCGAATGTCTACAAATCAATATAAATATTCTTATAATAAATTCAAGCGAATCGAGATAATAGCGGCGCTAACCTGGTTGGTAGTACTGGCTTTGCTAAGTTTTTGGCCTCAACAGGTTGGGGCAAACGGCGGGACTATCATAGTCTATGGCGATAAAGGCCCGTTCAATGTCTCGTTGCTTGCCAGCCCATCGCCACCCAGCCCCACTGTACCAATCCACCTGACCCTCATTCTAACCAAGTCTGGCACCGATAACCCGGTAAATGACGCAGTGGTAATCGCCTCGCCCAGTATGCCCGGCATGGATATGCCGGGGGTGACACCACAACGCTTTATCCAGGCTCCCTCGCGGCCCAACATGTATGATGCCGATATTCCAGTTGGGATGGAGGGAGTATGGCGGCTGAATGTACAGGTAGTCAGCCCACAGTTGGGACAAACTAACTTCGAGGTTGACCTGAAGGTAGAAAAGCCTTCCGCTCCCTGGGGCGTGATTATCGGTATTCTGGTGGCGCTACCAGCTTTAGCCGGAATAACCTGGTGGCTGCTCTTCCGAAAAGAAAATAAACTGGACGAAGACGAGGACGAATAATTTTTGCTTTAGTTTTGGGAAAATTTTTCGCAAAAATTTTCCCAAAACTAAAAATTCTTTAGGCTTTAACCAGAGAATAAACGAAATTCCTGGAAGGAATAAATGTAGCTAATGGAACAGCGAACCATAACTTTGCAACCAGCCTACGACCCGCGCAACCCGAAGCGGAACGAGGCCGATAAGGAACGGCACGGCTTCGATTTGCTGACGCTGCCAGGGTTGCGCCGGATTTTGCTCTGGAAACATACCCGCACGGTATTACAAGTGATTTTGCTCTTTGGGGCGCTGGGTATTATATACGACGGCTTTTTCGGCGACCAGTTTGCCCCCAAGAATTTTGCGACGACGGCAAGCTGGATTGATTACCGCTTTATTCTGGTGCTGGTTATTTTTGGCATCGGCAATTTGTTTTGTATGTCCTGCCCGTTTGTGCTGGTCAGCCATAACGTGCAGAAGCGCATCGGCTTGAATCGCAACTGGCCCAACTGGTTGAAGGGCAAATGGCTGGCCCTCGGTCTGCTGCTGCTGATTCTCTTCACCTACGAGCAATTCAGCTATTGGAATAGTCC
>JBBQXW010000019.1:0-44181 GCA_038209275.1 Chloroflexia bacterium | reverse complement strand
TCCGAAGCTGAACTAAGAGTTCTACTTTACATAATGCGTAGAACATTTGGCTTCAAGAAACAGGCCGACGCAATTTCACTCAGTCAGTTGACTGGCGGTATTCGCAAACGCAACGGCGAAGTACAGGATAGCGGCACAGGTCTTTCCAAACCAGCCGCCCTCAAAGGAGTGGCGGGTCTGCAAGAGAAAGGCATTATCGTTGTAGAAAAAAGCGTCGCCGACGACGGACGGAACGAAGTAAACGTTTATCGGCTACGCTACGCCAATGAATTAAGCGTAAATGCTAAAAAGCCCGAAGTTTTTCAGCAAGATGGGTATTCAGTAATTGAATATTCTCCTATAGAACAAACCAATTTCCCTTCTCCTGACCTCCGGCTCGCTTCTTCTCCGCCTTTGTCCTCGATTACTTCTGCTAAAGAGGTAAGCGAAAGGCAAGGGCGGAGGCGCGTCGGAGAAACTACTTCGGTAGTAAACGAAATTGACCATGAGCAGATAAGTAACGCTGATGACAGCAGGGTAAAGCAAAATTACCCCGGTAGTCAAGTTAATTTACCCTCGGTAAATAAAAGTAATCTGGGTAGTAAAGCGGCTTTACCCATGCCTTCACACGAGACAATTAGTAGTAAAGCGGCTTTACCCAGGATGGTTCGGTTGGTTAACCAGGGTAGTAAAACCAGTAGGCCAGAAGGGGTAAAGCAAATTGACCAACAACATGGCAGTTTACAAAAAAGCAGTTATCAAGAAACAACTCCCAACAAAACAATCAAATCAGCGTCGCGCTATCAGGCTGGAAATTTGGCAATCCAGACTCAGGAAGAGAATGTTGTTGTTGACATAACTAAAAATAATTTGTTAGTTCAGGCTCAGGAAGAAGTCGAACGGTTGCTATTAGGCTATGGCTTGAACCGAAAGAGTGTTGGAGAGCTGGTCGCCAACTACTCAATAGAATACATCAAGGAGAAAATCAGGCTGGTAGAGAGCCTACGAAGGCGTAATCCGGCGGCAGTCAGAAACCTGCCCGGCTTTATCCGGCAAGCCATAACCGAAGATTATCAGCCCACCCAAAATAATTCGTTCTCACAAAATTCTTCGCAAAATTCGGCTCGTCCAGCAACGTCGCGCTATCGGCGGGTATCCGGACCGGGTTTGGTTTCTAATCCAACCAGCAAAAAGAGCTTTCAGGAACTTGCCCGAAGCCGCGCCGAATTATCATCAAGGGAAAATGAGACTGAAAGCAGAAACTTGCCTTTGGACAACCGCGAAACCAACAGAAATTTCACGGCAAAAGATTATGTATTACTGTGGGAAAGGGTTTGTCAGGCGATTGCAGAGCGGTTCAGGCGACCCGACGTAGCAAATAAGCTGATAGGTTCAAGTTTGGAAATAAGCACCGAGGGGCGGTACGCTTCGATAAAATTGGCACGGCCCTGGCGGGCTAATGCGCTTTTGTCTGGCGAACGGGCTTTGTTACAAATGGCTTTTTCGCAGGAAATTGGGCCGGGCTACACTTTAGAGATTAGCGAAGGTTAACCGATTAGTTCATCATCCAGGCCGATACGCCGCCGGTAAAAATCGCTATCGCGCAAAGTTGGCCCATCATCTTCAAAAGAATTCTCGCTTCGGCTCGAAAGGTCTAAATCCAAAATATGTTCATCGCCCAGATAGCTTTTGGTTTCGTAGCGGGTTAAAGCGCGCAATTTATCGAGAATTACTCTGGCTTGCAATAAACTGGTCTCTACCGTTTCAAAATCTTCCGAGTCAGCTAATTCTTCTTCGGCAGATTGTTTGAGAAGTTGCAGGGTAATCATTGCGCTGGTCAAAGGCTGACTCATTTCGTGGCAAATCGCGGCGGCGGTGCTAACCATTGCTTCCATCTGGCCTTTTTTCTTTTCGGCATCCGCGAGGTGAAGGTGGGCATCGTTCAAGCGGTCATACGCCGTTTTAATTTCGGTCAGCAAGCGGGATTGGTCGTCATAAGCCTGTTTCAGGCGAAGCAACGAACGGACGCGGGCTATCAATTCGGCGCGGTTGATTGGTTTAGTCAGGTAATCATCTGCACCCGTTTGAAGCCCGGTAATCCTGTCCTGGGTTTCGCCACTAGCAGTAATCATAATAATAGGGATAAAAGGCAGGCTTTGGTTGGCCTTGATGCGACGTATAACTTCCAGACCATCTATACCGGGCATCATCAAATCCAATAATATTAAATCTGGCAGTTTGGAATTAGGCGGATTTTCTAAGGCTTCCAGAACCTCAAAACCATTATAGAAAGTTACAGCCTGATAATTTGCCAGGCCAAGCAAATCTACCAACAGTGCCGCCGCGTCCTGGTTATCATCTACTACAAAAATATAAGGCTGGTGTTGCATCAAGTGCCTCTTAAACTAGGATAAACAAATTACTAAAAACACTTGTTCAAAAGTAGTGTTTAAAAATATACAAACCGCTAGGTTTATTATCCAGGTCTATTATATAGCGCTACCGGGTTATTCACAACTGTCACGGGTTGAATTAGTAAGGCTATTGCAAAGTGGGGTTCCTCATGTAACGGAACATTTTTGGGAACGATCCCCTCTTAACCTCACCTACCTGTCCGCTCATAATGGGCAATAATCACTCCGCTCGACGAAACTTGGCTACTCGCTAACTGGAAAGCCGCTGGCAACGTACCCTCTCTAAAGAGACGTTTGCCTCCTCCAACCGTAACCGGGTAGGTCCAGATGTACATCTCATCAACCAGGTCAGCCTTGAGCAAGGTCTGGACCAGATTGCCGCTACCCCACACCCATAAATCCGGCGCATCCCTTCCCTTGAGTTTTTTGATCTCGTCAACCACCTCGCCCGTCACGAGAACCGAATTGTGCCAGGACAGCTCGGCACTTGCGTGGGAGACCACATATTTTTTAGTGGAATTAAAGGGCTTGGCGATGTTTGGTGCCGCATCGGTGTGAGGCCAGTAGGCTGCCCAAATATCGTAGGTCTTTCTTCCCAGGAGCAGTTCAAACGGAATTTTCATGAAGCCGTCTATGACCTGTCCCGTCATATCGTCCCCATAGTTCGCCGTCCAGCCGCCTTGCGTAAAGCCGCCCGATGTATCTTCCTCCGGCCCACCTGGTCCCTGCATAACACCGTCCAGGGTTACAAAAGTCGTCGTGATGATTTTTCGCATAAATTTTATTCCTTTTTCCGATATGTCACATCCAGGTCCTGTTCCCAATGTGAACCATCGCGGGATAGCTCTCCCTGACAGGTAATAATCTTGCCATCCCCGCTGAAAGTGCCAGTCACCCGTTGGGAGAAGCCCGACGAATCTCGCCACATCTTCCAAACGCCGCCTTCCAGACTCATCTGATAGATTCTGGCAACCCCCCGCTCATCAGTATAGAGCATGGAACAACTTTCAACCCCATCATCACGACCTATTACACTGAAAGCGTTCGGCACATCGTCGCCGTCCCAATTAAAATGCCATATCAGCAAACTGTCCTCTCTCAGCCACTCGAAAGAAGAGTGTCCGTGTACTGGGGAGGGAAGTTCAGGATGGATGCCCACCGTAGTCCATTCACCAACCAGAATAGCAAATTGTTGCATCGAACCAGTCGGTTGCGGCGGTAGTTTAGCACGCTCATTCATATTCATACCCCTTGTATATTTTCTATTGCTCAATTCGAGCAAGCTACAATTTTGCAAAACTGAGCCTCAATTGCCCATTATCGAGTTTTTAGCTGAGGCTGAAGAAAGCAAAATCTTTTGAGCGAACTTTCATCTACAGAGAGTTTACCACAATTCTGAAAACGCTTTGAAATGAAAGCTCTGAATTTACAACAGCCTTACTTAAATTAGTTTTGTATTAAAGTTGGATTGGGAAGCGCGCCGGGTAGGTACAATTATGGCAAAGGCTGTAACTTTGGACTGTTTAGCTGCGTATAGATTGACGAATAACACGAGCAACAAAGCTCGTTCGGTTTAACGGCCCTGATTATGCTTTGTTGCTACAGAGTAGACTGCTTACCTGTTGTCGTTACTCTGAGAGCGACGGAAAATGTAACAGCTATAAAAGCGCTTTCGTAGTATAATCAAGGTATAACTAAAGAGCTGGATAGATTTTAGCTAGTGAGTAGGCGCTTGAAACGAAAAGGATAAGGAACACGATGAGTGATAAGAGTCGGTTAACTTTTAAGACCTGGCAAGCGGCAGTTAGTCCCTTGTTGCTACTGTTCGCCTTGCTGCTTTTCGTTAGCCCGGTAGCGGCCCAAACTGCAACCCCAACGGCCCGACCGGGTGGTACGACCACCACCGCCCAATTTACCGACACGTCGGAAGATATTGTCAAAAACATGGGTACTCAGGGCTATTACGTTTCGCAGTCGGCTAAAGCTAATGTCAAAGAAGCCGACCTCGAAAAAAGCGTAGCCGACACGGTGAGGAAGCAGAAGAACGATAAGCACGACATTCGTATCGCGATTTTGGACAATCGAATTTTGAGTGCAGCACCGCAAGGCAATGGTAATGCGCGCGATTATGCCAAATTCCTCCAGGGTTATTTGAATAACCCCAAGCCTGAAACCGTGATAGTGGTAGATGCCGAGAAGAAATCGGTGGGCATGTGGAGCGATAAGCTGACCAGTGCCGAGGCCCAGGAACTGGTTAATAGCAACATCAGCATTTTCAACACCAAAGGCTTTGCATCGGGTGCGGACACGCTGGCCCAAAAGACCGCCGATAAAATCGAGGCTAACCAGACCGGCGGCACGGTAACAACCGGGGTTATTATTCTGGTAATAGCGCTGGTAATCGGCGGAGCGTTGTTCTTTATGTACACCAGCACCAACAAACGCTGGAAACAGCAGGTTGCTCAACTGCAAGGTTTAGCAGGTCAGGTCAGCTCTCAAGTGTTGAATTTGAACGATACCCTGGAATATTTACCCGATGCGGTAAAAACTCAGGCCAAAAATATCTTTACTCAAGCCAGTTCGACCTTTAGCAATGCTAACAATAGTCTGGGCGAACTGGAAAAGACCAGTCCCTGGGCCGTAATGTTTAAGAGTGGTGAGTTTCAGCGCAAATTGCAAATGACCGGCTCACAACTTGAGACCAGTCGCAACGGTTTAGCGCAGGTTCAGAGGACGGTAGACAGCTCTACTCACATGTAGTAGGCGCAAAAGGAGTAAACTGAGATGCAAAACAAATTAGCGGCGAAACACTATAGTCGGTGGATCGCCCTTCCCCTGGCCCTCCTGCTGGCCTTAGTGATGAGTAGCGGGCTGGCTTTTGCTGGTTCGTTCAATGTGCAGGACGATGCCGGGTTGCTTACCAATGCCGATATTACTAACTTACGGAATTCGGCTTCGCGGATTAGCCCTAACGTGTATGTGGTAACTTCGCGCGGTTATGCTGATAAGGCTGCTTTTACCAACTTTGTCGCGAACAAATTGACCGACCAGAACGGGGTTATTATCGGTATCAGTAATAACCCTTCGCTACGCACGACTGTTGTTCGTTCTGGCTCCCGCACTGGCATTAATTCCAGTGAAGCAACTCAGTCGGCGGATGTTGGGGATAACTTCTTCAAGAATAGCGATTGGTCGGGCGGCTTGAACGCGATTATTCAGCGTGCTGGCAGTCTGGCGGGCGCGCCTGCTAGTAGCAGTAGCGGTAGCCCGGCGGCTTCGACCAATAACAATGGCGGCGGCTTTAGCACGATTTTGTGCATGGTCATCGGCTTTATTGCCCTGATCGCTGTTAGCATGTTCTTCTTCTCGCGGCGCGGACGCTCTCGCCCGCCAGTAAATCAGCAGCCTGGTTACGGCCCTGGTCCCGGTTACGGCCCTGGTCCCGGCCCTGGTTATGGGCAAAATTATGGCCCCGGTTACGGCCCGAATTATGGTCCTGGCTATAATCAGGGTGGCGGTAGCGGCCTGGGTGCTGGTCTTGGCGGCGCTGCTCTGGGCGGTCTGGTTGGTTACGAACTGGGTAAGAATGCTGGCGATCATAACGGTGGTAATTACAACAACAACGGTCAGGATTGGAATAACGCGGGCGGCGGTGTAGGCAGTTCCGATTGGGGCGGCAACTCCACCGACAATAGTGGTAGTGGCGCTGGTAGCTCCGATTGGGGCGGCGGTGGCAATGACAGTGGCGGCGGTGGCCTCGGCAGCTTCGATGTCGGCGGCGGTGGTGGCGGCTCCGATTGGGGCGGCGGCGGCGGTGATTCCGGCGGCGGTGGCGGCGGCGACAGTAGCTGGTAGCCTCGTCTGACGCTAAAGATAAGATGTAAAAATTAAAAGGCGACCTGCTTTGTTTGAAAGCAGGTCGCCTTTTATTTCTGAGAAGCTGCGTCATAATGTTGTAGGGGCTTGATAAATCAAGCCCCTACGAGTTATGAAGGAGAGTGCCTAAAACCGCCGAGGTAGGGGCGAATCGCATACGCCCTGTGGCTTTGCGTCAGGTCAAAAGGGCGTATGCGATTCGCCCCTACGAAATTTACCTCTGCCAATTTAGGCACTCCTTTATGAAACGGGTTCTGAGGTCAAAACCATCAAGTTTTCACCCCGGTAAATAATAATAGCGCCAGCAGCAAAACAATCACCGCTACGACAATCAGGATAGCTATAAAAGTGGGACTCAGTTGTTCTTTTTCTGAATGAGGTAATTTACTCATCAAATTTCTCTTTTTTATTTAGCCTCAAAAACCCTTTGGTACCAGGAAATTATTCGTTTTACCGAAGTAAAAAGTACTAATTGTGGTACTGAAAATAACTAAAAAGATTTATTTTAGGCCAGATTAGTGTATAATCCATGTATCATCTATTACTCAGATGCAGAATTTGCAATTGTTTATTTACGTTTGCACTAATTTAGTTATTATACCGTCATAATACACCGAAAGATTAAGGTTTGCTACATGGAATTGATTGAAAGATTAAGGTCAGGCGACATGGAACTGATTGCAAAATGGTATCCCAAAGGCATCGCCTCTAAAAACAAAGAGGATGCAGCCCGCCGCGACGAGCAAATCAGTGAATTGCTCTCCGATGTCCATGATGACGCTGCCAGAGTTTATGATTTGCTACAACTTCAAGATTACGAGGTGGTTGACCACAACGATTTTTACTTTGAGTTGCGTAGTTTGTTGACCGAGGCACTTGACCAGGTAGACCAGACTGGCAACTTTTTGTTAGAGGCGGCTCTTTCACAAGAAACGGCCTGGTATGTACGGCGGCAAACGGTTTACCTGCTCAAAGCGCGTCGCAAACCAAACCTGATGTTGGAATTATTGCCTTTGCTGGAAGAGCATGGCTTGCAAGGCGAAATTCGGGCAGTAGTGGCGACTACCCTGGGTCATTATCAGCTTGAAGAAGCGCGGCCCGTGCTACTCAATCTTTATCGGGCCTTACGCAAAGGAGATGACCCTCGCCTGGGTGGTTGGACTTATGCTGAAGCCGATTTGCTGGAAGCGTTGGGTTCTTTGGGCGAACGCGACACTTTACGCCCACTCATTGCTTTGCAGTACCATACCTACAAATCGCGTCGTATGTCCGGGCAGCGCGGTCTACAACAGCTTATTACTCATCTGGGTGGCTTACCTGAAACTTTAACTTTACTGGATGACCGCACCGATGAAGCACTCGAAACCCGTCTGGCCCGGTTAGCTACTTCTGACCCCGCCGAGGCGGTGCGGCGCTGGGCTATCGAGCAACTGGTAGAAGTAGCCGGCGGTTCGGCGGCGCAGGTGCTGTGTGACCGTCTGAGCGATAGCGCCTGGATGGTGGCAAACGCGGCGGCTCAAAGTTTAATAGAACTGGCAGAGCGGCCTGTAGCCCATTTGAGCGCGATTGTTGAAAACAGCTCTCTCACATCAACCAATCGTCTTTGGGCCGCCTACGTGCTTCTCAAATCAAATCAGCCAGTATCAGAAGACCAACTCAAAGCTATTCCAGATTATCCCCATAGTCTGCCCGAAATTATTACGCCAGAGTTGCGAAAGGTGATTGTGCAGTGCTGGGTGCCAAATTGCGAAGCTGGTACCGATGTACGCTGGTTGGTCGAAGGTCAGACACTGCCCGCCCTGGAGCCATATACGCCACCGTTCGCCCAATTACAGACGGCTTTACAGCAGCATGGTCTCAATACTTCCGGCCCACTTTATTGCAGCGAACTTTATATGCAAGGTCGTGGCACTTTCTGGGTATTGCAATCGCGCACTGCCTACGAGAAAAAACTGTATTTCTACACCCTTTATCTGAGTATGCTCGGCCCGTTTGCCTACTTGAGCGTCTTAGCCAACGAGGACGATACCGCCAACAGTGCCGAAATTCCCTTCAACGACTCCACGCCGGAAGATACTCGCCGTCTCTACCGCCAGGCAGTTGAGGCTACTGGCCTGACCATGCTCGATAATCAGGTAGCTAACTATGTTTTCCCCGACCTGAATATCTACTACTTTGGCAACCGAGAAGCCCTTTCCGTCAACGACCTGCTTTATTACTGGCAGGACTGAGAACAGGAGAAGGAACGAGGATTGAGGATATAAAGTAAAAGGGCTGGCAATTTGCCAGCCCTCTTTCATCTCCAATTTTAGATTTAGGGAGATAAGGAATGAAAATTAAGCAATCCTCGTTCCTCGTTCCTTCCCTAAATCGTCGGTCGGGGTTTGTCGTCGTATTCGAGCGGTTGGTCGGTATCACCGGGGAACGTGCCAGAGGCGCGGCGGGGCTGATTGTAAACCCCTTTGCGCGTTTCATCTTCCCGCTTCGGTAGCGTGTCAGTCTCTAACGGGTTTTGGGTGTATTCGGTTTCTCGGTCGGTATAACCAGAACCAGCGTTGGTCGCTCTGCTACCTTCGTCATAGCTACTGGTGCCAGTGGCGACAGGGCTATCGCTGCGGTAAGCGGTGGTATCGGTGGTAGTAGTTGGGTAGTTGCTACCGCCCATTTCGGTGCGACTTTCTTCCCGGTCGGTTTTGTTACCACTGCGATAAGTTTCATCCCGATAATCTGGGGCGGCCTCGTCTTTGGTCAGCACAGCGTAATCCCTCCTGTCAACATTAGCGGCGTTATCTACATCGTTAGTGGCTACACTCGTCCAATCGTGGTCGGGGCGATTGGTCTCATTCATCGAACCAGCAGTGGTATCTGTCTCGGTCATAGCGCCACGCGAGTAAATCCGGCCTGGCCCAGTCTGGCCTTCGTTGTAATAGCGTACTCCATCGGCTGCGTTGCGGTCAAAAATATCCAGGGCGCTTTCCAGTTGCTGTCCATTGGCGGCTTTTACCGATAGCAAGGTGCGTCCGCCTCGCACATGCTCTTCGTATTCTGCCGCTTCGTCTTCAGGAATACCCTGCCCGACCAGCGCAGCGCTGATACTGCCCAACGCGCCACCGACCAATGCGCCCGTAATGGTTGCGCCAAAGATACCGGCAGCAATCACCGGGCCAACGCCCGGAATAAGAGCCGTACCACCTGCCAGCATCCAGCCCAGCACGGCACCGAGCGTACCACCGCCCAATGCGCCCGCCAGCGCACCTTCGCCAGCCCGATTGCCAGCCAATTCATTCAGGTCTTTTTGTTCCTGGCGGTCTTTGGTTACTACTGAAATTGTATCGGGCATAAACCCGGCGATTTTCAAATCGTTTATGGCTCGCTCGGCGGCAGTAACATCATCGAATACACCGACAACGGTCTGGCCCGTTCGAGTGTTAGTATTGGTATCATTTACTTCATTCATACTGTGTTAATCTCCTTTGACTTACAGGTTTCTGTTATTATTAACAGCTCACCTAATTTAGTTTTCCCTTACCGAGACCCTTTCCCGGTTTTCCTTGTTAATAAATGCTCCTTATTGCTCATACGCAATAACCTAGAAGCAATATGTATGCCAGCTATAAAAATTTTGAATTTTGAATTTTGAATTTTGAGTTTTGAATTATAAAATGCGGTTTTGGTAAATATTACTTGACATAATAAAAAGAGGCTTATTCAGCCTCTCTTCCAACTCAAAATTCAAAATTCAAAATTCAAAACTCTACCTCGGCAGGTGGGCGGCTTCGAGTTTTTCCATAGCGACTACCACTTCGGCGAGCTTGATACGCTGGCTGACATCGAGGTTCTCTTCGACCTTGCGGCGGAGTTCTTCGACTCTTTTGGTTTGGTCGGCTATTTCTTCGTCTACGATTTTGCCGTCGGCGATAGCTTGCTGCCAGCTTGCCATCCGCCCGATTTGCTGGTCAAAAATGGGCTGCATTGTTCTGGAGTCGAGCCAGCTTGGGTTTTGTGGCGCGGTTTGAGTAGCGGTAGTATTAACAGGCGGGAAGCCACTCATGGCGGAAGGCGCATAGCTGGCGGAAGGATAGTAGTTGCCCGGTGGTGGCGGCACATTCGGGTTGTAGCCGGGCTGTCCCATATACGAGGGAACGGCGAGACTCCATTGGGCCGATTTTCCAGTACGGCTATATATATGACTGTCCAGAAAACCCCAGACCTGATTGGTCAGTTCGCTTTGTTGCCATGCGCCGTAGCCAGCCGTGAAAAGCAAGGGCGTGATAAATAGCGCCCCGATTGCCCCGCTCACAATTTTGTCTGTCCAGTCTGCCCCGCCCAATTCGACCAGCATTTTGCCCTCAGCTTGTTGGGTGAACGAAATAGTCAGCGCGTAATTGAGGCCAAAAATACTGCGGGCCGTACCGACTTTGCGTACTTGAACGACATAGCGCCCGGTTGGGTCGGTAAAAGTACGCCATTCAAATTCTTGCGCACGGAACCAATCCGCCAGCGCGTTGCCCACTTCAACGGTGTTTAAGCCGTGCGTCTCGTAAAAACGAGCCTGATCTACGATTGCCATAATTTTATATTCCTTCTCCTGCTACACCCTCGGCGGGCGTTTCGCTATCGCTTCCCGAACTATCTTGCGGCTGCGTCTGATTTCGGATGCGCATTGCGCTCAGTACCGCCAGTTCCGCGAAATATTCGGTCAAGGCTGCGTGCTGTTCGCTATTTACCATACCATCTAATTCAGCCAGCAATCGGTTTACCTGTCCGACTGCTTCGGTCATTTCGGCCTGTGCCGATGACTGGTTGGTCGGTGTCTCCTGACTCATAATAGTTTTTCTCCTATTTTGTCTTTTAGTTTTTGAAGCCCAGGTTTGGCTGGATAGCAGTAGAAAACTGCTTTAGTTCTAGCACATAACCTGCCATACTTCAAGCTTTATACTTTAATAGACAACTTCCAGTGGCTAATTGTTTCAAAATACTCAACTTGACAGCAGAAATAACCTGGCCTATTCTATATAACAATCGTTCTATTAGAATATGTGGGGGAGAAATGAGCTTACAGAAAGTAGGGCGGCGCAAAGCTGACCCTGATGGCAACGAAATCGAGCCAAAAGAGCGGATTACCCAGTGTGCGCTGGGTCTTTTCCAGGAAAAGGGCTACGCTGGTGTTTCCATTCGAGATATAATTGGCGCGGCGGGAGTAACCCAGGCTACTTTGTATTATCATTTTGGCGATAAGAAAGGCTTATATCGGGTCATTCTGGTAAAAGTCCTGGAAGATATTTTGCTGGAAATAATGAAAATTTCGCCTGTCTCACCGTTTGAAGACCAGTTGATTCATTTGCTCACTATTTTCTACCATTATCGCCGCCTCAGTGTCGGGACAATGCTCTACGAAATGACCACCCATGAAGATTTTGAAGTGAAAGACTTGCAAAAGGTTGGGGCGATTGTAAATCAGGGTTGGCGACCAGCCGTAGAAAAGATGGTACGCGAAGGAATGAGGCGGGGCGAAGTGCGTCGGCGCAACGTTACTTTCTATACTCAACTTATTTTTGAAATGGGCTTTAGCTTTGCTCGTTCTCCGCTCGGTAATTGGACAGGTTGGGATGAGGAACGACAGATTAGCGAACTAGCCAGTTTGCTGGTTAATGGGATGGGCAGTGAACAGGGGTCGAGTTCTATTTAAGGAGAAGATGGTTGTTTTTGGCTTATTTTGAGTGCTTTACCCGGTATTGGTGCTAATAGAACGATTGTTATATTAGTTAGAAGTTTAATATAACAATCGTTCTATTAGAGTGTTTTGAACTGAAGCAAGCTAAAACTAAGCAAACTCAGGCAAATTTACTCAAATTGGGCTAAATGAACTTTGATAGCTTCATCAAGATGGGCAAAATCTTCGGGAGGGGCAGTGAAATTGCCGGAAGCGATATAGGCTTTGTTAAAACCAGCAATATTGCGTTGGAGTCCAACTTTTAGGCCGGAATGAATTATTTTCATAAAAGGGCCAGCCTGGTCATAGACGGCGTTGGCGAGGGTAGCTTTCAACATTCGTTCCAGGTCGTACTTCGGGCGGCGATGCTCGATATGCCAATCGGCCTGTTTTTCGTCCCATTCGGCTACCAGATAGCAGGGGCGATTATCACCATCGAGCGGCGCGCCCGCCGAGCCATTGTTGGTGATGGTCATGCCGCGCCAACGTTGGTGAAAAGGACGATGAGTATGACCAGAAATCCACAATGTACGGTCCGCCTGATGCTCCTGAAAGATTTCTTCGAGCTTTTCATCGTCCATTTCGGGGTGAAGTCCTTCGATTTGGTTGCGGGGTGAGCCATGTACAATTTTAATCGGAGTATTATCTGGCCCAGTGAGAGTTGCTTGTTCGGGTAATGCTTCCAGCCAGCCTATTTCTTCGGCAGTTAACTGAGTGGCTGTCCAGACCGAAGGAGCAAAGAGGCCGCGCCAGGGCGGGGAGAGCGGGCCATTGATGGCGAGCTTAAACTGGTCTACGACATATCCCTCATGGTTGCCAGAAATAATAATTGGATTAGGCAAAGCGCGAATTATTGCCAGAGTTTCGCGGGGAAATGGCCCAAAATTCAGAAAATCACCTGCTATGACGATTTGTACATTCCGGCCTAGCCGCTCTATGTCTTCTAAAATGGCCTCAAGCGCGGCAAGATTGGAATGAAGGTCAGAAAAAGCCGCTATTTTCAAAACTTATACACCTAAATAGGCCCGTTTAACGCGCTCGTCCTGTAGTAGCGATTGACCAGTGCCAGTAAGCGTAACATGGCCTGTTTCCAGCACGTAGCCGCGAGTGGCCTGTTCTAGGGCGGTTTGCACGTCCTGCTCGACAATCAAAATAGTTGTGCCGTTTTTGTTCACTTCATCTATGATTTCAATCAGGCTTTCAATAATTACCGGGGCAAGGCCCAGGCTGAGTTCATCAATCATTAAGAGTTTGGGCCGAGCCATCAGGCCACGCCCGATAGCGACCATCTGTTGTTCGCCGCCCGAAAGTTTGCCTGCTAAGGAATGAAGCCGCTCTTTTATGCGGGGGAAAAGCCGCAGCACATTTTCGAGGTCAGCCTCAACTTCGGTTTTGTCGTTGCGGAGGAAAGCGCCCATCTGCAAATTTTCTCTAACGGTAAGCGCCCCAAAAAGGCGGCGACCTTCCGGCACGTGGGCAACTCCAGCAGTAACGATAGATTGGGTAGTAGCCCCGGCAATGTTTTTGCCATCAAAATAGATTGCGCCGGAACGCGGTTTGAGCAGCCCACTGATAGTAGCCAGCATGGTAGTTTTGCCCGCGCCGTTCGAGCCGACCAGCGCCACAATTTCACCCCGACGTACTTCCAGTTCTGCATCCCAAAGCACCTGAACATCACCATAAGCCACATTGATTTTATCTATTTTCAATAACGGTTCATCGGTGCGGTCAGGAGCGCGAACGGCGGACTGGTTGCGCTCGGTATTTTCGTTCGACATTTCAGCTATAGCCTTTCTTAAAGCCATAAATGACCATTTTCCCAGCGCCGGGAAGATGATGTGTATTATTCCTGCTTCTGGCTTTTGGCGAATCTCTTGCCCAGGTATGCTTCGATTACTACCGGGTTGTTCATTACTTCGATGGGCTGGCCCTCGGCAATCTTGCGTCCGTAATCCAGCACTACTACGCGCTGGCACACTCCGACAATCACCTTCATTACGTGTTCGATAAGCAAAACGGTGATGCCGCGTTTGTTAATATCGCGGATAAGTTGCATGGCATCGTCCACTTCGCTGCCGCGCAAGCCCGCCATTACTTCGTCCAGCAAGATTAGTTGCGGCTCCATTGCCAGTGCTTTTGCCAGTTCGAGCCGTTTGCGTCCGACGATAGTTAACTGGTCGGCCTGGTCGTCTTTGCGCGGCAATAAACCGACAAATTCCAGTACTTCTTCGGCTTTTTTGAAGGACTGGTTGGCCGAACGTTTAGCGCCACCCGCGCCGTACATTGCCCCAACCGCCACGTTTTCCAGTACGGTCAGATTTTGGAAAGGCCGGACTATCTGGAAAGTACGGGCAATTCCCATTGCGCCGATTTTGTGGGGCGGCACTTCGTTCAGGAGGGTATTATTGTAATGAATTGTACCACTGGTCGGTTTAGCCAGCCCGGTAATCATATTGACCAGGGTGGTTTTGCCCGCTCCGTTTGGGCCAATCAGCCCCAAAATTTCGCCTGGGCCAACCTCAAAACTGATGTCAGAGACGGCGGTTACACCACCATAGCGCTTGGTAGCACCCTGCACCTTCAGCATTACTCCGTTGTTTGCATTCTCGCTCATCTTATCCTCTTCTAGCCATCGCCGAATGGGTGGTAATTACCAATTTTGCCCTATCAAATACTGTTTTCGCGGATATTGCGGGTAAATATGCGCCAGGTAAAGCCACCTTTGTTGCTGACCAGTTGAATAACGCCTTTGGGCAGGAATAATACCATCAGCACGACAATCAGGCCGAAAATTACGTCGCGCCACTCTAGCAGACCGGGATTATTGAACCAGGAAGGCAGTTTTTCCAGCACTTCGCGAATAAAGGCAAAGATAAACGTGCCGATAAGCGGCCCCCAGACCGTTCCCGTGCCACCCAGCAGGCAAATAACAATTACATAAAGGCTGGTTGAGTTGTTAAAAATGCTATCTTCGGTGGGGGCAACCGAATTTTGAACCATTGCCTGAATTGCTCCGGCTACCCCGGTCAGCGCCGCCGCCAGCACAAAAGCAGCATTTTTGAAGAGAGTGGCGTTCACGCCCAGCACGCCCGCCGCTTCTTCGTTTTCGCGAATGGCGAACAGGCCGTAGCCAAATTTGTTGCGCGAAATAAACCAGAGGCCCGCTACTGCCAGCACCATGAGTATTGCACCAAAGAAATAAAGCTGAATCAAGTTACCTTCTTTGTCCTGAGCCAGTGGGCGCATCACCAGCCCGGTGCCTAGTCCGACGCAAAAGGTCGGATTTCGCTCGTCGCCCACGCAGCCGATATTGCTCAGAACTTGCGGCATTGCCAGGGCTACGCCCAATGTGGCAATCGCAAAGTAGTGACCTTTCAAGCGCAATACTGGCAAGCCGATTATCAGGGCGATAAGGGCCGGAATCAACGCTGCCATTATAAAGGCGATTGGCAAGGGCCAGCCGAGCGTCTGGTCATTGATGCTGGCGGTGCTGGCGGCGGATAGCGGTGGACGGCGGGCCGAGCCGAACAGCACGACAGCGTAAGCGCCTAACCCGTAGAAGGCGACCTGACCAAAGGCCGCGTACCCAGTGAAGCCACCAATAATATTCCAGCCTATCGCCGCCAGCCCAAAGATGTAGATGGGTATTAAAGTCGCTTTGTTTTCGGTGACAAAAGGTGAGGCGATTAATAACAGACCCAGCCCTGCCAGCCCTGCCAGACCGAGCGTGCGGTTCTTGCGCTGGCTTGCCACCAGGCTCAGGACAATTCCGGCGGCTATCAAAACAAGGTTGGACATGGTTATTTATAGCCTTCCTTCCCCAATAGCCCCTGCGGACGCACAATCAGCACCAGCACCAGCGCGGCAAACAAGATGCCTTCTTTCCAGGGACTGAGGCTAAAGGCATCCACGCCACTGCCGATTTTGATACCGCCGATAACTTCGCTGATGAGGCCAAAAGCCAGTCCACCGATTAGTGCGCCCGGAATCGAACCAAGTCCGCCCAGCACCACCACCGCAAACGCGCGGATATTGTACCTGCCGAAATCGTCGGGGGTGAAGGCGCTCCAGGTGGAAAGCAGCACACCCGCCGCCGCCGCGAGTGAGGCGCTGATGGCGAAAGTAAGGGTGTAGATGCTGGCAATATTGATACCCATGAGGCGGGCGGCGTTCAAATCCATGCTGACGGCCCGAATAGCGTTGCCTGTTTTGGTACGGCTCATAAACAAGAAGAGCAGATAAGTCAGGGCCAGCGCGATACCCAATCCCGCCAGTTTCTTGTAACTTACTTCGGCGTTGCCCAAAGAAAAGCTGGCGGCATCGTAGCTAGTGCGGACGCTGCGTTGCGTGCCGGTGAACATCAGCCGCCCGATGTTTATCAGCATTACTTCGAGGCCGAAAGTTAGCAGGAAGGTTATCAAAAGGGGCGCTTTGATGATGCGGTTTATCAAGAACTTTTGCAGAAGAAAGCCGAAACCGCCCATAACAATCATTGCAATTGGCAAGGTGAGGAAAGGGTCGAGCTTGAATTCTTCCAGGGCGTAGAAAGCTATGTACGCACCGAACATAATTGTGGGAGCGTGGGTCAGGTTTACAATATTCAGGATGCCCCAGACCAATGAGAAACCCAAACCAACCAGCCCTAACATTCCACCCAGCAACAAACCACTGATAAGGTCTTGCAGCGACACTTCTAAATCCTCCTCGTAGGCAGTTTCAAGTTCCAAGTTCCAAGTTTCAAGTTCCAAGTTCCAAGTTTCAAGTTTCAAGTTAGGAATTTTCTATTGTGAGGTAATTGATTATTGGAGCTTTGTGCTTAAGTAGGGGTTTGATTTATCAAACCCCCATGTCTTGGACGCAATGAATTGCGCCCCTACTTAGATAAGCGCAAAGCCCCAATTTAAGTTTAGCGTTTATCCCAGGCGGGAGTTGGATACATTACTTTGGCCTCGGCTACATCGGTGGGCCAGATGGTCAGTTTCTTGCCGTTTTGCCACTGCTCGACTGCCATCGGCTTGTAGATATTTGCGCCCCGCTCATCAAACTTAATTTGACCGTAGAAAGTCATTACATCCAGTCCGGCCAGCGCGTCGCGCACCTTCGCCGGGTCGAGGTCGCCCGCCTTCTCGATGGCTTTCTGGAAAGCGATACCACAAGCCGAGCCACTGGCGGCCTGATAGCTTGGGTCGCTGCCAAACTTCTTTTTGTACTCTTCCAGATATTTCGGGGAAGTACCGAAAACATCATCGCCTTTGTAGGTCAGCACGGGTGTCCATTGCGCTCCCGACATAATAAAGTTAGAGTCACCTTTGAGGTTGTCGGCGAACTCTTGCAAGCCCGGCCCTACGCTAAAGGCCATTGCTACAGGGTTGTACTTGAGTTCCTTGACAGATTTAACCAGAGCCACCGCTTCGTTGAAGTGACCGCTATTAATCAGCACATCCGCGCCGGATTCTTTGGCTTTGCTAACTTGACCAGTCAGGTTGGTTTCTTTGTCGGGGTACTTTTCGTACAGCACTACCTGAAAGCCTTTGCTTTCGGCTAGTTTTTTGGTAGCATCGGCGACTTCAACCGAAAAATTGTCGTTTGCCGAAAGAATAGCGATAGTTTTTGGTTTGGGGTTCTGGGTTGCCAGAATTTCAATCGCGCCTTTCAGGTAGTTGCCACTGGGCGACAGCACCCCAAAAGTGTACTTGTAGCCCTGACCGAAGATAGATTCGGCGGCACCGTTGCCCTCGACCATCGGAATTTTATTCTGTTCGGCGATAGCGGCGGTAGTTTTGGTGCTGTTCGTTCCGTAAGGGCCAAGCAAGAAGTTAACTTTGTCTTCTTTAATCAGGCGCTCGGCAAGCTGGGCGCTTTTGTCTTGCTTGCTTTCGTCGTCATAATACTTAATATCAATCTGGTAGGCTTTGCCGCCCACTTTAATACCGCCTGCGGCGTTCGTTAAATCTTTCCACAGTTCATAACCCTGCTGGGTCTGCTTCGATTCGTTGTTCAGGCTGCCAGTTAACGAAAGCGGCGCACCGAACTTGATAACGCCATCGAATTTGCCGGTAGCGGCAGCAGCAGTTGTTGCTGCACCACTTGCGGCAGTAGTGGCGGCCGCGGTGGTTGCCGCACCACTTGCCGCCGTGGTAGCTGCGGCGGCCTTTGTCGCGGCGGGCGCGGCGGGTGCGGTGGTGGCGGTTGGGTCGCCACAAGCCGCCAGTAGTGCGCCCATTACGAGCATTAGGACGGCAAGTAACGCCAACTTGCGATTAATGCGAGCGTAAATCATCTTTAGCATAATTTTCTCTCCTCCTCCAGAATAATGTAAAACCCTTAATTGCCCAACGCTGGGTCAGGTTTTGGTTTGATTGAATGCGGTTGTGAATAATTGCTTTTTGATGTGGGTTGCCTGGGCATCCCTAATTACCAGAGAACCGTTGATTTTAGCAATAAAGCTTGCCTAAGCGTAAATTGTATAAGCTCTATTATCCACAATCTCAGCTTTTTCGCAACATAAATCACTATGTACTAACGTTAATGTTGTGTACAGTTAAAGCAGCAGAATAGTTGGAGTGAAGGGATAAAATTTGTCTTTTATTCAAAGCTAGATTATTCAAGTTATAAATTTTTTGAGTATAGCAGATGAGTCGAATAGATTTATTTAGGTTTTTAATATTCAATAATTGAACCAATAAATATTTTTGTGAAGAAGTTTAGAATTGCAAGCACCGATTTTATTTGGGAGTGTCTATGGTAGGAGTGGTGATTTTCGTAGGGCGAATCGCATACGCCCCATACGCATCAAGCTAAGAGTTTAAGCTTGAAGATGGTACGTGCTGAAAGCCCGCCCTGGAATAAATTCCTTAACTTGATGCGTATGGGGCGTATGCGATTCGCTCCCACCATACCATAGCCGGAAGTTAATTCTTTATATTGCCAAAGTGCTGCTTTTATTGGTTCAGGGGATTCAGATGTGGTAGAGGTTGGCCGGACACAGACCTCGAAATAAAAAATTGGGTTGCTTCACTAAAATCTTTCCAAATCGCCTGTTGTATAACAAACAATCTGATTTTATTTTAGCCTCTGGCCCAATCTTTTACTTCGAGGCATCCCGCATCACTGGCTGTGTCCGGGGTCTGATGGGCAGTAGTCCATTAAATGTCTAGTCGGGAGAGAAAATCCGGGATTTTCTCTCCCTAACAGCAATGAGACAGGAAAGAAGGGTTATTTCTTGATTATGATGTACTTGAAGGGCATGATTTCCTGGTTCGTCCAGCCCCAGTTAGTGATGGTCGGCTTCTGCAAGCGCACCTCAATTGTGTTGAAGAGCGGCACATAGGCAGCATCATCCTGCATCACTTGCTCGGCTTGCTGGTAGAACTCGGCGCGCTGCTGCGGGGCAGTCGCAACGTTGCCCTTCTTTACAAAGTCGTCGAACTTGGTGTTCTTGTAGTTGGATTTGTTGTTGCCAGAGTAAGACGCAAAGCACTGTTCGTAGAAGTTCTGCGGGTCGGCATAGTCCGCACCCCAGCTACCACGCATAATGATGAACTCTTTTTGGTCGTCCCGGCGGGTCAAGAACTCTTTGAAGGTCGAGATCGGGTTCAACTTGAGGTTAATTCCCAGGTTGACCTTCATCTGCTGCTGGATTGATTCGGCCCAGGCTCGATTGGTGTCGTTATCGGCATTGAAGGCAAACCCGCCGCTCTTGCCGCCGCCATAGTTGTTAATCTGGTCTTCCAGTTGCTTGACCTTATCGGGCGTATCGAAACCAGCATCCTTCAGCATTTGCTTGGCTTTAGCCGGGTCGAACGAATACGGGTCAATTTTCTTGTAGCCCAAAATGCCTTCTGGCGCTAATACGGTGGTCGGGATACCAGAGCCATTGATTGCGCCCTCGGTAATCAGCGAACGATCCATGGCGTAGGCAATTGCCTGCCGCAGCTTCAAATTGGTGCTTAACGGGTTATCAGTCTTCGAGAAATTGAACTGAATCCAGCTGGTGCGAAGGCCCGGATATTCACGGTATTGACCCTGGTATTTCGGGTCTTTCTTCAGCTTCTGAATATCGGAAACCGGCACTTTTACTTCGTCCAATTCGCCGTTGTCGAACTTCAACTTGGCGGTGGAGTCTTCCTTTAGAATATCAACCATTACTACATCAATATCCGGCTTCGTGCCGTAGTAGTTCGGGTTGAGTTCGAGGCGCATATTTACGTCGTGCTTCCAGTCCTTCATAATGAAAGGCCCGGTGCTGGCTCCGCTAACGTTAGCGGCTTCGGTAGACCAGGGGTTTTTCTCGTCGTATTTGTCACCCTTGCTCTCGACTAACTTCTGGTTGACCGGGTAGTAAGTCCACAGGGTTGCTTCGGTCAGGAAGTAGGAAGCAGGCGTGACCAACTTAACCTCGATAGTGTAATCGTCCAGCGCCTTGATACCGGGAACGGTGGCGGCCCGGCGTTTGGCATCGTCTTTCTCGGTTGAAACGGCCTGGAAACCTTCGATTTCATACATAACCGAAGCGTATTCCGCCAAATCGCCAAGTTGAGCAATCCGATTCCAGCTATAGACGAAATCCTTTGCGGTAAGGGGGTCGCCATTGCTGAATTTCAGATTTTTGCGTAGCTTGAAGGTGTAGGTAAGGCCGTCCGCCGAAACGGTTGGCATGGCTTCCGCCAGGGCTGGTTGGACTTGCAGTTTGTTGTCCAGTTGCAGCAGCCCCTCAAAGAGGTTCTGGGTAATCTGGATACTGGTCTGGTCAGTCAGGAAGCCAGGGTCAAGCGTTTTTGGCTCGCTGGATTGCCGCCATCGGAAAGTACCGCCACTGCGCGGCCCGGCGGCGGCAGTAGTCGCGGCAGCGGTAGTACCTGCCGCCGTAGCCGCAGCAGTTGTACCTGCGGCAGTGGTAGCAACGGCGGTAGTACCTGCCGCCGTAGTTGCAGCAGCCGTAGTAGCCGCCGCAGTAGTGGATGCAGTGGTAGCGGTAGCATCACCGCAAGCAGCTAAGGCGGTCGTGAAAAGCATAATTACGACCAAAGCTGAAAAGATTTTCAACAGCTTCTTGTTTGTCACGTTTGCTCCTCCTTAAAGAGTGTGACCTCGATTAAGTAATTCAAAGTTCAAAGTTCAAAGTTCACCCACAGGGCAACCCTACGGGCCGAGGTTCAAAGTTGGGAAATAGTATAGAAAGGTGGCAAAGTCGCTAATTTGTAGGACATTGCTGTGTCAATGGATTTTCGACTTTGGCCCAGCCTTGACTACTATAAAAAGGGCTTTCCACGACTCCGAACCTTTTGAGGTGTATAGCAATAGCCTTTTTAAAGACGTACCTAAAGAGTAGCAATTACGGGGCGATAACTGACCCCTCAAAAGTGAGGTCTTTAATGAAAGGAGGGGGGGGTTAATTTCAAGGAGCAGCGCTTTCTGGCAATACTTTGCCTGATTTTTATCCTGCCCTATGCCTTGATTGGTCTGGGTATGCTGCCAGTTTTTATTGTTACGAGGCAATTGGCGGCTCTGATACTGGCGGGCTTACAGATAATCGGGGTTTGCGTCTGCGGGACTGGTTATTGGTGTAGCCGTGATGCTCAAAAAGTGCGGCTGGGTAGCTGGTTATTGGATACTTATAGTAATGTTGCGATAGGGGTTTTTTGTCTTACAGTCCACAAAGATTGGTTAAAATTTGCGTCCAACAAATTCACCACTACGAGTGCGATTCGCCCCTACCTCAACTGTTTTTGACACTCCCGATTTCTATGACGAGTGCTATTTGCTGTATTGTGGTATTTCATCCACCTGAAAATAAACTGGAATACCCCGCTCTTTAGCCAGACGTACATCGTTATCCGCCCCTTTAGAGTCGCCGGGTAGTCGCAATATGGCATCGCAACGTTCAATCAACCGTCCGGCGGTTGGGTGCAGTATTTTATCGTAGAGTTCATCGCCAACCGATTGTCCCCCCGCAGTTTGCCAGATTGGTAATGCCACCCACTCGCCAATCATCGGTATGTGTCCGGCTTTAAAAATGGGCCAGGACGCTTCTTCTAAGCGTTTCAGGTTATCAGCCATTTTTTGCGGGTCATCGCCTGTTCCGCTACGGTATGGCCCGGCAATTAAAATCATCAAACGTTTGGGTGTAGTAGTCATGAATTGGTGTCCTCGTTTGTGTGTATAATAAGTTAATAAAATCAGGTTTTTCACGATATTGCACGTTTTTGCTGCCCAAAGATAATATATCAGAATTATCGTGCAATGTCAAGATATTTCGTGCAAGATTTTGTAAAAGGATACAAAATGTTAACCAGCCAACGCAAGCAACATATTCTCGACGTTTTAAAGCGCGAGGGTCAGGTAATCGCTAAAACCTTGAGCCAGGAACTCGGCTTATCCGAAGATACCATCCGCCGGGATTTACGCGAATTGGCCCAGGAGGGTTTGTTGCAACGGGTACACGGCGGGGCTTTGCCGGTTTCGCCAGCCATCGCTAATTTTGCTGACCGCGAAGATATTTTGCAAGAGGAAAAAGTGGCGATTGGGAAAGCTGCCGCCCGCCTTATCAAAAATAAGCAGGTCGTCATTCTCGACGGTGGTACAACGGCGGTTCAAGTAGCGCGCCATTTAGACAGAAACTTACAAGCCACAATTGTTACACACAGCGCCCGTACTGCCCTTGAACTGGTAAATTACCCCGATATTGAGATTGTTCTGATTGGCGGGCGTTTATTTAAACACTCGATTGTGTCGGTAGGCGCGGCGGCTATCGAATCTATCAGTCATATTCGGGCTGATATGTATTTTATGGGCGTGACCGGGATTCATCCAGAGGCCGGGCTGAGTACGGGAGATTTGGAGGAAGCCTACGTTAAACTGGCCCTTTCCCGACAGGCGGCAGAGACTATGGTATTGGCCTCTCATGAAAAGCTGGGAGCAGCGTCGCCTTACGTCGTAACGTCGCTGAATGATATTAGTGGGTTGATTGTAGAGCAATCGGTTTCAGAAGAAATTCTACTTCCGTACAGACAATTTGGGTTGAGCATAATCAGGGCTTAATCTCAATAACCATTCAAATAACGGCTGTAGGAGGGGGCTATGCCCTCGATTTTTTGAGTGGTAAGGGTAAAATCGAGGGCGCAGCCCCCTCCTACAGCGATTTGCCCTTATTTGAACGGTATTGGGCTTAATCTCAATCGGGTGAGCGTCAGTTTTTTGCAAAACCCGGAGTTTAACGTCCGGTCTAAAAATCCAGGCTATTTATTTTTTAGCCCGGATGTTCACGTCCGGGTTGGATTGACCCTGGTACAAAAAATTGACGCTCACCCATCTCAATCTTTTAGATTGAGCCTACCTCTGGAAGGTGCTATAATAAATGGAATAACCAGAGTTATAATTTTCCAAAACTTTATTAAGCTACCAAGCACCTGACACAGGAGGAACGAGGTATGGCTGACACGGTTCAATCCGAAGTTAAAACTCCTACGCTTTCGCAGCCGGAGTTCTTTCGTCCGCCCCTGGATTATCCCCGCATCCCGTTCGATAAGATGCTGACGCACGGAGCGACTTACTACCCCGAAAATGTGGCGATAGTTTACAAAGATAATAATATTACCTTCCGCGAACTCGAAGCCCTGACCAACCGCTTTGCTAATGCCCTCCGTGCGCTGGGCGTAAAGCAGGGCGATAAAGTTTGTGTGTTGATGACCAATCGGCCTGAATTTGTCATTTCGTATTATGCCATCGCTCGTATCGGCGCAGTCATCAGCCCGATGAACCCGTCGTACAAAGAGCGCGAGATTGAATATCAGGTTACTAATTCGGAAGCCGTTGCTATCATCGTTCAGAATGAACTTTTCCCGTTGGTGGAAGCGGTTCACGAAATGTTGCCCAATGTTCGGCACGTTATTACGGTTGGCACGGGCGACCCGAACGGCGCGATGAAGTTTGAGCGTTTCTCCGAGCTTATCAAGAGTCAGCAAGCCAGCCCGCCACCGCCAGTGGGTATAGACTGGACGGATTTGGTGGCGCTGCCTTATTCGAGCGGCACGACTGGTTTGCCTAAAGGAGTTTTGCTGACCCACAAAAATTTGGTCTGCAACAATATGCAGATGATTGCATCAGGTCGCATCCAGTCGGATGACCGAATGTTGCTCTTTTTGCCTTTCTACCATATTTACGGCACGATGTTGATGGGCGCGGCCATGTATTCGGGCGCTACGGCGGTGCTGATGGAGCGCTTCGAGCCGAATGAGGCGATGCGCTTGATTGAGCAACATAAGATAAGCTTGCTGTATGTCGTGCCGCCAGTGCTGGTCATGCTTTCGGGCTGGGCCGAATTGCCGAAATTCAACTTGAGCAGTATCCGGCACGCCATGTGCGGCGCGGCCCCGCTTGCTCCCGAAGTAGGTCGGCGCTTCCAGAAACTTACCGGGGTGCGGGTAGTGCAGGGCTATGGCTTGACCGAAGCCGCGCCTTTGACCCACATTAACCCGGTCTATAGTGACGACCTGAACATTTTGGAAACCGTCGGTTTGCCCGTCCACGATACCGAACAAAAAATAGTAGACATTGAGACGGGCCAAAAAGAGTTAGGGGTTGGCGAAATTGGCGAAATCTGTGTGCGCGGCCCGCAGGTAATGCGGGGTTATTGGCGAGCGCCCGAAGCCAGCGCTGCCACGATTCGCAACGGCTGGTTGCACACTGGCGATATTGGCTATATTGATGCCAACGGCTACGTGACGATTCAAGACCGCAAGAAAGAGATGATTAAGTACAAAGGCTTCGGTATCGCCCCCGCCGAAATCGAGGCGCTGCTGTTTGAACATCCGGGCGTGGCGGATGCCGCCGTTATTGGCAAGCCCGATGACGAAGCGGGCGAAGTTCCCAAAGCTTTTGTAGTGAAACGGCCCGACCATCCCGACCTGACCGCCGAGGAGTTGCTGGAATTTGCCGCTGGTCGCCTCGCCAAGTATAAGACGGTGCAAGAAATCGAATTTATAGATGCCATTCCCAAAAACCCGTCCGGCAAAATTTTGCGCCGCATCCTTAAAGAGAAAGAGCTGGAGAAGAAATAGTTTTGAGTTTTGAGTTTTGAATTTTGAATTTTGAAGGAACACAGATGAACACGGATTAGCACAGATAGACACGGAGATTTATAATTTTGTAATTATTCACTCCTACCCTTTAAGATTTGGTATTAGACATAGAAGAATTATAAATTCTAAAATCTCTGTGTCCATCTGTGCTAATCCGTGTTCATCTGTGTTCCTTCAAAATTCAAAATTCAAAATTTGTTATATAATTGGGATTGGGGCTGTAGTATTGTCCTATAGAAAGAGTTACTAGAGATTATTTTTCAGGTTCGTCGTGAAATTTGACCTAAAAATTGTAAATAAGCCGGACAGCACAGGCTGGAACGTCGAATTACGGGACGAGAAGCAGCAACAAGTCGGCGGACATCAGCTTAACCAGCTACGCGCCGGAACATTGCTTTTGCCCGTCCCGCCGCCCGAAAACCAGGTGACATTACCGGCAGGTTACACCGATTTATGGACTGATACCACCAAGAGCGCCAGCCTGTTCCGTAGCATCTTCGCCCGTGTATCGCAGGGCGACCAGGTGCAAGCTGCCGCGCTTTATCTTTTCGCGTGCCTGTTTGGGCCGAAACTATGGCAGACGGTTCAGGGGCTGGTTGGGGCGAACGACCCGATAGACTTGCGACTGGATATTGCCGACCCCGATTTGGCCCGGTTTCCCTGGGAAATGGTGCGGAGCGAGATGCAGTATTTATTGGCGAACAAGGCGATTAATATCTACCGTATTACACCAGTTGGCACGCCGTCGGCGACGGCCCTGAAGGTAGATTTGCCTTTGCGGGTGCTGTTCGTAATTGCCGCCGCGATTAATGACCCCGAAATAAACGCTGCCAGCGAATATTTGGGATTATTGCGTCGGATGCAGGAAACCGAAGGCTTGCCGATTGAAGTGCGGTTAATCTCGACGCTCAATGGCCCTGCCGCCGCTACGTTTGAGGCTATGCAAAAAGCGATTGCCAGCTTCAAGCCACACGTTTTGCATCTGGTAGCACATGGCGGAGTCAATGCCGGAACTTCCTATTTAATGTTCCCGGTTGAGAATAAGGGCGAGGATGGCAAGCGCGACGGCACTAATCTGGAACAGGCACTGACCGGGGTTGGTTTGCAAGCGGTAGTTCTCAATGCTTGCTATAGCGGGCAATCGCCCAGCGCGCCCGGTACTAACGGCGCAAGCAACCCTGGCCTCAACCCGCAGGCTGATGGCATGGCTCAGACCCAGACTGCCCGCAGCAGCATCGCGGCCCGGTTGGTTGCGGCGGGTATTCCGTTTGTGGTGGGGATGAATGGGCGGGTCGCTGACCAGGTCTGCCGTTTGTTTGCCCGCGAGTTTTACGCCAGCCTCGCTGAAGGCCAATCGGTGCCGGAAGCCTGTGCTAAAGGTCGGCGGGCCGGGTTAGCCGGGCAGTATCAGGCCGAGCAGAAAATAGATTGGGCCTTGCCGGTTCTTTTTATGCCGCCCGATGGACAGGAAACCCTTCAACTTAAAGGTCAGGACGAAGTACGCAATTTGCAGCAATTGGCCCGGCAGGTAATTCCGCCGCGCCGCCCCGATTTTTGTGACCGACTTTCTTTCTTGCAAAGTTTTCAAAATTTGCTGGTGCCGGGCAAGCCAAAACAGCCCGCGCTGGCGATTTATACCAGTGGGGCAGATGGTCGGGGGCTCGGCAAGACCCGATTACTGGAAGAAATGGGCAGTATGGCGGTTAAGGCCGGACATTTTGCCTGTATTATTCCTGCCGTCGAAAAGGTAGATTTTCGGGGCTATGTGACGCGCACAGTTGCGCCAGATATTGAGCAAGCCGCCGAACTTTGGTTTCCCGATAATTCTTTTAGCCTGACCCAGCTAGACCTGACCCTCGATGCCCTCAGCCAGCAGCCCGTTGGCAGCAAATTTGACCCGGCTTTGTCCGACGCGGTCAAAAATTTGCTAAAGCGCGGCGTAGATGAGCAACTGGAACGGCGGGCGCTGATAGCCGGGCTGTGCCAGGATTTGCTCACATTGGCGAACAAAATGGGGCCGGACAAACTGGTGGTCTTGCTGTTTGACGATGCTCATGCGCTGGGTACAGCGCTGCCGTATTTTCACGATACCTTGTTGGAAAAAGGGATTTATAACGTCAGCGACCGGGTGCGGGCGGTCTTTGCCTTCGATAGCGCCCCAACTGACCGACAAGATGCGGCCCAGAATCTTTTTCTATATGCCCAGCAAAGCCAGTGGATTAATTTGCTTCCGCTTACGCCCTTTCCAGCCCTGGAAGAAGCGCTGGCTTATAAGCAGTTTGTACTGCATCGCAACCCGTCGCTGGTGGATATAGGCACACGCGACGAGCTTTATTTGCTGTTTCAGCGCCAGGTACAGGGAAAACCGGGCAATTTGATTAATATGGAAAAAGACCTGATTCCTTTCTTGATTCAAATTCAGGCACTGGCGGAAGCTAAAGATGCCGATTTGCTGCAAGCACAGGTTACTACCTAAATCCCGCTGTAGGAGGGGCTATGCCCTCGATTTTCGGTGATGGCAGAGAAATCGAGGGCGCAGCCCCCTCCTACACAAAGAATTTGCCAGCGCCTTGCTAATTGGGTCTTGCCAACAGGTGTAACATGTGGGCATAATAGTCGGGACTTTTGCTTTTATTGGTACAAAGCCTGGAACGAGCCTTTACTGGTTTTTCTTTAGTTTTGAGATTTTTTGCAAAAAATTTCAAAAACTAAAACCTATCTCCGTAGGGGTGCAAGTTTAAACGATAGGTCGTTTGTAGATAGATAGATTAAGTTTTGCGGGGACATTTAACGAAAAGTGGGACAAAGTATGAGTACAAATACACCTAGTCTGATTGATACGCTTGGTAGCGAATTTAATAAATATCTGCAAGAAAAAGCTAAAACTCGGACTACTGATTGGCTGACCGAAACGGCGCAGGGCTGGGGAATTAGCCCGGACACTTTACGCTGGCTGACCATGATTCCTAGCTGGACGGCAAAGCTGGCGACTTTTTGCTGTATTGACCAGCCTGATAGCTACGCGACTTTGCTTTCCCAGATGACCGACGCGACTACTTTTGAAACTCAAAATAAGGAGCGCCTGAATGCAATGGCGGCAATGCTGACCAGCATAACCCGTCAAGGCGCGGCAAATGCTCAACAAATGCCGATGGTAATGCCGCCCGCCCTCGAAGATGGCAAACCCCATCGTCAATGGGTTTACCAGTTGAGTGATGCCGCGCGCGATGAGGTTTTGCGCTATTTGCGCGAGAAGGAAGGTCAGAGTTCGATTGTAAATAGTCTGGTGGCATGTGCCGAACGAGTCCTTCAGGCCCGCGAAACGGTAGAAATGCCTGAAAACCTTACGATGTGGGCGCAACTGGCCCGCCGGGTGAAAGTACCAACCGAGTTGGTTGGATTGGTTGAAGAATCGGTCAATCAAGCTACTCCGCAAACCTTAATCGAAGAAGAAAGCGCCAAACCTGCTCCTCCTGCGGTTTTGCCCACATCAGTACCAGGGCCGGAAATCGCTGCGCCTCTTTCTACCGAAGCCGCTCCTTTTCCTTCTCCTACGGAGGCCGACTCACCTGTTGACCCTACTCGGATTTTACCGATTCGCACCCTTGAAGAGATACAGCAGGAGCAGCAAGGCTTGCTTCAGGCTACTACTCCCAACCCGGCACTAGACCAACTATTGCCTACTCATAAATTGGATGAAGGAGATGCTACCCCCGACGCTACGCCAGTCCAGCTAAATCCGCTTCAGTCAACTGCTTCGGCAACGCCCGCCTTCCCGCCTGCTTATTTCGATGCGACCCAGTTCGATGCTCAGGGTAAGATTGTGCAGCAATGGACTATACCGATTACCAACGTGCCTTTCAATATCGGGCGTACCAGCCGCAATAATTTGATTTTGAACGATGACCGGGTGAGTCGCACCCACGCCCGTATCGAATGGCGTGGCGATGGTTATTATATTTATGATAACAATAGCAGCAATGGTACTTTCCGGGTTGATGGCAAACCTCTGCCCGGCGGCGAGTACGACCGCTTGAACGACGGCGAGGAGTTCGATATTGGCGGGGCTAAAATCTTCCGGCTGATTTTCCACCTGGGCCAGCCCCACTCTATTGCTGCCAATGCCGCAATTCCTAAACCGCCGATACCTAATCCTGCCATTGAAAACCAGACTACCAGCCCGGTATTTTCGGTTGGCCGCTGGATTAAGATGCTGGAACTCAACTTAAACCGGGCCTCGCAATGGGTGGCAACTGCCCGCACGCTACAAGAGCATTTAGACCCGGCTTCGCGGGTACGGCTTGACCGGGCGGCAGCCCGCCTGGAACTTCAGTTCCGGCGCTGGGACGATTTGCAACAGCTCAAGAATTTTTTGGAGCGCCGCGAACAACTGGATGCTTTTCACGCTTTGATTGAAGGCACTGACGATGCCTGGGCCTTGCACTATCTAGGGCCGGGCGGCTACGGCAAAACCACCCTGATTCGCTATCTGGTGACGCGCCTCGCGCCTTCGATAAATTTGCCAGTGGCGCGGGTGGATTTCGATCATCTCGACCCGCATTATCCGCGCTACCAGCCCGGCTTGCTCTTGAGTGCGCTGGCGGAAGAATTGCGCTTGCAGGCGGGACAGGCTTATTCGTTTAGTGGCTTTGACCAGAGCATTGCCAGCTTCTACGAGAAATATCCCCCGGTGGAGACCAGTTTTAGCCGCTATCAAGACCGCGACTGGCTGAATGACCCGCTTTTTACTAAAGTTCTGGCTGATTTTGCTTCGGCTTTGAAAGAGATGGGCGGGCAGGTTTTGCTGGTGCTGGATACCTGCGAAGAATTGACCAGAGTGCGTTTGGCCGGGCAGCCCGCCGAAAATGTCTCTATCACCTTCGACATTCTGGAAAAATTACATCAGCTTGAGCCACGCCTGCGGGTGATTTTCTCAGGTCGCCGCCCGCTCGCTTCCGCCGGAAACGGCTGGCGCTTTGTTGAAGGTAAGGGCCGCAAGACCGAGAGCGAACAGATTGAAACTGACGCACAATCGCCAGTTTCTCGTCTGGCGGCCCGTCCGTACCTGGGATTATTCCCGGTTACGGGTTTTAACCATGAAGAAAGCGAAACGTACTTGGCAGCAGCCCAGGTAAATCCCGCTTTTTGGCACGCTATTATCGAAAAGACTAAAGCGCCGCTTGCTCCGGTCTTCGACCAGATTGAATGGAATCCCACCGGGCTGCTTTCGACCAAGGTGATTCGCCCGTTGCGCGACCCCAAAGCACCCCGCTCTAATCCGTTTGATGTGGCGCTTTACACTCGCTGGGTGCTGGAAGACCCGACTATCACGCCGCAAAAGGTAGCGGAAACCGATTTTCGCAGCTATGTCGAGGTGCGGATTTTGGGCCGGGCGCTTTCGGAACTGAGCCAGGAATTTATAATGGCGGTGACGTTACTCGGTCATTTTGATTATGCCATGCTAAAAGCGACGCTGGGGGTCGGCCCGGAGAATACTGAGGCTGCTGGTAGATTTGGGGTTTACACCAGCTTTGATGGCGCGTTCCAGGCGTTCAGTGCTTACGAATGGGTGACACACGGCAACAACGGTTGGTTGGATATTCAAGATTTGATTCTGGCTCAACTGCGCCAGTTCTTTAACCAGGATGCCGCCGACTCCAACAGCCAGTGGAGTCGGATGCGTACCCAGGCGCTCAATTATTTGGCTGACCGCACTATCAATGATGCCAAGTTGGGCGGGAATTTTGCCGCGGCGGAAGTGGCCCTGGAACTTTTCGCCCAGCAACCTTCCCCCGAAGCGTTCGAGTGGTTCAGTCGGTTAAGCCGGATGGTGGTTAGCTGGGATTGGGCGCAACTGGCAACTGAGCGGCTATTGGCGGTACAGTTAGAGAAAAATCCGACCTCGCTTTTGCTACAGGCTCGTATTCTGGTTTTGCAGGGTGCCGCTCGTTTGCACCAGTTTGGCCCGGTAGATTTGCGCCAGCTATGGCGACGCACCGCTCAAAACGTTGAGGAAGTGGAAAAAGCGATTGTTAACGCCACACCCGATAGTTACGAGAAAAGCCAGCCTTTCACGGAGCGCCTTAAATTTATCAAGCTAATGGCGCTGGCGGGCGAGGCTGCCGCCTGCTTTGCCGCCGGGGATGCTTTGCCGGAGACACGCTGGCAGACTTTCTGGCAGGAAGCGACAGTCAATCGCGCCCCTGATAAGTTTGCCCGTGAAATTGGCGCAGTGCTGGGTGCAATCGAGGCGGCGGTGGAAGCCCGCGAACAGAACAAATTGACCCGACCTCTGCCCTACGATGTTATCGAACAGGTTTATCACAACCTGAGCCGTAACTGGCAGTGGAATGGTTCAACTATTCAGCCTCGGATGCTGGCGGCGTTTGCCCATTCGCTAATGGGCCGGGCCATGTTCTATGAAGGCAAAATTAAAGATGGACTGGAAGAGATGGGTCAGGCTGAAACATTGGGGCGGCGGTTGGCCGGGTTAGTCGGCGGTAGTGACAAATTGCAACTTGACCCGGATTGGACTTACCTATGGCGCGCTCCATCTGATTTTAGCGCCCGTTTGCAAATAGAATGGGGACGGGTAGCCCGTAGTCGTTTGCCCAAACATCTGGTGGAGACCCATATTCCTTTGCCCGATAAAATCACTATTCCTTCGACGCTCGACCATGACCGCCTGACCGGGTTGCAACTGGAAGTTTCGGAAGATATGCGGCCTGCTGCCGATGCCCGTCTGCCCGAACTGCTCGGACTACTAGCGGAACCACCTAATTATTCGCTGTATGCCCAGGCCAATGCCCAGCACAATCTGTTGCCTGCCCGCGTTTCGGCGGCCAAAGCGCTGGCGGGAGTGGGACGGTTGGGCGAGGCAATTGACCAGCTGGATTATTTTATTACCAACGCCGAAGAGCGCGGCGAAGCACTGGCTACGCTGCCCGAAACCCAGGTGCTGGTCGAACTGGCGGCGGCGGCCCGGCTTGGCTCGAACCGGGTGCGGCGCTATAACGAACTGGTGAACGGGACAGATATAGATTCGCTGCGCTGGGTCTGGGGACTGGAAGGGCTGGAAGGTCGCCGCCAACCCCCCGTCCCGGAGTGGAAGCGCAGCGTTTGTTTGCCCATGCACGCACATTGTCGCTGGCGCGGCGGCTATGCCCTCAATAAAAAATATGCCCTGAATTTGATAAATGTCTATAACGACATGGCAACCCGCGCCCGGCGGCTGGAATCGCCCACTTTGCCCGTCCTGAAAATTCGCTATGATTACGATATGTATCAACTCAAGCTGAATGATTACGAAAGCCAGTTGGTGTTGCGCCGCCACAATAGTTTGCCTTCTGGTACTACTCTAGCCGATCCAGAAGCGCCGCAATTTGGGGCGGATGTCGAGGAAATGGGCTTGCGTTTGAACCATTTGTTATTGGCGCAATGTCGTTATCAGGCACTCACCCTCAAAAATAAAGGTGACGAAATCATTATTTCATCTTTCGTGCGCGAACGGTTGGGCGAACGCTATGCTGCCCGGTTGCTGTTGCAAGATGGCGAATTATTGGCTTTGCGCCTGCCCGGACGGGCGGTTTATATGCTAAGTGCGGCCCGAAGTCTTTTCCAGGCTGGGCGCGACAACGACCCGCTTTCCGCCGCTTACGCCGGGGTGTGCGAGACCCAGGCTTTAATTCGGGATGGGCAAACTGATCGGGCCAAAATAGTCTGGAAAGAAGTGGCGGTTTTGTACGAAAAATTCCGTACCGAATGGCCCAACCTGACTCGTTCGCTTTATTTGCCGGATTGGAAAACCATTGAGCGGGCTTACACTAATCCCGATGATACCGAGTTTGTGCTGAACATCTTCAAATCGCTTGACCGGAACTGGGAACCCTGGATGGCCCGCTTGCTCTTTACCGGGCTGGCGGTGGCGGACGATACCGAGCGCTGGCTCATTATGCGCCGCGCCTTGAATACGATTATCACCGCCTCTGCCGAAAAAGAAGAAGGGCTAAATTTACTGCCCGCCGAACTGGATGGCCTGCTGGATGACGGCACGACCACCGAGTCGTTTTCGCCCCTTCCCAAGCGTCCGCCGAAATTTGGCGATATTTTGCCGCCCAATCCCTTTACGAAGCGGCTACCCAAACTGGAAATTTCGCTAGGCGCGCAGCCCAGTCGCCATCCCTTGTTGACCGATGAACCAATTTCGGTCAGGTTGCGCGATACCGCCCGCACCAGCGAAGCCGGGACGCGCACCAGCATGATTACTTACCGGCCCTGGCGCGATATAAAGTATGTGCAGGGCGACCCGGCCCAGGAACAAATTGCCGAGCGAGAAATGCCGATTAGCTGGCTGCGGTTGGTCGAGAAAATGCTAGGGCCAGGCCGCTTTTCCAAACGAGTGCGCTCTACCCCGATAGTACTTCAGGTACAGGATGGACTAAGTTTTCTGCCCTGGGAAGCCTTGCGGGTTGGAAATGTATCGGTAGCGCTTCAGCCAGGGGTGGCCTTGCGCCGCATTACCAAAAGCTGGTTCCAGCGTGAATTTACCGAAGTTAGCGAAAATCAGCTTCCGCCCTCGGTACTGCTCAGTTGCGATGCCAGCCTGGATGGAATCCGTAAAGTTTTTGAGCCATTACGCGAGAAGAATTTAGTCAGCGAGATTAATCGGGTTGATCTGGAAAGCCTGACCAACTCCGAAACGCTAAATCGGATTAGCAATCTGCCCGGCTTGGTGCATCTTATCGGCAGCACGATTTTGATTAACCAGACTCCGCGCTTGTTGCTCAACCGCCGCCGCTCGAATTTTTCGGGCGACTCTAACCTTACGCTGTCGCAATCCAGAATACAGCAAAATATGCTTATTTCTACTACCAATGTGAATCCGGCTGACCAGAGCGCTACTAACGCCCTGACTGGCCTTGCACTGGCGGAAATGTTCAAGGCAGCCCGTCTGTTTATCATTCAGGCTCAACCCGTCGAAGACCCCAATTGGACGAGCGATAGCGGCTACCAGGCTTCTTATTTACGGGCAATTGCCGAGGATATTTTCAAAGCGGGCGTTCCGGCAGTGCTAACCATACCGCCGCTGACTTTAGCCGATTCCAACCATTTCATTAACGAACTGGTACAGCGCCTGGCTGAAGTAGATTGGGCCACTAACGGTGAAGACGGTCTGATTGAGGCTATCTCGGAAGCGCGCCGCGATTTGGCAAAGCAACGTGAACAAACCGTGCGCCCGGCACTCGATATTTGCCTTTATGCCGATAGTAGCCCGCGCATTGTATTGTTTAGCAACAAAAAGGTGGTATAATTATTACAATGCCCGACAATTTTAAAACTCAAACAGGGGTCTTTAGCGATGTTTATACTCTACGGCGATGATGAACGTTTAGACCGTGATTTGGTCACGGCAGCTTTGAGTTCCAAAGGCTACAATATACAATCCCTTGATACCAGCAAAACGGACGAGATGACCAAAAAGCTCCAGGTTCTTTACGAAAAACACGGCCTCCCGGATATTTTTATTCTGGACGGCCATAATGTGTTGCGCGATGATGCTGGTAACAAACTTTTTGATATGACCCCGCTTGGTATGGTTAGCTGGCTACGGCAGAACGGGTTGTCTCGCGAGGCCAAGTTTATCCTCTATTCCAACGATGATGAATTAGTCCGACAGGCTCGAACCAACCGTAATCTTCATTTCTATGGTGCAGTATCCAAATCAGGTACGAATGGCGGCTTGCTGGCTTTGCTCAAAGAGGTTGAGCGGGCGGTTGCCAATTAGATAGAGAAGCTGATGAACATTATTTATGCCGACGACGACCAATTAAGTCTTGAAATTGTGCTAAGAGCTTTGCAGGCGCGCGGTCATACCGTCCAGACCATTAACACCAGCCGGGCTGCCGATATGATAGCCCAGTTTCAGGTGGCCTTGCGTAGCAAACCAGCGCCACAGCTAATTATTCTGGATGGGCATAATGTCGCCCGCGACGACCAGGGGCGGGTGCTGGCGGATATGCAGCCCGCTTTAATGGTGGAATGGCTAAGAAAACACGGTTTGACCCCCGGCGTGCGGCTGGTACTTTATTCCAGCGACGATGGTTTGGTGCAGCAAGCTCGTACCGACGCTGCCCTGGGGTTTAGCGCCGCCGTTCCCAAAGCGGGTGCAAGCGGCGGCCTTAAAATTCTGCTTGACACAGTCGAAACAAACATCTAACTATTGGCATAGGGCAAGGGAACTCTTCACTATGAGTACCAGCAAACGTAGCGCTACCGGGGCAACTAACCTCAATACGGGCAAGCTTACCTCGCCTATTATTTTCAAACTGATTTGTGCTTTCGCCATAACGACTTTGCTCGGCGTAATTTTGACCTTCTTTTCTCTACTCAATCTGGGCCGCAATACTGATAAAATTGATATGGCGCTGGAAAATCAGAGGACGGTTGCTCGTGCCAGTGTGTTAACTACTTTGCTGCTAAAGCAGTATCAGGAAGGTGAAGAAATTCTGTTTGATGGCGAAGATGCCAGTGGCTTTGGCGACCTTCGCCAGAAAATTGCTTATGAGCTTATTCTTAATCTCGAACAAAGTACCAATAGGCTCAATCTGACTGAACTATCCGATAAAGAGCGCGATTTCCTAAAAATTTACGACACGCTAATTAAAGAACCACTTGCCACAAGAACCGCTAACCGTAACACTTCCGAAGCTCAGCTTCGCGACCTTACCAATGAGATGATAGCGATTGTAGATGGTTACTCCCGCCAATTTTCGCAACAGACCCAGGCGAATTTGATTGAAATGCAAAAAGTGCAAAACGAAGCCTTTAATGGAACTTTTTTATTCAGTCTGGTGGCGCTGGCTATTATGGGGGCAGTGGTCTGGTTTGTCCTGACAAAGGTAATTCAGCCGCTTGGTCGTATCAATGAGCAGCTTTCGCTGTTGCTCTGGTCGCAAAATGAACACCTGACCGAACAACTCAATATTTTGCAGCAGGAAATCAACACCAATAATGAAATGCTGACCGCAGTCCGACACGACCTCAAAACTCCTTTGAGCAGTATAAAAGGGCTGGCCCAGCTTTCGGTCATTACGCAACCTGATTTGCCCACCGATACCGAACAAAATTTAGCCAAAATTATAGAAGTAGCCGATAGCAGTGTCGAAACTATCAGTAATTTGTTGACACGTCGCGAAATCAAGCTTGAGCTTCAGCCTGTGCCGCTCGACCACTTAGTGGATAAAGTGACTCAACTGGTAGATTTGCGCTGGTTCAATATCACTCGCAAAGTCGAACCTATCGAAGTAGTTATGGATGCGGGCCTGATGGAACACGCTTTGCTAAATCTGGTCAGTAACGCCCGCAAGTTTAGCGGCGGTGGCATCGGCATTGGCGCGACCAAACGGCTTAAACCCGGCACAGTGGACGAAGAAGAGCTTGAGCTTTGGGTCTGGAACGATGGCGCAGTTATTACGGCGGGCGACCGCGAGGAAATATTTAAGCCGGGCAAGCAGACCACCGAAGGCAAAAAAGTGGGCGGACACGGCCTGGGCCTTGCCATCGTGAAATCTATCGCCGAGCGCCATCACGGGCGGGTTAGCGTTGACAGCCACGAAAAGAAAGGTACTACTTTCCGTATCATTATCCCCATAATCAGCCTCAACAACGACCACCAACTTGCGCCTCAACCTGCCGCCGCGCAAAGAGTTACGGCTTGACATAATTAAAATTTACTTCGGTTTCAGTTTTTTGTTTATTAGCGCGAGGTCGGTGGCGTATTCTTTGGAAAGGCCGAGGACTTCGACCAGCACCTGAAGTTTGGCGCGGTTGGTTTCTTCCCTGGCGCTATCTAACAGAGTCGAAATTAACTCTTTCTTGCGGCTGGTGATAATGGCGAAAACCAGATAGCGATAAAGGTCGGTGCGGCGGGTATTGGCGAGAAATTCGAGCAGGAATTCGGTAAAAGTTGCGCCTTCGGGGTGCGCTACAATTAAATCGAACAGACCGAGCAGCACCGCATCATCCTCGGCAAAGCTATATTGCCGGATTAGCGGCTGCACGAACGTAAGCGGCAGGGCGGTTAAGCTTTTAAGACATTCCGCCGTCACTTCGGGGATTTTGTCTTTAGGTTCCAGCACATACTGGTAAATCGGCAAAATCTGCCCCAGCGCTGCCAGCACACGCACGGCAGTCACGGCGGGTTCGCCCGACATTTTAGAAGTATACTTATCTACCAGCAACCGAACCCCATAATATGCCGCCAATTCTTTATCCAGTTCGTGTAACGCCAACAGCGCGTTCGCTCGTAATCCGCCAGCCACTTCTTCGCGGGTGGGCGGCATAAATTCGTAAGTAGAAACCATCTGCTCGAATAGCGGTACATCGTTGGGGAGGGCAATCGAACGCAAGGATTTGAGAATAGTGAGGCGCAAAAACAGCCCGGCATCGCGTTTCGTCCCATCCTGATTATAATACTGGTACAGGTTACTTAGCACAGACCAGGCCGAAGCGGGAACATTTTCTTCCAGTATCGCCAGCGCCGCCTCGACCACCTGACGGCTTTTTTCGCTTTCAAGCAAGGTAAGGGCGTAAGCCGCCTGTTCGGTTGGGTCATCTGCCAGCGCTTTTAGTTTTTCGAGTTTCGGTTGTGGTTTTGCCTTGTCTGCCATTTTTTCGCTTGCCTTTGCTTTTTCTCCCGCTTCTCTATTCGCTCTAGTTATTATACAAGAAGAATAATGGGTGTGCCGATTCAGGCAGATTAAAGAAGAAAATTGTTTTAAGCACCACAGCAAGTTGCACCGAAGTTGAGCCGTTGGTAGGGGCGAATCGCATACGCCCTTGCGCGCTGTGCCAGGTGTTCAAGGGCCGCCCCTACGCTTAACCCTGGTTTAATCTTTCTGCAACCTATTATTTCGCTCTTGCCGTTTGTTTATAATTTTACTGCTCATTGTTATCGTCCTTTGTTTTGTAGAATCTGAATTGAAGTATAGCACAATAAAATTCTCAAAAGATAATTACTTTCTGCTGACAAAAAAGCCTGACCGAAATTTCGGTCAGGCTTTTTTGATAGTGTTTTTAAGCGACTAAATTTTCGAGGGCGCGGCGGTTGACCAGCATGATGGTGCGGTTCTGGACGTTGATGAGGTTTTTCTTTTGCAGTTCGATGAGCTTGCGGGTGACGGTGACGCGGTTCGAGCCAATCATGTCGGCTAGTTCCTGATGAGTCAGGCCCAGATCAATTGAAACGCCGCCATTGGCTTCCGCTATGCCAAACTCGGTGGCGAGTTTGAGCAGGATGTTGACCAATCGTAGCGACACATCGCGCCCAAGCAGCCCCTCGATTAAAATCTGGCTCTGCGAAAGTTGTTGTGAAAAGCTGTAGATAATACGGGATGCCAATAACGGCGACTGCTCCATCAGCGTTTCGAGCGAACTTTCCTGAATACAGGCAATAATCGAGTCTTTCATTACTTCGGCGTACACATCGTGGAAGTAGCTGTTCTGGTTACTCGATTGAGCGAAGACATCATTGACGCTGAGGATAGAAAGCGTAATAGCGCGACCATCCGGCAATATCTCGTAGAGGCGCACCCGCCCCATCATTACGAAATAAAGTACCGAGCGGTTGTCGCCGGGCTGAAAGATTTTCTGGCCTTCGTTATAACGAACCAGCTTAAAAGCATGGACGCTTTTAATTAAATCTTGCAGGCTGGTGCGTTCGAGGCGCTGGCGACGGGCTTCGGCGCTTTCGGCGGCTAACTCATCCTGAATATGGCGGCTTTCATCTATAAAGCCGGCCAGAATCGCGGTTTCCGCTTTCGAGCGAACTATATTCAATTTTTCGGTCAGTGGTTTGAGCAGAGACGGATTGGTTTCGATGGCGTTAGTGGAGCTAATTACTTCCCAGACCAGATTCATCATTTCAGAAGTTTGGCTAACGACTGATTCAATTCGACTGGAAGCTCGTGCTTGTAAACGCCCTTCGCGGTCAAGCGCCTGGACATATTCTTCGTAGCGCCCGGTTTTGAGCGATTTAATCAAAAGCTCCCATAAATTCATATGACGGCGGCGAACGTCAGCATCAATTTTAGCCACATCGAAAGCAAAGCCACGTTGCTCGATTACTTCAGCCCACTTTTTACGAAAAGTAGCTTTGGCTTCGGTCAAGGCTCGGGCCAGTTCCTCAGACATAGCGCATCCCCTATTCCAGTTTTAACTTACACCAATGTAAAAAAACTCACAAGTCCCAACAGAACAGCGCGGTGAGGCAGGTTAATATACCAGAGATCGCCTTGCTCAATTTTAACTTCTATATAACCAGATGAAAAACCAGGAACACGATAAACAAGCAGTTGGCTAGTGTAATTGAGTGTATAGTTATTTAAGTATAATTTTGTTTGCGAAAACTAGCTTAATCTAAAATCCACACTGTATGCCCTCAATTATAACGGGTTTTTCCAAAAATACAAGTCTTTTCGAGGATTTATTTAAGGAAAATTAAACTTTGGTGAAAACTCGTGGTAGATGCGGTAAAATCGGGTCGGGTAGTATAAACTACTGCATTTTGAGTAGGTTTTTCGCTACACTTAAAGCAAATAATCCACACTATTATAGAGTTAGATTCAGGAGAAGAAACGGCATGTCCTCTAATAAAATTAAAATCAGCAAGATACAGGCTGAAATAGCGGTTGAGCCGCGCCCTAGCCTGAAGTTAGAGGCCCGCCCCCTCAAAACCACCCTCAGTTATAGTTTTCGCTTGATGAAGCCAATTACCTGGTTTGCCCCCATGTGGGCGTTTTTGTGTGGCGCAGTGGCAGTCGGTATGGATTGGGGCTATTGGGAAAATGATTTTAAATTGGTATTGGGTATTTTTCTTTCTGGCCCGGTGCTATGTGGGCTATCGCAGGTACTTAACGATTGGTTTGACCGCGAGGTAGATGCGATTAACGAGCCGCAGCGCCTCATCCCTTCGGGCAAAGTTTCCAAGACCCAGGTAATGTGGACGGTGCTAGTGCTATCGGTGCTGGGCGTGGCGATTCCGGCTTATCTTGGTGTGCCGATAGCGGTGCTGACTGTAATTGGTTTTATCCTGGCGGTCAGCTATAGCGTGCATCCGATTCGGGCCAAGCGCAATGGCTGGGTTGGCAATGCGTTGGTCGCTATTGCTTATGAAGGCTTGCCCTGGTTGGCGGGGAGTGCCACCTTTGGCCCGAACCATCAGGGTTCGTGGTCGGCCATTAGCGGGCTGAGTCTGGCGGCTGCTATGATTTACAGCTTTGGCGCGCACGGCATCATGACCATCAACGACTTCAAGAGCATCACGGGCGATATTTTGATGAAGATTAATACTATCCCGGTGCTGTATGGCCCAAAAGCGGCGGCGATTATCGCCCTGGTGATTATGAATCTGTGTCAGGTCGCCATGATTATTGTGCTTTTCCTGGCGGGCAAAGGCGTGAACGCTGGATTGGTCGCTCTCTTTCTAGTCGCTCAATTCCCCTTGCAGAAAAAGTTTTTAGCCGACCCCAAAGGCAAAGCCATCTGGTATAACACCACTGGCACTACCCTTTTTGTTTACGGTATGCTCATCACCGCTATCGGGCTGGGCGTAAATTAATCTTTGACGCTCAAACCTTTTGCCTTGTTAAACAAGATAGATATTTTTTGGTATCACACATTATTTGACATTTACCCTTTTATAAAGTATAGTTTATTGTAGTTGAGTTTTAAAATCGCTCTTTCTGATTAAACTCAACGTTATAGTACCAATACTAAATTATCGGCAGCGAATAAACTTCTTACCCCAATGGTCTTTCAGATCTAACTCAACCGTTTAAGTAATTATTCAGTTAGCTAACCCATAGACTTACTAATCAAGTAACCTCTATATTAAGGTTTGCCTTAATCAGGTCAGTTCCGAAAAGCCTGAAGTGGCAGCTTTAGTTGGCACAAATAGCCAAGAGTGAAATGGGAGTCTTTTACAATGAAGCAGAAAGGTGCTTATAAACAAAAATCGGTTCTGAAGCAAAAGCCACAGGCTTTGATTCGGTCTGATAAGTTGAAACAGCCCCGCTCTAAAGTGGTTAAGACACCTTCTTTTTTGATTCTACCACATGAGCCTTTGAGTGAGCGAGAAGTAGAGATTTTAGGGTTGGTTGCTGCTGACCTAAACGACCAAGAGGTTGCTCAATACTTACAAATTAGCCCTAGAACTGTTGGTAATCACCTTCACAAAATTTTTGCTAAACTAGGCGTTCGAGGTCGTGGCGGAGCGGTAGCTCTTGCTCTGGTCAAAGGACTAATAAACCCGCAAAAGTTGGATTTCTCGATGAACTCTAACTACACTAAAGATTTTGAATAGAGGATTTCCTTTTGTCAGATAAAGAGAATTACCTATAGGAAACAAGTAATTCTCTTCATTACAAAGTTCAGAAGTAATGTTATTATTCAGATAGATGGACAACTCTTATATCTGATCAACAAGGAGGTTTACTATTGCAGAATTTTAAGATGGCACCTGTCGCACTATTGGGAATGTTAGTAGCTAATTTACTTCTTGTTCCCTTGCCCTCAGTAGCAACATCAGAGGTAAATGCTACCGACAAAGGGAAAAATCACTGTATTTATGTGATTAGCCCTATGACTGATGAAGACAAGGCTGCAAAAAGAGGCTCGAAAGTGCTGAAAACTGATTGTTTTGATACGAAGGAGGAGAAAGATAAGGCTATTGGACAGTCTATAACCAGCACAGCGTCGTCACAGACAGCATCTGGGTACTACATTATCTTTGAGCTTTTCCAGAGAACCAATTATAGCGGTGATTCACGTACTTGGGTTTCTTACAGTGGATGCGCTGGCAGCTGGGCAGTTTATAATTTGGTAGACTACAGTTTCGATGATTGGGCTGACTCTGCTAGGGCTGGGTGCGGTAGAATAGTTGATACCTGGAGAGACCCTGGTTATGTGAATTACATCCGAGAGGTTAATCCAGTAGTGTCTGATTTTGGCTTTTGGGACAATAACACCATGTCGTCATGGGCAGCACGCTAATTATACTATATATAATACACTATTTTGTCTGATGAGTGTCCTTATAAACAATTTCTTTAGAAAAAAGCCAGCTTGATGTTTTACTCTGGATGATAATGTTGTAATTAAGTATTTACTTTTCAGATAAGTACTGTATCATTACGAAGAGGAGAAGAATGATAAAAGTAAAACGAGTTTCTTTCCAACTGTTTGCTGTAGTAGGGTTAAGTGCTATCTTAGCTGCGTTATTTTTCACAACCCAACCTACAGAAGCAGCCTCATCTCTTACAAGCACTGTTGATACTAAGGGAAAGCATTGTATCTACACAATTGCCCCTATAACCGCCGATGATAAGGCTGCAAACCGAGGTTCTAAGCTCCTCAAAACGCAGTGCTTCGATACCAGCGACGAGAAGGATAAAGCTATAAATCCGAGCGGCATAGACTCACTACAAGCAACATCTGGTCAGTACATTATTTTCGAAATTTTTGATGGTACTAACTTTGGCAATGGTTCTGCTAGTTGGGTTTCTTCTACCAGCTGTGCTGGCGATTGGGGTGTTTATGATCTAACCAGCTATGGATGGGATGATAGAGCTGATTCTGCTAGAGGTGGCTGTGGTAGAGCAGTTAATGTCTTCAGAAACGCTGGTTATAATACACAATTTAGTACTGTTAACCCACAGGTTAGTGATTTTGGTATATTGCTTAATAATCAAATGTCATCTTGGGCCGTTCAATAATCTCCTAAATTAGAAAATGTAATTTTCCTGAATCTATCAATAAAAATCTATATATCTGTGTTATAATAGATCTATTAGTAGACAAGAAAACTACATCAGAACGCCAAGCTTTTTAGTTGAAATATAGTGACCAATGGTGGTAGTCAAAACTGATTAGCACCATTAGTTAGTAAAACTTGCTTGTTAGGGTGGAGACTATGATACATAAATCTCAATTCGCTGTGTTAAACGAACGACTTAGAGATCGAAGCTTGTTTTCAAAGCACCTAGCTATTTACAGCTTTGTTAGCGTTGTACTATGGGCTACTGCTATTACGAGTCTTATTTCTAATACCTACCATTCATACGGGCCTTTCAATCTCTATAGCTACATCTTTGAAGACTGGAGTCGTTTCTGGCCGCTTGGTGTTACAGTTCTTTGGGGTGTATTATTGTTTAGACACTATTGGCAAGTTAATGAGCGAGAAGAGAATCAGTTACAAACAAAAGCACGCATTGCTTTTTGTGACCGTCTGCTGCTTTGCCTGATTAGTAATAGCTTTGTTTGGTATTTTATGTTTACTGTTATCTTTAGAGGTTCACTATCTTTGGACTTTTACCGAGTTTGGCCTGCCTGGTTCTTAACACTTTTCTCTATAATTACATTATTCCTGGCCGGGGGAAAAGCTTTTGGCGTAGATGAAAATGCCAAAAAGCGTATGATTGAAAAAGAATTGCAGAAAATGTAGTAAGACCTCTTTTCCTGAAACTGAAATCTTTCACCAACCGCCAATAGCTGCTTCCAGTTCTTTTTCGCTATCAAAACATTGGGCTTTTACCGTCCCTTTAACTGGGTCAAGCAGCATTGCGGCGCAACGAGGCTTGCCGCTATCAACAAAACTTAGCGGTGATACATCTGGAAAAGTCCGTGAGAAAAACTCTGTCAGCCCCTTTTCGTTCTTAACAAATACAACACCAACTGAAGCTTCTTTAGCAGTAGAAAAGCACTCAGTCTGGGGATTGAGGTCAGCTGTGTTCTTAGTAAAAGCTTGAGTACGACATTGAAGCACAGGGGCAGTGTTAGAAGCAAAGTTTGGAGCTTGATTGAAAGTGATAAAAACGAAGATGGCAGTAGCAATTAAGATTAGTAGTAATATTGAAATAATTGGCCTTTTCATACTAGACCCCACTTGTGATGCGTTGAGAGTAGGAGTTAAGTTTTGAGTTGAGTAGCAACTACTGGCAAAAGTTGTAAATAGGCCGCGATGTCCTGTGGTGCTACTCGGTCAAATAAATGTCGCCTAACCCAGCGCACGAAATCAATATGCATGGCCTTGAAATGCACTTTGTCGCTCAAGGCACTGTACAAC
>JBBQXW010000018.1:0-44413 GCA_038209275.1 Chloroflexia bacterium | reverse complement strand
CACGATACCGATATTTTGAGCCAGCACTTTGAGCAAATCAAATTCTTTGGCCCTCAGTTCGATAGCCTTGCCTTCGATGGTCACTTCGTGGCGGGCGAGGTCAATCAGAGTATTACCCAGTTCAATTTGCATTTTTGCATCCGGCGCGGCGGCAGGAACGGTTTCGGTACGCCGCAACACCGCCTTCACACGAGCGACCAGTTCACGCGGATTAAACGGTTTCGCCATATAATCGTCTGCCCCAAGTTCAAGGCCGACAATCGTATCTACATCATCCCCCCGTGCCGTCAGCATAATAATTGGCACGTTGCTATCTTTGCGGATTTGACGACACACTTCATAACCATCCAGTTCCGGCAGCATCAAATCGAGTACGACCAGGGCCGGTTGAACCTGATTATATTTACGCAAGGCTTCGCGTCCGTTGTAAGCCGTCTCAATCGTAAAACCTTCGTTGCCCAGGTAAAGTTTGACCAATTCAACAATATTGCGCTCATCGTCTACTACCAGGATGGTTCTGTCGGACATGTCATTTCTCCTGAAAAGTTGTCAGTTGTCAGTTATCAGTTAAAACTGATAACTGACAACTGACAACTACTTGCTATCAACGGGCTGAAGGACGACGGCAGTGCCATACGACAACACCTCAGTGATGCCGTCGGCGACTTCGTTAGCGTCGTAGCGCATCGCGATGATGGCGTTAGCGCCCATTGCGGCGGCGTGTTGGAGCATCAGTTCGTAGGCTTCTTCGCGGGCTTTTTCGCACAACTCGACGTAAATCGTAATCTTGCCGCCGACCATTGATTGAAAACCCGCCCCGATATTGCCGAAAACACTCCGGCTACGCACCGTAATGCCGCGCACGATACCCAGGTAGCGCACTATTTTGAAGCCGCCAAAATCCAGGCCAGTTGTCACCATGCCCCGGTCAAGCATCGGCGGGTAGCCCGGCGGTGGTTGCTGTTGCTGCGGGTAGCCGGGAGGCGGTGCGCCGGGGGGCGGGCCGTAATTGCCGGGCGGCGGGCCATAGTTACCGGGTGGTGGTTGCTGACCAGGGCCAGGAGGCGGACCGTAGCCGCCGGGCGGTTGTCCGTAAGGTGGTTGAGACATTAAAATGCTCCCCTTTCTTTTTGAAATTGAAACTAGCCTGCTCAAAAAATTTAATCAGGGCGGGAAACCTCCCACCCTTTTGAATAAGTCCTGCTGCGGGTGAACGTCAATTCTTGGCCCTTACCCGGCCCTGAAGAGCCGGGCTAAAAACGGGCAGTTCATTTATTCTTAGCCCGGCTCTTCAGGGCCGGGAACTCTTTAGCCCAACGCAAAAACTTGACGCTCATCCTATTACTGCTTTCTGGTACGACTCGAATGGCAAATTAGTTACGCTTACCCAGAATATATCTGGTAGAGGCGTAATTCACTGCGCCCTGATGGGGTTTGACCCTTCAACCCTACAGAAATGATTTGTTAATCCAATCAGTCGTCAATCGCCTGATAGACTAAAGTAGTGAAATCCATTGTCAGCGTTGGGTTGCCGCCTTGCTGCACCATCAAGATAGCGGTTAAATCCTCGGCTGGGTCATTTATCCAGTAAGTGCCGAAAGCGCCACCCCAACCATAAGCACCTGCGCCTGGCCCAACTCTGGCGGCTTTGGTTACAACCGAAACACCAAAGCCAAAGCCGACGGTTTGCCAGAATTCTAGTTGTTGAAACAAATGAGTGTGTTGTTCGGCGGTCAGGTAATCCTGGGTCATTACTTCGATTGTTTTGCGCGATAAAATTCGTTCCCCGTCCAATTTGCCCTGATTGAGCAGCATCCGACCAAATTTCAGATAATCATCGGCGGTAGAAACCAGGCCGCCTCCGCCCGAATGGAACGGTAGCGGCTCGGCAAAATCAGTTTCTTCGGAGGTATCAATCAGCACTTTTTCGCCAGTGGTTGCCGAAGTAGCATAGGCCGTCGGTAGCCGATGGCGTTTTTCGTTCGGAACGGAAAAACTGGTGTCGTGCATACCGAGCGGTTCAAAAATACGCTGGCGGAAAAATTCTTCCAATCTCATTCCTGATACCCGCTCGACCAGCACGCCCATAAGGTCGGATGAGACGTGATAGAGCCAGCGCACGCCAGGGGCGTAACGGAGCGGTAATTTGCCGACACGCCGCATCCAGGCATCCGAGTCAACATTCTCAAAACCAAACTGAATACCTTGCTTGGCCCAGATATTCGAGAGGGGGTGTGACACCAGGCCAAAAGTTGCCCGGTCATAATGCGAGGGTATCCCTAACCAGCCGATTCCAGTGCGGTAAGTCAGCAAATCGCGTAACGTAATCGGGCGGGGCGAAGCAAAAATCTCGCCGTCAATCGGGCCATCCGGGTTGACCAGCACCTGACGATTGGCGAGTTCCGGCAACCATTTATCTACCGGCTCCTCCAGCCGCAATTTGGTTTCTTCTACTAGGCTCAGAACCGCCACCGCCAGAATTGGTTTGGTCATCGAGGCAATGCGAAAGAGGGTATCATCTTGCATAGGGGTTTGTTTGGTTTCGTGGTCGAACCAGCCAATTTTATCCTGATGTACCAGTTCGCCGCGCCGGAAGAGGCGCGTGACTATTCCCGGTACTTCTCCCCGTTCTACATATCCCTCAAGCCCTTCGCTAAATCGGGCTAATCTGGCTTTGGAAAACCCGCCCGTACTACTCTTTACCGCTAACATGCTTTGCTCCTTCTCAGAACTGTTTCACAAAATTGGTAGGGGTTCGATTTAAAGATTATAGCATAGGCCGTAAAGCCTGTGAATTGTCGGTTAACCCTATAATTGTGTCTTTTTTCACGGCCTTTTGGCTTGCCGCCCGTGCCAGTTTATGCTAACATTTTAATCAGTGCCGAACTGCTAGACCATACTTTACTTGTTTAAAATTTAACTGCCTATCCCTATCATGCTGAGGAACGAAGCATCTCTGGTTGCCGAAGCAGTTGCTTGGGGTAGAGCCGAGACCCTTCCTGCGTCAGGGTGACAGTTGCGAGGGACGAACGCAGTTACAAAAATGAAAAGCTACCAAAGAAGGTAATATTTCGCTATGTCAACTGAGAATAGTAAAAATGCTCCGAATACCACTACGGGTGCCAATGCCACCTCCTCCAATGGCAGCACCCCGCCAGTAACAACCGAGGCCAAGATTGAGCAGTTGCGCCGTCTGAGAGCGGAGGCTTATCTGGGTGGTGGACAAAAGCGCATTGATGCCCAGCACGCCAAAGGCAAACTGACGGCACGAGAGCGCATCGAAGTATTGTTGGACGAGAATACGTTTGAAGAACTCGATACCTTTGTGACGCACCGTTCCACCGATTTTGGCCTGGATGCCCAAAAATATATGGGCGATGGCGTGGTGACGGGCTACGGCAAGATTGACGGGCGCTTGGTGTTTGTCTTTTCGCAGGATTTTACGGTCTTTGGTGGTTCGCTCTCCGAAACGCACGCCGAGAAGGTTTGCAAGATAATGGATTTAGCCATGAAGAATGGCGCGCCCGTCATTGGCCTGAACGATAGCGGCGGGGCGCGGATTCAAGAGGGCGTGGTGTCGCTGGGCGGGTACGCCGATATTTTCTTGCGAAACGTGATGGCAAGTGGGGTTGTGCCGCAAATTTCGGCGGTGCTTGGGCCGTGTGCGGGCGGCGCGGTTTATTCTCCGGCCATGACCGATTTTATTTTGATGGTCAAAGATACCAGCCATATGTTTGTCACCGGGCCGAACGTGGTCAAAACCGTAACGCACGAAGATGTCAGCTTTGAAGATTTGGGCGGCGCGATGATTCACAACAGCACCAGTGGAGTGGCCCATTTTGCCGCCGAGAACGAGGAACAGTGTTTATTGACCGTTCGCAGCCTGTTTAGCTATATGCCCTCGAACAACGTGGAAGACCCGCCTCTGTTAGCCACCCAAGACCCTTCTAACCGTCGCGACGAGGAACTAAATCATATAGTGCCGGAAGTGCCGACCAAAAGCTACGATATTCGCGACATTATCCACCGGGTAGTAGATGACGGCCAATTTTTAGAGATACACGAGCATTACGCCCAAAATATTGTGGTTGGTTTCGCCCATCTAGGCGGGCGCTCAGTCGGAATTGTAGCTCAAAATCCGGCGGTACTGGCGGGTGTGCTGGATATTAATTCGAGTGACAAAGCGGCCCGTTTCGTCCGCTTCTGCGACTGCTTTAATATTCCACTGGTCACTTTTGTGGATGTGCCGGGGTTTTTGCCGGGAGTCGGTCAGGAACATGGCGGCATTATCCGGCACGGCGCGAAATTGCTCTACGCTTATTGCGAAGCCACCGTACCAAAAGTGACGGTAATTGTCCGCAAAGCCTACGGCGGCGCTTACGACGTTATGAGCAGCAAGCACGTGCGCGGCGATATTAACTACGCCTGGCCTACCGCAGAAATTGCCGTTATGGGCGTAGATGGCGCAGTAAATATTATTTTCAAAGACCAGATTGAGAAAAGCGCTGACCCGGAAGAGACGCGCAAGCAGTTGGTGTCAGAATACACCGCCAAATTCGCCAATCCCTACGTGGCGGCAGGGCGGGGCTATCTGGATGATATTATCGAGCCAAAAGATACCCGGCCCAAACTAATCGCCGCGCTCGAAATGCTCAAAAACAAGCGCGACACCAATCCACCCAAAAAGCACGGCAACATACCGTTATGATTTACGATTTACGATTTACGATTTACGATTTAAGATTTTCGTAATGAGTGAGGAGTGATAAGTAGAAATCAGCTGACAAAACAGCATCCTACAAATTAGCCTGATTTTGTGGGACATTGCTCCGCCAATGGAAAATCAGCTGACCGAGCAGCATCTTACGCTGCCTCCTCACCGAAATCGCAAATCGCAAATCGTAAATCGTAAATCGTAAATCGTAAATCGTAAATCGTAAATCGTAAATCGCAAATCGTAAATCGTAAATCGTAAATCGTAAATCGTAAATCGTAAATCGTAAATCGTAAATCGCTAGACTGCCAGTTCGAGCAGGGAAGGGTCAATCGTGTTGCGTTCCGCGCTCGGAATTGATAAGTTGAGAATGGCGATGTACATTTTGGCAACTTGCCCGATAGCCTGATTGCGTTGGAGATAAAGGGTACGGAGAGCTTCATCGGTGGTTGAAAGATGTTCCAGGGTTTTCAACAGGCCGTCGTTGGTCAGGGTGATGACCCGCAATAGCTCATTCGGGTCGAAGCCACTGCGGATGCGGGCAGTAAAAGCTTGATGAATGTCAGCTTTAACTTCTTCAAACTCGCCACTTTCCAGAGCTTGTAGGGCCACCAGGTAGCCAGAAAACATTGCTTGATGCAAAACATACGGCTCGATACTACTGTAAGTCGGAAAGAGGTCAGGTTGGGAACGAATACTTTCTACAAAGTAGGTTATCAAACTATGGCTATTGGAGCGCAAATAGTTAATAATCGGGTCACTCATTCTACACCGTCTTTGCTGTTACCTAAAAATGGGGTCGCCAACAGCAGGCAGTAATTTTCTTTTCTATTCGGGTGGGTAGCAAAGATTGGCAGAATTATAACATATTTTTGAGAGAATAAAAATGACTGATGTGCTGAAAATCAAAAAAGTGCTAGTTGCCAACCGGGGCGAAATAGCGTTGCGAGTGATGCGGGCTTGCCGGGATTTAGGGCTGCAAACGGTAGCAGTCTATAGCGAGGCTGACCGCCGTTCGTTGCATGTGCGCTATGCCGATGAAGCTTATTTGCTTGGGCCAGCCCCTTCTAAAGAAAGTTATTTGCGGGCCGACAAAATAATCGAAGTGGCAAAGCAATCGGGCGCGGATGCGGTGCATCCGGGCTACGGCTTTCTGGCGGAAAATGCCGCTTTTGCCCAGGGGTGTCTCGATGCCGGACTAGTCTTTGTCGGCCCGCCGCCGAGCGCGATTCGGGCGATGGGCGACAAAGTACAGGCGAAGCAGTTGGCCCGTGAAGCGAACGTGCCGCGCGTGCCTGGAACTGACCACGAGGTAGCCACTTTTGAAGAAGCCGCCCAGATTGCGGGGGAAATCGGCTACCCGGTGCTGCTAAAAGCAACGGCGGGCGGCGGCGGCAAAGGTATGCGCGAGGTGCGCGGCCCGGAAGAAATAGAATCGGCCTTTGGTGGCGCAACCCGCGAGGCTACCGGGGCGTTCGGCTATGGCGGCGTTTACGTCGAGAAATTGCTGGAAAACGTCAAGCACGTTGAAATTCAGGTGCTGGCGGATAATTTTGGCAATGTGATTCACCTGGGTGAACGCGAGTGCAGTTTGCAACGCCGCCACCAGAAAATGCTGGAAGAAGCCCCTTCGCTGGCACTAGACGACGAGTTGCGGCAGGCAATGGGGGCGGTGGCGGTAGCGGTGGCGCGACAGGCGGGCTATGTCAACGCTGGTACAGTCGAGTTTTTGTTGACGGGCAACCGCAAGTTTTATTTTATGGAAATGAACACCCGTCTTCAGGTGGAACACCCGGTGACGGAACTGGTGACGGGCTTTGATATTGTGGTCGAGCAGTTGCGTATCGCGGGCGGATTGCCGCTTTCGATTAAGCAGGAAGATGTGAAGACGAAAGGCTGGGCGATTGAGTGCCGGATTACGGCGGAAGACCCCTTTAACAATTTCTTGCCCTCGATTGGCACGGTTGAGCGAGTGATTACTCCGAGCGGGCCGGGGGTGCGGCTGGATAGCGCGGTTTACGATGGCTACGAGATTTCGCTGTTCTACGACCCGATGATTGCCAAACTGATTACCTGGGGCGAGAACCGCGAACAGGCCGTAGCTCGAATGCAGCGCGCTCTGCACGAATATAAGATTTTTGGGCCGCGCACGACTTTGCCGTTCCACCAACAACTTCTGGCTTCCGATGCCTTCAAAAAGGGCGAGTTTTATACTGATTCGCTGGAAACCAACCCTCAACTAAAACCTGACCCGAATTATCACCACGACCAGACCGTGCTGGCGGCGGTAGCGGCGGCGCTGGCGGAACATCATCGGCAAATAGAAGGTTCGCCCAAACCCACTACCCAAAACGGCAACGGCGCGGGTCAGCCCACCGACCACAGCCAATGGAAACAGGCCGGGCGGCGCGATATGCTCAGAAGAATTTAGCTTTTGACTAATTCTCGGTAGGGGTTTGATTTATCAAACCCAATTGGGCGCAATGAATTGCGCCCCTACCGAAATAGGTCTAAGTTCTAGTAGGGGTTTGAAGGGGCAAACCCAATTGGGCGCAATGAATTGCGTCCCTACTGGAATAGATTCTTGGTTTGTGAAGCACAAAAACAGGAGGATTGCGTAATCGTGGCCGAAAGAAATACTGGCTTGTGGCGCTATATGACACTGACAGTTGATTACAACACTTTTCTGGTACAGGTGAACGGACAGACACGACAATTAACCGATCTGGTGCGCCTGCTGGATGAGTTGGGGCGGGACGGTTGGGAATTGGTTTCGGTGGTGCAGAATATAGCGCAACCGAACCTGTGGGGTTATTTCTTTAAGCAACCGATTACCTAAAAATTGAATTTGAGTTATTTTCAAGCTAATAAAGGACTGTTATGTTTTACTATGTAACTACCGAGGAAGAGACGTTACGCATTGAAGTGATAGATGACCCGGACGGGCATACCCACGTTAAACTGCCGGATGGTCGCGAGATGAAGGTGGATTTTAAGCTGTTGCTGGGCGACGATTTCTTCTCGATGCTCATAGATAATCAATCGCACGAAGTCTATGTGGAGCAAGGCGAGAGTCGCGGCGAATACCGGGTAGCGCTGGATGACCAGATGTACGCCTTGAAAGTCGAGACCGAGCGGCAGCATAGGCTTTCAGCACTTACGCCACGGGCGAATTTGCAGACGGGCGAATTTACTGTCAAAGCGCCGATGCCAGGGTTGGTCTCGATTGTGGCGGTGGAAGTTGGGCAAGCCGTTGAGCAAGGGCAACGATTGATAGTGTTGGAAGCAATGAAAATGGAAAACGAATTGCGCTCTCCGCGTGCCGGAACAGTCAAGGCTATAAGCGTGCAAGCCGGACAAACGGTAGAACAGAACCGGGCGCTGGTGGTACTGGAATAGCCCAAAAGTTTAGTAATAAATATTAACTTAAAATAATATAAGCTTTAGTGTACTAACTTTGGTTGAAAAATCGCTAATGTTTAGCTTAAAAATATAAAATTCTTAATTAAAATATTTAAGTTAAAGTTAATTTTGAATGACCGGACTAATGGGCTAGATATAATGGGTTATATGACCGTAATACTCTTTGTAACAAAAAGTGATAGAATATAAGCACGGGTCAAACTGCTATTATTAAATCCTGCTTATAGTTTATAGGCTTAACCAACAAGGAAGGGTCATCGGTCATGCTTAATCTTGACGATATTGTTTTGGAATACGATTTATCGGAAAAGATTACTTCCCAGGTGGAAACCGTCTTTGAAACTCACGGCAAAATGTTCCCGGTGAACTACGCTTTGAGTTGGGTCATTGCCAATCAGGTAGTACAGCGGTACTACGGGACGCAGGGGCTGGATGCTATACCGGTGTGGCGGGAGAATTTTGGATGGACTCAGTTTAATTTGGTTCGGGCGCAGAATTGTATACTTTGGCCTAACACGGTTGAGGAAACTCAACGTTATATTGTCTTTGATGCGATTGCGGTGAACTGGCAAGTTCAGGATGGTTGTTGCGAAGGTCAATATGATGTGCTGGCGGCACTGGAAATGCAAAACCAAACGCCGCTAATGGCAATAACTGGGGCGGTGCGCCATTTGTGCCTGGATAAACCCTGGCCTGATAGCGACCATTCGAGTTGTTTGCATAGCCATCACGCTTACACCTACACCAAACTTTTTGAGGCCGTCACCGATTTGATTTGCCAGTCGCCCGAAATGGTGGCAAAGCGAGAATTGATGGTTGATTTAGATAGTTTCGGGCAGCCTTTGCCAGAGCCAGTTCATCCTCTAACGAAGATGGGATTGGTTGAACCGGGCGCACACCGCGATTGGTTTGAACTTTGCTACGTTCCGGCGAATCGCTCGGTCTTTGTAAACGTCTTTACCGGCGATATATGCTATACTGAATCGGATGGTACGCCCAGTGCATTGGACTATCCGGGCTGGAACGAGCTAAACGAGGAGCAACTGACCACTTATCTGGGCGGTTTGTTGGGCGTTCCTGAAAGTATAAGTATGTTGTGAGGCGCACTCTGCTTTATTCGTGGCGTGGCTTCACATCTAAAAGAGAGAAGCCAGGCCATGAATGAAGTGATGAATTTGACGGGCGGACGCGAAGATTGGGAAGAAGAAGTTTTAAAGCCGACCTTGAAGAAAGCGCCCGAACGCAAACCCCAGGAAAAATTTGAGACTAACTCCGGCTTGCCCGTAAAACGGCTCTACGGGCCGGAAGATGTAAGCGAGCTTGATTACGACGCGGATTTGGGCTATCCCGGTCAGTTCCCGTTTACGCGGGGGGTGCAGCCGACCATGTACCGAGGTCGCTTCTGGACGATGCGGCAATACGCCGGGTTTGGCTCGGCTAAGGAATCGAACGAACGCTACCACTATTTGTTGAGCCAGGGACAGACCGGCCTTTCCGTCGCCTTCGATTTGCCAACCCAGATGGGCTACGATGCCGACCACTCGATGTCGGATGGCGAGGTTGGCAAGGTGGGCGTTTCGATTTGTTCCCTCGATGATATGGAAACCCTCCTCGATGGTTTACCCCTCGATAAAATTACCACTTCGATGACGATTAATTCAACCGCTTCGATTTTGTTGTCGTTTTATATTGCGGTGGCGAAAAAACAAGGCGTTCCCCTCAATAAAATCGGCGGCACGGTGCAGAACGATATTTTGAAAGAATATATCGCCCGCGGCACTTATATCTATCCGCCCCGCCCTTCGCTGCGCTTGATTACCGATATGATTGCTTTCTGTACTACCGAAGTGCCGAACTGGAACACGATTTCGATTTCGGGCTACCATATCCGCGAGGCGGGTAGCACGGCGGCGCAGGAAATTGCTTTTACCCTGGCGGACGCGATTTGCTACGTCGAGGCGGCGATTGCGGCGGGACAGAACGTGGATAAATTTGCCAAACGCCTGTCGTTCTTCTTCAACGCCCACAACGATTTTCTGGAAGAGATTGCCAAATTCCGGGCGGCGCGGCGGCTCTGGGCCAGAATTATGCGTGACCGCTTTGGGGCGAAAGACCCGCAAAGCTGGATGTTGCGCTTCCATACCCAGACGGCAGGCTCGATGCTGACGGCGCAGCAGGTTGAGGCTAATGTAGTGCGCGTGACGCTTCAGGCGCTGGCCGCGGTGCTGGGCGGCACCCAATCGCTGCACACCAACGGCATGGACGAGGCGCTGGCCCTACCCACCGAGAAAGCGGCCCGTATCGCTCTCCGCACGCAACAGATTATCGCTTACGAAAGCGGCGTTGCCGATACGGTTGACCCACTGGCGGGTTCGTATTATATCGAGAGCCTGACCAACGCGGTTGAGGAAAAAGCCCAGGAGTATCTTGACCGGGTGGATAATATGGGCGGCACTTTGCGGGCGCTGGAAAATGGCTTCTTCCATCAGGAAATCGAGGATGCCGCCTTCAAGTGGCAGCAGGAGGTTGAGAGCGGCGAACGAGTTATCGTGGGCGTAAACAAATTCACCATCCCCGAACAGGACACGATTGACCGTCTGGTGCTAAATCCGGCTTTGCGCGAAGAACAAATCGCTCGCCTCAAAGCACTTCGAGCGCGGCGCAACGAGTCCGATGTACAGGCCCGTTTGCGGGCGCTCGGTTCCGCCGCCGAGGGCACCGATAACCTCATGCCGCACATCATCGGCTGCGTCGAGAACCTCGCTACCCTGGGCGAAATCTGCGATGTGTTGCGGGGCGTGTTCGGCATTTATCGTCCGACTAGCTAGAAAGAAAATTCACCACAGAGGCACGGAGACACGGAGAATTTTATAATTTTGGAGAAGAAAGCCCGTCAATTGTGCCGGGCTTTTTTACAATTAGATAAAGGGTAGAAGCGTGAAAGAAATTAAAACTTATCAGACAACGGTTGGCGCAAAAGGCCAAATTACTCTCCCCAATGAGCTACGCCAGCTTCTTAATGTGAAGCCAGGCGATAAAATTGTATTTCAGGTCGCGCAGGGCAAAATAGAGCTTCGAGCTGTCAATAATATGACGCTTGAAGATACTTTTGGTGGGGTTCCGCCACTCGAAAAGTCAGAGAATTTTAAGGCGCTTCGTGAGCTTGCGCTGGAAGAACGACTAGAATGCCTTCTCCGTGATGATAATAAAATTTAACTAAATTTAAAAGTAAGGTTGTCCGTAATGTTAATATGATTTAATAATAAGTAATTCGCAGATTTTAGCTGTAATTTAAGTTTAGGATTATAATTTCTGAATATTGTTGAACTGAATGGAGCTTATTATGAAGACATATTTACTAACCTGGAACCCTGATAGATGGTCTTGGCATAACATACAGGAGTGTATTGCTGATATTAGAAATGATGGTTCTTCTTCTAGAGAACGTTGGAGTACTGGGGTTAACAAGACAATAAATCCTGGAGATCCTATCTTTATCCTCCGACAAGCTAGTGAGCCTCGTGGTATCGTTGCTTCTGGCGTGGCTACTTCTGAAGTTTTTAGAGATAAGCATTGGGATAAAACTAAACCTAATGAGACTGCTTTATTCATTAATACAAGGCTAGAATTTATACTTGACGCTGACAATGAAGCGATATACTCGCGGGACTGGTTAATGACAAAAGACACCCTTAAGGACATGCATTGGGATTCGCACGCATCAGGTACTATTATTTCTGATGAAATTGCTGCGACGCTTGAAATTGAATGGGAGCGTTTCATAGCTGGTAAACAGGTTCTACCCCCAGTTGATGCAGTAGTTGGTTTACCGGGAGAAATAATTTCCTCTCAAACTCAAACTTACTATGAAGGTGCTATGAGGCAAGTCATGGTAAATAGTTATGAGCGCGATGCTAAAGCCCGGAAGAAGTGTATAGACTACTATAAGTTAGCTTGTAGCGTTTGCAGCTTCAACTTTGGGCAGAGCTATGGAGATATTGGTGAAGGCTTCATTCACGTTCATCATCTCAAACCTCTGTCCGAAATAAGGGCTGAATACAAAGTTGATCCTATACAGGATTTACGCCCTGTTTGCCCTAATTGTCACGCCATGCTTCATAGAAAAAAGGAAGCGCCCTATACATATTCGATTGAGGAATTGAAGGCTATAATGGCAGAAGTTAAAAGTTCACAAGAATTTCGGCGGGCGCTTCTCGAAGAAGGCGCGTAAACCTTCGGGGTATTCGTCGCCGTTGACGGCTTCTTGTTGCAGGGTCGCTTCAAATTCGAGGGTTTGCTCTAGCGTGGCGTTTTGAGCGAAGTTGAGTTCGCGTTTGATGCTGGCTAGAGCTTTGGGCGCGCCGGAGGCTAATCGGCGGGCCAGCGTGTAGGTTTCTTCCATCAGCTTATCGTCTGGCACGACTGCATTTACCAATCCCAGACGTTCCGCTTCTCTCGCATCTATGCGGTCTCCCGTGAAAGCCAGTTCAAACGCCTTCGCCATCCCGACCAGCCGAAGCAAGAAATAGCTGTTGCCGCCGTCCAGACCCAACCCGACCCGCGCAAAGCTTTCCACCAATGAAGCACTTTCGCCCGCCAGCCGCAAATCGCAGGCCAGTGCCAGCCCACACCCAACCCCCGCCGCCGCACCATTCACCGCCCCGATAACTGGCTTTGGCAACTCGCGTATCGCCATAATCAACGGATTGTAGCGCTCTCGCAACGAATCACCCACCGAAGGCTTTGCTCCGCTACTATCGGCGGGCGGATAAGCAAAAGCGCGGCGCTCCTCCAAATCCTGCCCGGCACAAAAAGCCGCCCCCGCCCCGGTCAGCACAATACAGCGTGCTTCTGGCCTCAGCACCTCATCGCGAAAAATCGCCAGCAATTCCAGCACTGCCGCCTTATTCAGCGCATTTCGTACCGCCGGGCGGTTTATCCGCACCGTCAGCACGCCATATTCATCTTGCTCAACCTGAATATACTGATAACTCATTTTTTTTGAACTAACCGCCAAGACACCAAGAACGCCAAGAATTTTAGAATGTTAAGTAAGAATAAATCGCTAAGCCGCAAAGAACGCCAAGAATTCAACTCAAAACTCAAAACTCAAAACTCAAAACTCAAAACTAAACTCTCACCCCTTCGAGGGCTTCGAGGCTGGCTTCGAGAACTGCTTTACGGTCAAGGAAGCTCATGCAACTGCGGTTTTCGAGGGTATGACACTCGTCGTCTTCATACTTAAAGCTTTTCCAGCAATTGCGGCAACTTTCCACCTTCACGAATGGGGCGACCAAGCCCCGGCCCAACCTTCGGTCATAAGGCCCGGTTACTTCGGGATTGGTTGGGCCGAACAACCCTAGCCAGCGCGTCCCGACTGCCGATGCCATATGCAACACGCCCGTATCCACGCCAATTGCCAGCGAACAGCGCTCCAATAGCGCCCCGACGTTATCCAGGCGGGTTGAGACCATCAGGGGCGGGTGTTTTGCGCGTTCTATCACCTGCCGCGATAGGCCGCAATCTCTGGCATCGGCAAAAAGCAGAGTGCGGTAGCCACGTTCTTGCAAAGCATCGTTTACGTAAGCCCAATGGTTCGCGGGCCATTTCTTAATCAGCATATTGCTTTCAGGTATCAGCGCCACCAACGGCAACCCCTGTAATTCCTCTCGTGCGATAAAATCGCTGGCCCACTCGCGCGAACGTTCGCGTACAAAAAGCTTTGGGTAGCGCTCGGCGGGCGGCATATAAATTCCAAATTCTTCTTCCAGCGCATCGGCGATACAATCCAGCGTATGCACCGCGCCGGGACGAGGCGGCACTTGCGGTGTCCAGTAGTGCGGGAAATCTAAATTGCGCTCCCACAAATAGACCGTGTTGATTACCAGGTCAATATCCACATCCAGTTCCCGCTTCAACACAGGCGCAGCCAGCCACGCCAGCACAATTTGTGGTACAACGTGGCGCAAACTCTGGGCAATCGGCCCTGGCTCTTTCTCGAACCAGCTAGGCGTGACCACCCGCACTGGCTGTTGCGCCGAGACTAAATAGTTGGCGTAGGGCGAAGCGGCAATGCTAATATCGGCTTTGGGGAAACGCTGCGAGACCGCATTGACCAACGGTTGCATATTGATGAAATCGCCGATACCATCGGCAAAGGGGATTATTAAAATTCGTTCGGGCGTTTTTGACGACCCTGGTTTTAGTTGTGACACACTTTCTCCTACTCAATAATCAAACGCAGTCCAAGCAGCCTCAACGCTACCAAATTATAACAAAAGGTAATTTTTATAACAAACCTCGCGGCTACTTATTCCAACTGAGGCCGCCAGTGGCATCTATACCCGCCTCGCGGCTAATTTGTTTGGGTTCTCCCGCAGCGCCCGCACCATTGGCAGCGATATTTACCGTGAATAACTCGAAGCCGCCACCGCGTAACCCCAGGAAAGCCAGCTTTGTACCATCGGGCGACCACGCCGGAGTGCGGGCGGTTACGCCGCTAACCAGTTGCACCTGCCCCGACCCGTCGGCCCGCATTAGCCACAAATCACTGTTATTTCCACGCCTTGCAAGATAGGCAATATACTTGCCGTCGGGCGACCAGGCCGGGTCGTAAGCTCCTTCCGAAGCTTCGGTCAGGCGAGTTTCTCGTCCGTTATTAACTCGGATAGTGTAGATTTGAGGTTTACCGCCTTCATATCCGGCTACTGCAATTTGCGAACCATCGGCGGCCCAGCTTGGCCTTTGCAAACCGCCCTGCCCGACTGCCAGTGCGCTTAATCGTTTGGGCTGTGGAGTCTTCACTGGCGTAATCCACAGCGCCAAATCGTCGGTCTGCACGTCCGAAAGATAGGCCAGTTGCGTTCCGTCCGGCGACCATGCCGGAGCAAAAGCCCACAGCGAACTACGGTTAAAATTCTCGCTACGGGGCTGGCCTTGTCCTCGGTTGGTGGTCAGGCTACGAGCGTTTTTGCCGTCGGCATTGACGACCCACAAATCCGAGAAAGCTTCATCCTGTCGAATGTAGGCAATTGCCCCGCTTCCGGGCGACCAGGACGGTTGGGTTAATTTGCCACTCAAATTGGCAATCACCGATTTGCCCGGCTCAATCGCCAGTCGGGTAGCATTGTCACCATGCCAGGCCCAAAGATTACCCTGCCGGGTAAATAACAATTGCCCGTCGAGCCGCTCCCCGGTCAGGCGCTGGCCCAGGTCTACGGTAGTGGTTGGTAGCGGGCCGCCATTACTGCCCCGGTCTTTGGCTTGCTGGGGTAACGTGCTGAAGACAAAATAAATCCCCAGCACCAGTACCAGCCCGGCAGCAATAAAAAAATAGTAGCGTGGTCTCATCCTAATCTCTTTTTATTGTTCGATTGTTCGATTGTTCGATTGTTCGATTGTTCAATCGTTCGTTGCTTGGATAGCTGCTGTGAAAAGAAAAAAGAATTCCCTTTTCTGTTACTCATTTTACCACAAACCTTTGGCCCTCATTTTGCTTAATACTTCAACAAATGGCACGATTGCAAAATCGAAACCAGCCTTATCAAAATATAACGGGGGATTGGCAAATGGATACTTCAGCTAAACATAATTCATTTATAGGAAAAACCTGGGCGGCTTTGTTGAAACTACTGCAAGAAATCGGCCTGTTTGTACTGGCTGGCTTTGTCGGCGCAATTCTCTTGCTGTGGTTCTTTGCCCAACTTGCCGATGAAGTTTTCGAGAACGAATTTAGCAAACTGGATAGCAATATTTTGCTGGCTTTGCACCGCGCCGCCAGCCCTGCTTTAGACCTCATTTTTGGTTTCTTTACCAATATGGGTAGTATCGCCGGTGTCTTTATTTTGACGGCTATAACCTTTGGAATATTGCTCTGGACTAAGCATTTGGCTTCTGGTTGGCTAATACTTATAGTGGTAGGTGGTGGTGTGATGCTCAATCAGGTACTAAAATTCTTTTTTCAGCGCCCCCGCCCCGAATTATGGGCTATCACTGGCGTGCGCCCCACTACTTTCAGCTTTCCTAGTGGTCATGCTACCGCTTCGTTGTGCTATTTTGGGGTATTAATCTGGTTGGGCTTCCGCTTCTTAAAATCTCCCCTCACTAAAACAGGCTGGACAATCCTGATGGTTTTTATTATCGCTATGGTCGGGGTAAGCCGGATGTATTTTGGGGTGCATTATCCAACCGATGTGCTGGCAGGCTATATTTCCGGCAGTTTCTGGCTGATTGCAGTGCTGAGTAGCAAAAGTCTCTATACCCAGTTACGTCGGCAAACCACTCCAGCAATTGCCACAGAAAACACCACCTACCAGCAGGAAAATTCACTCAGGCAATAGTAACTCTTTCTCAACTTTTCCCGGCTTCTAAAATAGTATAATCTTTAGGACTATCGCTGGTCATTGTGAGGTACGAAGAATGTTAGATTCTTCGTACCTCACAATGACCAAAACCAGCGAAAGTTCTAAATCTATTATTATTTGGCTGGAAAAATTTTGGAGGAGCGAAACAACATGAAAGTGGCGGTAGTTGGCGGCGGGTTGGCGGGATTGGCCTGTGCAGTGGAATTGAGCGAAGCCGGACACACAGTAGTCGTGCTGGAAAAACGTTCGGTGCTGGGCGGCAAAGTTTCAAGCTGGCAGGATGCCGATGGCGATTCAATCGAGAGCGGGGTGCATATTTTTTTCGGTTGCTACAAACAACTGTTGCCTTTCCTCAAACGGGTCGGCGCTTATTCCAATATTAAATGGAAAGAGCATACTATTTTGATAGCCCGACCCGGCGGCAAAACTACTCGCCTGCATTTCCCCAATATTCCCGCCCCTTTTAGCGGCATTATTGCTTTTTCTAACAATGATTTATTTACCTGGAAAGAAAAATTGACCAATATTCCTGGCCTGTTTATTTTGTACGTAAGTGGCCTTGATTTTGTCAAAAAGCTGGATAAATATAGCTACGCCGACTGGCATCGCGCACGCGGTATGCGGCAAGGGGTGCTGGATAAACTCTGGAACGCTATTTCGCTTTCGACTGGCTTTATCCCTGCCGAAGAAATGAGCGCCCGCCCCATGACAACCGTGTTTCACTATTTTGCCCGCAGCACCCGCGCCAGCGAACTGGGCTTTCTGGATACTTCGCCCGCCGAGGGTATTTTTGAGCCGATTCGCCGCCATCTCGAAGCGCGGGGCGCTAAAATTGAGCTTGGCGCTAAAGTGTGCGAAATCCTGCTTGACCCCGAAGAAAAAGTTACAGGTCTACTCATGGCGGACGGCTCGACTATTGAGGCGGACGCTTATGTGCTTGCCGCGCCCCTGCACAGCACTCGCCAGATGCTCCCTGACCGTCTGCGCCGTCACGCCTTTTTCGACAATCTCTGGAAACTCAAAAGCGTTCCCGTAATGAACGTCCAAATCTGGTACGACAAAAAAGTCTGTAGCACCGATAATCTTTTCTTTACGTCCGATGCCTGTTTCTCCGTCTTTGCCGACCTTAGCATTACCAGTCCTCGCGCCTATGGTTCGGCTGGTGGCTCGGTTATGGGTCTCGTGGTTGCCCCCGCCGCCCCACTCTGGCAACTTTCCGATGAAGCAATCGTTCAGCAATGTCATGAGGATTTGCTCAAACTCTGGCCGCGTGTGGCTGGCGCTACTATTTTGAAGGGAACAGTCGTCCGTATCCCCAACTCAATTTATCGCGAAGCGCCGGGTAGCGACCAGTACCGTCCGTCCCAGCAAACGCCCATCGAAAATCTTTTCCTGGCTGGTTGCTACACCCAGCAAGATTATATGGCAAGCATGGAAGGAGCGGTTCGGAGTGGTCTTGCCGCCGCCCGCGCCTTGCTCGCCTCCGGCGTAACCGCTACTAAAGCAATCGTGAGACGATAATCACTTAAAATTACTATACCAAGTCTTGAAGGGTTGTGGTTATTCAAGCGAGTTGGGCGAATGCAATTCGCCCCTACGAATGGTGACAACTCTTTAAGACCCGGTATCACTATTCAGCCCATTGCGACTGTCACCCCGACGCAGGAAGGGTCTCGGCTCTACCCATAGCAACTACTTAGGCAATCAGAGATGCTTCGTACCTCTCAAATTCTGAGGCTTAGTCTACTACAAACCAGAAACTAGAAGCCAGAAACTATTACTCCAACCTCGCATTGTAACGCCACAGATAATAGTGTTGACCAACATTGGACATTTCCACGCGCCATTCGGGGGCGTTGCCGGGAGTGTAGGTCAGTACGCGCCGCTCGAAAAGTTGCACCAGCACATCTTTTTCCGCGCCGCTAACCTGGGCCTTAATCCAGAACGGTTCGCTCAAGGGTAGGCCCATGCTAAAGACCCAATCGCGTATTTGAGCCTGTTTGTAATCGTTACCTTCGTAGACCAAGCCTTTGTTGTTCAGGTAGGCCCAGAATACCGAAGGAATATTGTGGCCTGTTTCTTTAATATAAGCTTCCAGCTTGACCTTTTCGGGTGGCGTAGCGGTGGTCGAAACCGCACCTTCTTTGGAAAGGTTAGAAACCACCACCTGCCCGGTGCGATCAGCGGTGCGGTTGGCTTGATTTTGAGTTATCAGATTTTGGAAGGCGGCATAGCTGGGCGCTTTGTTGGAAGCATTTAAATCACCTGCGACAGCAATCTGGGCCGCTTCGTGCAATTCAGCCTGAGTATCCCCGGTTGCCAGCCAGCCCGAAACCAGTTCTTTGACCAATAGCCCGTTGGTGATAAACCATTTTGAATTGCGGTCGCCCTTCGGATTATTGATTTCCATGCGGCTCTTGTCGAAATACTGTACCTGCCGAGTGCCGCCGACGGCTTCCACATAATTTTCCAGCTTGCTGGCGGCGGCGTTTGGCCCCCATTCCCAGCTACGTTGCGTCCGTCCGGCGGCTACCGCTAAATCGGAATAGACCCATAAACGCTGGAAACCAGGGTCGGCAAAGCGCATTTTTGCCAGCAGACTCTCGATATTGCTTGAACCTAGTGTTGCGGTAGGAGTGCTGGTGCTGGTGCTGGTGCTGGTGGCGGTTAGCGCACGGGCGGTCTGGGTAGCCCCAACCCGTGCGGTTATGGTCGAACCTACTCCGGCGGTTTGGCTGGCGCTGACCCCGGCGGTCTGGGTCGCCGGTATATCAAGGCTTGCCCCCGACGAAGTAGTGAACTGCACAATATAGTACATGCCGTTGCGCCCGATGTCGCCCACGTTCCTGAATTCGGCGTAATAATAACCATCGCCCGGCACTGCGAAATCTTTGGTTGCTGCCAGACTGGTGTCGCTGGGGTCATCGTTCTGAGCAATCAAGCGCTGCTCGACGATTTTGGTCGGGTCATCCGAGTTAAAGATAATTTGCCAGATATACAGGCTGGTATCCAGACCGGGCGGGGCTGAGTTGGGGAAAATCGTCGCTATATTATAGGAACGACCCGCTTTGGCATAAAACTTCACCCAATCCCGGTCGCCCGTCGGACAAAAAGCGTGGTTCTGGCGCTCGTTGAGCAGAATTTCTTTGGCCTGTACCGGGTTATTGTCCGGCTCGTATTGGTCGAAGCAGTCGCCCAAACCATTGCCCGCCGAACTCAAGTACAGCACGTAGCTCAAGTTATCGTTGCCATGCCCGGCCACATCTTTGACCGCCAGATAATAGCGTACAAACTCGCCCAGCGCCGTTTCAGGCGTGTTCGGCACAATCCAGTCAATCCGCGAAGCCAGACCCATACCAGGGTAATCATCGCTGGAATAGAGCGGGACTAAATTCCCGGCGGCATCCTTCAAATAAAGCACGATAAAAGTATCCAGCCCGCCTAGCAACCCGGTGGTAAAAGCTGAATAGCTCTTGCCCTTCACCAAATCCATGTAGACCCAGTCTACATCTCCTTCGGGACAAATAAAATGCTTTTGCGGCGCGGTATTATCTCCTGCTGCTGGCGCGGTCTGCGTTCCACCAAAAGGCGGTTGGTCGGTATAGCTCGGCTTGAGCAATTTTGCCCTGACTGGCGCGTTATCTTCCTCATAATCATCGCGACAGGTTGAGGGCGTGCCAGTGCCTATAGTAGTGGTTGGAGTAGCAGTTGCTAAAGGTGTTCCAGTTATTAATGTAATTTCGTATAAATCGTTGACGTTAAAACCTGCACCAAGATTTGGTGAGACTTTGACATAAAAAGTGCCACTTGAATTTGGTATAAAGTTACCAATAACGGTACTTGTACCGCTTGTAACTCCAGTGCTAATAACAGTGGCAGCACTATTATCCAGAAGTTGCAATATAGGGATGCGCGTTCCTACCCTTAAATTAACGGTAATAGTATAAGGCACGTTAGCTGTAGCGGAAAATTTTAACCAATCTATGTCGTTAGTAGGAATTGGAGTGCCAACTCCGACTGGTGTTATAACAAAATTATGAATTTGAGCAAGGTCATTTCCAATAAGGGTAGTAGCAATACTTGGTGTATCGTCAACTTCACAAGTATCTTGAACGTTAGCTGGAGGTGGTGTATAGCAAGTAGGTAATCCTGTAGCATTAGACTTTACAGGAAACCTTGCTTCCGTTGCCGTTGGCGATGGCGTTAAATTTTGGGCGGACGAAGAAGGAGCGGCGGGTGTACCCTGACGGGGTGCGCCGGGAGTAGTGACGGCGGCAGTGGGCGGGTTCTGCTCAAGATTGGCGATGGCGGCGTTATCGCCAGTAGCATTAACCGCGTTCAGGGCGTTGACCTGTTCAAAATTGTAGGGCGAATGGTGCAGGCGTTCAAAATTTTGGGCTTCCGCTTTGGTGCGCGGCAATTCAATTGGTAGCTTGTTCAGGGCGACAGCTTCGGCAGGATTGGTAGGTTGGGCGGCGGGCCGAATCTGGTCGTTAGTCGAGGTGCTACTAACGACCATCCCGCCAGTTAGGGTTATCAACAAGAAAAAAACCAGCACCCAGCGTAGCAATTGGCCCGGTGTGGTGGAACGACCAGCACCCGAAGCAGGGGCAGGGGAAAAGGAAGCCGGGGAACGCCTGTATCTCATGCAAAAACTCCTCTAGCGGTCGGTGGGTGAGGTGTTAACCGTTGCCGCAGTTGGTAGAATACGAAAATTTAGAATACTGTCGGTGTCTGATTTTTAAGAATAGCGCCGCCGTCCCGCATCAAATACAGGCTTTGGGAATAGCCAACGCCGGGCCACAAGAAGGTTCTTTAGCAAAAATTTTAAAACTATCTTTATCCGTGCAACCATCAGATAGTTATGAAGTATACTATTGTGATTATATCCTAAATTTTAAGGCTGTCAACCGCTTGTCAGGCGGCTGACAAGCGGTGGCAGAGTCCCAAATTCGTAGGACATTGCTCCGCCAATGGATTTGTTCGCCAACCACAGATGCTTCGTACCTCACATCCCGTAAAGGGGCGTGACGGGGATGCGTAATTCTTTTTAATAAAATTTTGATGGGTAAGCTTCTTAAGGTATTCTGTAAGGTTAATAGTATATAATATAAATGAGAGTTGAAAAACTCATATTTTAATGTCCTGCTCGGCTAGTACCTTTAACGAAAAAGGTCAGGCAAATTATTACCTTCTGGTACCAGGAGAAAGTAATAAGTACCATATATCCAGATGAGCCAGGTGTTCCAATTGACAGAATTTTGTAATAGATTATAATTGATTGAAAAAGATGGGGCCATTACACGTTACATTACTACCAGTTACTCCACATGGTTCCCCCCTTTTTTCTTTGATATTTTACCAGGTAGTTTTAACCTTAACCTTTCCCAAGCTAGGCCGTTTGATATGGTCGGGGCAAAAAATATGCTGCAAGCGAGGCCGGATTATCCGTCCCGCAACCCAGGTAGGGAGGAATGAATGGCAACCGAGAGGCCGTTAGAACGGGTTAGCGGGTCTAATATAGCTGGTCGAAGTGCCTTTGACCCAGCCCTCACGGTAGAAGAAGTGGCTGAAAGACTCAAAATTTCGCCGGCAACGGTGTATACCTTGCTACGCGCTGGAGCGCTCACCAGCTACAAGGTAGGACGCTCGTGGCGGATAGATGAACTGGATTTGGTCGAATATATCGAGCGACAAAAGGCCCGCCATGGGGCGGAATTGAGTTCAGTCGAAATTGGCAACAGCGATATAGACTCTAAACGAAACGAGGTTCAGCGGCCCGACTGAGCAGGCCGGGGACATAGCAGTAAATAACTTGATGTGAAAGGCATAACCGAATGGTAACGAAGCAAGCGCCCGAATTCAACGACATTGAAATAAATATACCCAGCGACCTGGTTTTTGAACGAGTAGTGCGTGAGAGCGCGGTGGTAGTCGCCAAGCACCTGGGCTTTTCGGAAGAACGAGTAGCCGATTTGCAACTGGCCGTCAGCGAAGCCGTGACTAACGCGATTGAGCATGGCAACAATTGTGATGTCACCATCAAGGTTGGGGTCAAATTTTTTATTAGCAGCGACCAACTGGCGGTGCAAGTTACCGACAAAGGTCGCTGGGAGGCCGCACCGAGCGCACTGGAAGATGTGCCGCAGGAACTGGATATGGAAGATCGGCTCGACCACGATTTGACTCGTGGCATGGGCATGTTCTTAATTCAGCAACTGGTAGATAACGTCGAATTGCACAGCAGCGACGACGGCACCGAATTTACCATGTGGTTTAATATCGAGCGCGGCCTGAACAACATGAGTAACTTAAATATTGCAATGCAAGGCCCGGAACATTTATAACCGGGTCCTCTCTATCAAGGATTAATCCGCTTTGAAGTTGATTGATAATTTTGGCTGGTATCAGGGGTTTTCCATTTTACCGGGTTTTGAAGGAAGGACTAACAAAGAACATGGCCCTCAAGATTGATCAGGGTAACGACGTTACCATAATTCATATTCAAAATGATAGTGTTGATGCTATTTCGGCCCGCGAAATAGCCGGGGTCGGCGACCAGATGCAAAATAACACCATTCTCGATTTTGGGCAGGTGTTGTTCATTAATTCCGCTGGTATTTCGGCTTTGCTAAAGCTGGTAATCGAGGCCCGCAAAAAAGGTCGCAAATTATATGCCGTAAACGTAACGGCCCATCATCGCAAAGTATTTGAAATGGTAGATATGTTGCGCTATATGCCGATTGCCAAGATGGAAGATTTGCTGCCATTAATCAAGGCTTAACAAGAGCCTGAATTATTCGCCTCACAAGCTAATCTGTAAAGAGTCGGGTAAGGGTTTGATTTAACAAACCTTTGAACTTATTGAGAATGTAACTGAGAACACCTGGGACATTTCGGAGTTATTGATGGTGGCTGTCGTTACGATTAGAATTACATCGAAGCAAAGGACGAAGCAATGCTCGAAACCGAGCAAATGAAAAAAGATAAAAAAGTCACAAAAAGAGCAGAAGCGGAATATTATCTCTACGGCATTGGGGTAGCGGCAATCCTAATCGCTACTCTGCTTATGGCAATCATCGCTGCGATGACCGGGCAGGCTACCGGGTGGGGTATCTGGCTACAACTGGTGGCGGCGGGTATAGTATTTGCTTTTGCACTGAGCGCAGACAGGCTACAACTCGATAATCGGGCCTGGCTGATCGGGGCGACGATTTGTGCTATATTTGTATTTTGTACCTCGATTTTTAGCGGTATCTTCTTAAATGTTTTGCTTGCTCCTTTGATAGTCGGAGCAGGATTGCGTAGCCAAAATCAATATTTAATTTTAAGGCTAACGCTTGCTACTATTTCCCTTATTTTGGTGGAGCGCATTGCGTTTGCTATAATTACTTGGAATGGGATAGATAACGGGCCATCGCAAAGCACTATTTCAGCGATAATTGCCATTAGCACGGTTGGTCTTACCGTCAGTACCTTTTTGCGAAACTACCGCAAGCGCATCGCCTTACTAGAGCAGGAGCAAGAGAGCAACGCCAGCGAAATGGTTATCGCTCACGAAATCCAGACCAGCCTGATGGCTCCCAGTGAAATCGAAACCGGCAATTGGAGCATGGCGGCGCGTTCTATTCCGGCCAAAGATGTGGGTGGCGATTTTTACGACTATATTCCCTATCTTGACCGGGGTATTGGCGGCATTGCAATTGGAGACGTAGCGGGCAAGGGTATTCCCGCCGCTTTGCAAATGGCAGTAGTGCGAACGCTCTTCCGGGTGGAAGCCCGGCGGCGTATCTTCCCAGGCGAGACGCTGAATTCGGTGAACGCGGCACTCCAGGCCGAGCGCAGTTTTGGAATGGTAACGATGCTGTATGCTTTCGTTGACCCGGCAAACTCCACCTTGCATCTATCGAACGCCGGACATAATTACCCGGTAGTTCTCAATGGAAATGGCACGTTCGAGGAGATGAAATTGCCCGGTTTGCCGCTAGGCATTGACGATGACATCGAATATGAAGAAAAAGTGATTAAAATCAAACCCGGCACCAGTGTTGTGTTTTATACTGATGGGGTAGTCGAAGCGATGAGCAGCGACAACGAAATGTATGGCTTCGAGCGAATGCGCCGGGCAATGCTAATGCACCAGAAACTCGAACCGCGTTTGATGGTAGATCAGTTAATGGCGGATGTAGCGACCTTTACCGGCGGCGCACCACAGAGCGACGATATTACAATTGTGGTGTTGCAGCACCATCCCTCGGCGGTGGGCGATTACGAACCCGACGAGCCGGAAGAAGGCGCAGATGGCCGCCTCGAAGCCAGCGCGGTTAGTGCCGGGGTCGTTGGTTCAAGCAATCGTAGTAGCGCAAATATTGAAGATGATGACGGCATAAACTGGTTATAAAAATATACCAAAACTGGTAGGGGTTCGAAGGGTCGAACCCAACGGGCTTAATGAATCAAGCCCCTACCAGTTTTGAAACAGTTTATAACAGAATTAAGAACCATTTAAGGTTTCATACGTATATATTAAGAACTTAAAACGTAGCCTGGGAAGCTGCTGTTTCAATTATTAGGGTGACTGACTTTTAAATCAGTGGGTCTTGAATGTTTTGAGTAATTAAGCTCTAAGCTAAGTTTTAAAATGAGTTGAAGATGAGTTAAAACACGGGCCAGGGGTAGGTTCGGTGGGTTGGGTACGAAATATATAGGTTGGGAAACATTAGAAAAGTGGGTTAGAGCCGTTAAAAGGCTCGAAAAGGGGTTCACAATTGAAAGGCGCGGTTGAGTTTATGAGTCAAGGTCAGTATTCTTCTGGATCTTCTCAAAGCCAGGGTTCTGGTTCTTCGGGTTCGGTGCAACGTACCGTTTCGCAAAAGATAGATGACCGGCTGTTGATCCTTGACCTCGACACTTTTATCGGAAGCGAACGCTTCATGAAAGGCTCTACTTTAGGAGCCGCCTTCGCGACGGGTATGCGGGCTTATCTGGATGGGCGCTACTCCGACGCGGTCAACGAATTTAAGACCGCTTTGATTGCGGCTTATGTAGAGGGTGATGAGTCCACCCAAATTTGGGACAGAGAGCGGGCGATTATTCATCTTTATCTTGGCAATGCCTACGCTTACCAGGACGTTTTCTCTCAGGCACTCAACGAGTACATGAACGCGGTACAGATTGATACTCAGTTAGCCGAAGGGCATTATAATTTAGGGGTATCTTTTCGGGCTATCAGCAAGCTTTACGAAGCAGTGGCCGCTTTCAAAGTAGCTTTGCAGTATAATCCCGACCTCTACGAAGCCCGTTTTGCCCTGGGGCGCTGTTATCACGAACTGGGCGATTATGCCCACGCCTATATTTCTTACACCATTGCGCGCCAGTTGCGGCCCAATGCCGCCGAGCCAATTTATTACCAGGGGCTTTTGCACCAGGCGCACGGCGAAATGAAGCAAGCGGCTAAATGTTTTGCCGAGGCGCTTCAGGTCGAGCCGGAATATATGCGCCAGAATAATCTGGCTTTGCCAGGGGCGGAACTGGAACTGGCCCAGACCGAACACGATCCATCGTGGTACTATCGGTTGGCGGACGAACTCAAGACCCAGGGCAACGTGGTTGGGGCGCTGCGGGCTTACCAGGCGCTGTTGCAGGCCAAGCCGGAAGAGACCCGCGCCCGCTATTATATGGCGAATATTCTGGCCCGGCAGCGCGAATGGGAACGGGCTATCAGTGAATATAAATGGGTGTTGCGCGACGACCCGAACTTTATTGCCGCCCGCTACAAGCTGGGTCTGGCCTATCGTGCGTTGCAACGGCTTAAAGAAAGTTATCATACGCTGGTGCAGTGCGCCCGTATTCAGCCCAATGATGGCGTGATTTTTCTTAGTCTGGGCATTGTATTGACCGACCTGGGCCAGATGGCGCTGGCAATTAAAGCCTTCGAGCGCGCCGCCAAGCTTATTCCCGCCGAGCCGCAGGTACATTACCGATTGGGGCGGGCTTTACTCAGCGTCGGCTATGAAGCACGGGCGCTAAAAGTGTGGCAAAAAGCGGTTGAACTGGACGAACAGTGGCAGGAAGCCCGCTACGATTTGGGCATTTTGTATCTCAAGCGCGGACGTTTCTACGAAGCGGCAGAAGCTTTTGAAGCGGTCTACAAAAGTCAGCCCGAAGATATGGAAACTGCCTATTTCCTGGCGGTGGCTTACAAGGAAACCGGGCGACTGGACGACACGATTCATTTGCTGGAAAAGGTTATTATCCAGAAACCCGATCACTTTATGGCTCACTTTCACCTGGGTGCGACCTATCTGCGGGTTGGCAACGGTACCAATGGGCTGGGCCATATCCGCGAATACGAGCGGCTAAAAGGGGTACAGGTCAGGCGGCGACCAATTAAAAGTGTCAATAAACTCAAAGAGCTAATTCAAAATATTGAAAATAACCAGATTGAGATTCGTCCGCTCAGGCGTACCAACACTAATAATAATTCGTCCACGCCTGCCTCGAACGGTAACGGTCACACCAATTCAGCCAGTAACGGGACAGCAGGTTATGATGAGACCGGGCGTGGCTTAAACAGTTTAGCGCCCCTAAAATCTAACCCGGACTTAAATAAAAATTAAGAAGATAGCAAGAATTGAACTGATGAGCGATTTTCAATTTGGGTCAAACTCGCCCGAACTACCGTCCGAAGCCGAGCGGCTAATGCTGGAATTGCAAAGGCGGGCTAATGCCTTCCAGAACGAGCAAGACCAGGAGCCGCTTGTTTCATTGCTCACCTTTAATTTGGGCGAGGAATGGTATGCGCTGACGTTGGAGCAGGTCAAACTGGTGTCGCGGCTGCTTGATGTAACGCCCGTGCCGGGAACGAGCCGGAATGTACTTGGGGTTATCAATCATAAAAGCGCGATTTATCCTTTGATTGATATTCACGAATTACTGAGCCTTGAGCCGCAGATGCCGACCCGTGCCGCTCGCTTCGTAATTGTGAACCACGAGCAATATACTTTTGCTATTCTGGTAGACTCGATGACCGAAGTAAAAGAGGTGCGCGAACGCGAACTGGAAGGCCAGCTTCGTAGCAACAAAGATATTTCAAACTATATTCGTAGCGAACTAAGCGTAGATAATCGCTTGCTTGGCCTACTTAATCTGGATGCTATCCTTCAGGCCGTTAGCGAAGGCGAATAGTTTTGAATTTTGAATTTTGAATTTTGAGTTAAAAAACGCTGAGAACGTGTCTAATAAATGATTTAAGTGGTCATGCTGAGGAACGAAGCATCTCGGCTTGAACTCGAAAGCTGGTAGACTGAGATGCTTCGTTCCTCACACCCCGTGAAGGGGCGTGACCATTGTTAGACAGGCTCTAAATAACTGAGGGTCGAACATAGTTTATAAGCACAATTTTTGTTACCGACTCATTAATCACCTGAAGGCGAAACGTGTTAGAACAAAGCTTGCATTTAACTCAAAATTCAAAATTCGCCCCGCCGGGGTGGTCTTCGACCAAAACTCAAAATTCAAATCGGGTTGAGCTGATTTTGGTGAGGGTGGCGCATCAGCCTTTTGGGTTGCTGATGAGTCAGGTTTATAACATTGTGCGCCCGGATGTGCATGGGGTCAAGTTGCTACGACGACCTGACAAAAACGGCGGACGCGAATGGGGCGAGATTGAGTACCGGGGCGCGCCTCTGCGGGTATTGGAACTGGCCCGAATGTTACATTTGCCGCCGGTAGAGCCGATAGAGCGCAGCCAAATACTTTTGAGTGGGCAGATTATGCCCTCTGGCGAGATTGTGCAACCTTTTGGAATAGCTTGCGATGATATTGCGGCGATTACTTCGGCTACGTTAGAGGATATGCGGCCTGTCCCTGGCTGGCTCTTTCAAAAGCGCCTGGGCAAGCTTATATGGAGTGCGGTGCTGGTCGCGCGTACAATATTACAAGAACAACACGCTATGCAAGGTTTGGGCGACAACGTATTGGACAGCCTGCAAATTGAAGATAGTTTGAGTGAACTGGGTGTGATTATGCCGCCAGTTGCCACTGTACCGATTACACCAACTTTCAGCCTGAACCGCTACAGCAGCAAAGCAGGGGAGTTGAAGCGCGAGGTCAAACCAGGAGATGAGCGTATTCCAGTAATGTTACTCAATTTGGAAATCTTGCGGCAACGTATCTTAAACTAAGGCAACCTAAAGAATTAACTTCCGGCTCTGGTAGGGGCGAATCGCATACGCCTTTTTTGACCCGGCACAGCGTTCAAGGGCGTATGCGATTCGCCCCTACGAAAAAAGGGAACTTAATTTTTCGGTGAAATAAAATTTCACTGATGAGCGAGAGTATTTGACTACTCACCTTTGTCACGCCCCTTTACGGGGTGTGAGGAACGAAGCATCTCTGGTTGCCGAAGTAAGGTGCTTGTGGTAGAGCCACGACCCTTCCTTCGTCAGGGTGACAGTCGCAAAGTACGGCGTAGTTACGAGAGTATTAACGAAAAAGCTGAGGCTGATAACGTGCCTTCTTTCCAGCCCGAACGAATAATCCGCCCGGAATGGGTGGCCCGCTTCCGGCAGGATGCGGAAACGCATCTGCACGCGATTAGTCAGGGTTTGTCACTTTTGCCGCTTGAATTAGGTCAAACCAGCACCCAGGAAGAAGCGGAAAAAGAACAGCAGGCGTTGCGCGAACTTTATCGCCATGCTCATAGTATGAAAGGGTCAGCCCGTATGGTCGGGCTGATGGAGATAGGCGAACAAGCGCAACTATTGGAAGAGCAGCTAAACCAGGCTTATTTCGAACCGGGCGGTTTTGACGAAACAGAACGTGCCGCCGTTAAAGTGCAAATCGAGGCACTGTTGCTTTTAGTAAAAGGTTAATTTTCACGACACAGGTTCAGGCAACCAGATTCGGATATAGTATGATGTTATCAGAGGAGCGAAGGCAGCGATTATTCTATAAATTCAAGGTTGAAACTATCCGACAATTGGAGTTGCTACGAAGTTACCTGAGCCGTCTGGAAGAATTATTTAATGATGATACCGCCACGGAAGAGATGCTAAAGGCAATGGTTATTTCGTGCCACACTATAAAGGGTAATATGGGGACAATACGAATGTTGGACGGGCAAATTAGGTGGCAGGATGAAATCGCCGTTAGGTTGGAATTAACTATACTTGGCTTGAACAACCATACTCTTCAGCTAGAGCCGGAAGTGGTCGGTTTAATTCGGCAAACGATAGACCGAATAGAACTAGAGTGTAGGCAATGAGTTTAGAAGATACCCGGCGCAGGCTGCTAACTAAATTTAAAGAGGAAGCCGATACTCATCTGCTTAATTTGCAGCAGCGTTTGATTGACCTTGAGCGCGACCCGAAGAATCAGGACTATATTCGGGAGATTTTTCGTGCGGCTCATACGATTAAAGGCAGTTCCCGCATGATGGGCTTTAGCGAAATCAGCGATATTGCCAGCGCCATGGAAGATATTTTCGGCGAATTGCGCGAAGGCAACCTGACCATCGAGCCGGATACTAACGATTTGCTGTTTGAAGCGACTGATACTATTACTAATTCGATTGAAGCGTTTTTGCGTGGTGAAAAACTGGTGTTTGATGTACCAGATTTAATCCGGCGCTTGCAATTGGTGATGCAACCAGCAGTACCGCCGATAGTAGCGAGGCTAGAGGAGGCAGAAATAACGACTGCGCCACCTCCGATAGCCTTGCCCACCATCACGACAAAGCCTGTAACCAATAGCGATAAGCCGCTTCCGAAGTATAATGGCAAATTTAAGGAAGAAGCCGATACCCATTTGCTGACGCTGCAACGTCGGTTGGTAGATTTGGAGCGCGACCAGAGCAACAAGGCTATTATTAACGAGATTTTCCGGGCCGCCCATAATATTAAAGGTGGTGGTGGGCTAATTGGCTTTAAAGATGTAGTTACTATTTCGGGCGGCATGGAAGATATTTTTTCGGAGCTACGTGATGGCAATTTGACCATCGGGCCAGAAACTACCGATTTGCTCTTTGAAGCGATTGATACGCTGGGCAGTATGCTGGAAGGCTGGCAGCGCGGCGAACGATTTGAAACCGATGTGCAGGGGTTAACGGCCCGCTTAAAGGCGGTAGCCCATCCCGAAGCGGCAAAAGACGAGGCCGAAATTGCTCCGGCAGTAGCCACTACTGCTGCCGTCGGCAATACACCTGCCCCAGCCCGACCTATCGCCAGCCTGAACGACGATGTGATTCGAGTAGCGGTGCGCAAGCTTGATGACTTGATGAATATTGCGGGCGAACTGGTGCTGGGCAAGATGGAAGCCGAAGCGACTCTGAACAATTTGCGGAAGCTGCAAGAATTGCTACGCACCAAGCAACGCTTGATTACACCAGTTCGCAATTTGCTGGCTTCAACCGCCGGGCGTGAAAGCGAAGATTTAGCAGCTAACCTCGACTTGCGCGACGCGCTGGCGCAAACTCAGTCGGTTGACCAGGAAATTGATAATCTAGTCAAAAATACCTTGCGCGACTACGAAGAGCATACCAGCCAGTTACAAAATCGCGTGGACGAGCTTGAGAATAACGTACTGAGTATTCGTATGTTGCCTCTGGAAACGATTTACCAGGATTTTCCCCGCCTGGTGCGCGATGTTGCCCGGCAAAACGGACGAGAGCAACCGATTTTTATTATGCAAGGCGGCGACATTGAACTGGACAAGAAGGTGCTGGAAGGCATCAAAGACCCACTTATTCACATCGTGCGTAACGCGCTCGACCATGGGATTGAAAAGCCGGAGATACGTATTAAGGCGGGTAAATTGCCTGCTGGTCGTCTGACCGTTGCAGCGTCACAGGAAGGCGGCTATGTTTCGATTCAGGTGACAGAAGACGGTGCCGGAATAGACCCGCAGAAAATCCGGCAAACTGCCGTCAGCAAAAAACTGATGAGCGAAGCAAAGGCGCTGGCGACACCCGATGATGAGATAACAAATTTGATTTACGAGCCGGGCTTTACTACCGCTCTGATCATTACCGACATCAGTGGGCGCGGGGTCGGTATGGAAATCGTCAAGAATAATTTAGACCGCCTGGGTGGACAGGTACAGGTTGCCAGCCAAAAAGGACTGGGGACTACGATTACTTTGCGCGTGCCGCTAACCCTGGCGACCAGCCGAGCTTTGCTGGTGCGGGTAGTAGATGACCTTTTCGCTATTCCGGCTCCCTCGATTGAAGAATTAATTTATCTCAGTTCGGATGAAGTATTGAGCCGAGAAGGACGAGATGTTATATTGCATCGTAACTATCTTGTGCCATTGGTCAAGCTGGAAGAATTATTGGGGCCGCAGTCCCATTCCAATCATCCGCTTTTTCGCTATTTGCGGATGGGCAAAGCCACTCTGAACGAGACAGCGCCTTCTCCGGCAATGGCAAGTAATGGCTATAGTTACGGCAATGGTAATGGCAATGGCAACGGCGGGATGGCCCAACCCAAACAGGCGCTTGCCGCAACATTGGGCGACGGTTTTGTGGGCCTGACGCTGGCGGATGCCAGCGCCCAATCCCGCATTTTGCAGATGCAACTTAGCAACCGGGAACGGGCCGGGGTGCAACGGATGTCGTTTGAGCGCCTTCCGGCGGTGGTGGTAGGGACGGGCGATAGGCGGGTCTGTTTTTTGGTGGATGAACTGGTGGATGAAACCGAAGTGGTTATCAAAAGCCTCAGTCCACTCCTTAAAAAGGTACAATACGTCAATAGCGCGACGATTATGGGCGATGGGCGCGTGGTGATGATACTGGATGTGCCGAACCTGATTAGTGCGGCGCGGGGAATTACGCGCAGCGGGCTGCGGCGCAATCGCGATAAGCAAGCGCCCCGCAAGCGTATTTTGGTAGTAGATGATAGTATTACTACCCGTGAGCTGGAAAAAAGTATTTTGGAAGCTCAGGGTTATATCGTGGAACTCGCCGACGATGGCACAATAGCGCTGGATATGCTCCAACGCAATAATATTTATGACTTAATCGTCAGCGACGTAGAAATGCCCCGCATGAATGGTTTTGAACTTACAACCAAAATCAAAGCTTCACCCGAATTGCGGGCATTACCTGTTATAATAGTATCATCACTTAACAGTGAAGAAAATAAGCGACGGGGAATTGAAGCCGGAGCGCAAGCCTATATTACCAAAGGTGATTTCAGCCAAACTAATTTGCTGGATACAATAGAATATTTAACGAGTTAGAGAATCGGGATATTTTGAGGAGAACAACTATAATGTCAAAGCGGAAAATTCTGGTGGTGGATGATAGCGCCCTGGTAGCAGAGGCAGTCAAGGCCAAACTAGAAGCAAATAATTACGATGTACAACTGGCGTACAGTGGTGAAGAAGCCCTGGATAAAGTTTCAATTGATATTCCCGATTTGATGATACTTGATGTCTATATGCCGGGAATTGATGGCTTCGAGGTTTGCCGTCGCTTGCGCGAAAAAGCCGAAACTCAATCTTTGCCGATAGTTATGCTAAGTTCGCGTGGCAATATTAAAGAAAAGCTGGCTGGTTTTCGGGTAGGCGCAGATGACTATCTGGTCAAGGAATTTGACCTGCTCGATTTGCCCTATCGCGTGAAATTGGTTTTCCGATTGCGTGGTCTGGATGAAGAAGGCACCACTAATGGAACAAATCCAAGCCTGAATTAGTAGTACAACATTATGTCTGCGCTGAAAATACTCATAGTCGAAGACAGTGAAATAGCCAGCGATATTTTGACGCAAGCGCTTGAAAGTGACACAAAGCTGCACGTTGTTGGTGTGGCCCGGAATGGACAGGAAGCCCTTACTCTGTTACCCCGTCTTTCACCCGACCTGATTACGATGGATGTCTATATGCCGATAATGGACGGCTTCGAGACGGTTGAACGGATAATGGCGGATTACCCTACCCCTATTTTAGTTATTACCAGCAGTAGCCTCAAAGAAGATGTCCAAATTTCGTTGCGGATGCTGGAAGCGGGCGCACTCGATGTTATCGAGAAACCTTCGCTAACCAATGAGGGGCAGTGGGCGCAACAGCAACGCGAGTTAGTCGCCAGGGTAAAGTTGCTTGCCGGGGTAAAAGTAATTACCCATTTGCGCGGGCGACGCAATCACACTAAAGCTTTGACCCTACCACCACTCTCCCCAAAACCACCGCTTGCGCCTTCAAATCCCGATAAATTTGGGTATCTGCCAGCGCCCCAAAAACCCGCTACTAGCCCGCTTGATAGAGTCGGCCCAAAACCACCGCCAGACCGCTTTGGTGGTAGCATCAAACCCCTACCGGCCCGACGTAAACCCGGCGAACCCGAAATAATCCAAGCGGATTTTCCGGCCAACCCTTTTTATCAGGCAATCGCTATTGCCAGTTCTACTGGCGGGCCGACTGCCTTGCTGCGGATTTTACAGGCTTTGCCGTCCAATTTGCCCTGCGGTATGCTGATTGTCCAGCACATTTCGGACGGTTTTACTCAGGGATTGGTAGATTGGTTGCAACGAGAAACCGCCTTGCAAATCAAGATGGCCCAAAACGGCGACCGGGTTACACCTGGTTTGGTGCTGGTGGCTCCTGATGGGCGCGATATGGTAATTAATCCCAATGGGCAGATTGTGGCGACTAAAGATGGGGCGCTGCACCTGATTCGGCCCAGTGCCGATGTAATGATGCGTTCGGTAGGCCAGTTTTATGGTAATCGTGCTATTGGCCTGGTTTTGACCGGGATGGGTAACGATGGCGCAAACGGCCTGCTGGCGATGGCGCAGGCTGGAGCATATACAATTGCCCAGGACGAAACCAGCAGCCTGATTTATGGTATGCCCAAAGCTGCCACCGACAATGGGGCGGCCCGCGAAATAAAAGGGCTGAACAACATAGCCGCCCGGTTGGTACAATTATTACAAATGGCGGAGGAGCGTGGCCCGTCTTATAATGGAGGGTTGCGCCGATGAATCCACAATTTGGGCAGCCTCCCCTCGATTTAGCGCAAGCGGATTTTCTGCGGCTGCGCAATTTGCTGCTCGAAACGATGGGGCTTTTTTTTGACGATACTAAGTATTCGGTGGTACGCAATACGGTATCCGAGCGAATAAACGCCACCGGCTCAGTGAATTTTGAAACTTACTTTCACCTTATCACCGGGCGCACCGGCACGGCCCGACTCCGGCTGCGCGAACCGGCTCAGAGCGAATTTAATCGGCTGATTGAGGCGTTGGTAGTAAACGAAACCAGTTTTTTCCGTCATAAGGAGCATTTTGAAGCGTTACGGAATGAAGTTTTGCCGCGCTTGCTGCGCCGCAACGCCGCAAAACGTCAGCTGCGCTTTTGGAGCGCCGGTTGTTCCACCGGGCAAGAACCTTATTCGCTGGCAATGCTAGTGATAAAAATGCTGGAAGAGCGCGGTGAACGGATAGCAACCGGGCCAGGCGATTTACGCGGCTGGAAGGTGGAAATTGTTGCCAGTGATATTAGCGAAAAGGTATTGCAGGTAGCTCGTAATGGGCGCTTTCGGCGTGAAGATTTGCGCGGTCTTAAAGATAATACAGATTATCAATTCTACATCAAGCGCTTTTTTAATTCAATTACTTCGGCAAACGTGGCGACTGCCCCGCTCAACCCGGCCCATGTGGTCACGCCCGGCCACACGCCCCCGCTTCGCGCTAATCATGGTATAGCCTACGAAATTTCGCCGGAGGTTAGTTCGCTGGTGCAGTTTGGCCTCTTTAATTTAGCTACTCCAAATTATCCGACTGATAAGGTCAATACGTTTGATCTGGTAATGTGCGAGAATGTGATGATTTATTTCTCGCCCGAAGTGACCCGGCAGGTTATTGAAAATATCTACCAATCGCTCACTCCTGGGGGCTTTTTGTTTATTGGTTTTAGCGAAATGCTCTGGCAGGTATCCGAGCGCTTCCGACTGATTAATACTGACGGGACTTTTTATTATCAAAAACCTTACCCCGGCGACCCGCCTTCTCTTCGACGCAACCGCAACCAACCAAGTACAGGCCCGCTTATTGAGCGAAAGCTGGAAACCGAAGTTGCACCCGAACGTCACCCCGCCCAGACTGATAAATTAGCTTCTTCAACCGAGCCATTAAAAGAACCGCCCCCGGTTAAGGATAAATTGCGGTCAACCACCCCGTTAAATCCGTCCGATTCGGCTGCGCGTCCGAGCGAAAGTAGTGCTAAAGAACCGCCCAAAAATAATCGTCGCAGCCCTGTTACCCCACCTTTGAGCGACCTTCTCAACACGGCGTTACCTGCGTCTCAACCTACCCCCAACCCCTCTGCGCCCGCCACCGTTCCTGCCTGGAAAACCACGCTGGACGAAGGGCTGGGCTACATGGAACTGCACGAATTTGAGAAGGCCGAGCGGGTTTTGAATGAGGCATTGGTGCTAGGGCCAAATGAAGTGGATGTGCTGTGCGCAGTCGCCCAGCTAAAAGTGAAAATGGGCGATTATGATACGGCGGAAGAATTGAGCCGCCGGGCGATTGAACTTAATTCGCTATCCGAATCGGCCCATCTGTTGCTGGCGATGATATATCACCGCAAAAACCAGATTGACGATGCTATTAGAGAGTTTCAGCATACTATCTATATCAATTTTGACTCGGTTATTGCCCACATGCGGTTGGGCGACATCTGGGACAAGCGCAATCACCACCGCAACGCCTTGCGCGAATACCGTAACGCGCTTGGTATCCTGGAAAAAACTCGCCCTGACCAATATATCGAAGACCTGTCGGTTGAAATTCTCAAGCAAACCTGCCACAACAATATTCGTCGCCTCCAAGGCCCCCACCGCTTACAGTAGGAACGAGGACTGAGGACGGAGGATTGAGAAACAAAACAGGGAAGCGCATCTTGGATGCGCTTCCCTGTTTTGTTTCTCAGGTTTGAGCTGGCGGGTGGGCTAGACGATGAAATCCAGCTTGCCGTTTTTGAAGATACCACGCAGGGTGGTAAAGCCGTTGTCGGTGCGCGTCACCTGCGCCTGATTGTGTCGCTTGTAGGTAACGCCGGTTTTGTTGGTCGAAGCCTTCCAGTTAGCCGACGAGGTAAAGCCGGGTTGCTGGCTGGTGTTCTGGACGTTGAAACTCTGGTTGATGTAGAGATAGTTGCCGTTTACGAAACTATAATCTACTTTGAAGGCGTTTTCGTTGTACGGATTTTCCAGGTTCAGCGTCGTAGTTGTGCCACCGCTAGTGGTCTCGATTTTGGAGAACTCGACTCCCGCGAAGGTATCGTTGTTGTTGCTGATAATGCGCCGCAGGTAGATTTTGATAGTATTACCAGCGCTATCAGTCAACACATACGGCGGCGGGTTCATAATGTCGCTGTTGGTGCTGACAATCGTGATGTCCGCCGTCGCTGCGCCACTGCCGCTATCCACCGTCTTAATCTTCAAATGCTTGCTGGGTCGGTCAAAATAGATTTCAAACGTAGGAGCAGTTTTGTCTATCTTGATGACCAGCGTCTTTTGCGGTTCGTTGTTTCCAGCAATATCCTGAGCAGAGTATTTGATAGTGGTAACGCCTTCTGCCGTGATATTAAAGCTGACGGTTGAACTCATTACAGTGGTAGGTGCAATGGTTTGTGCGCCAGTCGCGCTGTAAGTAATCTGCTTCACGCCCGAACCGCCAGGGTTATCGGTCGCGGTCAGCGTTACTTTAACCGTGCCAGTGTACCAACCCGAAGCTGGTAGCGGAGGTACAGTTGTCGCGGTTGTGGTGGGCGGAGTCATATCACCGATGTTAAACGGATTGCTTGTCACTGAACCCAGGCCGGAGGCCGAAGCTACCAGAGTATAACCGTTACCAGCATTATTAATCGAAAGGTTGGTAAAGGTTGCTACCCCGTTGAGCGCGTTAACCATAGTCGTGCCAGCCAGCGTACCACTGCTCGGATTAGTGCCGATGGTGACTGTTACCGAGCCACTGAAGTTGTAGGCCCGATTACCAGCGTTATCCACCGCCGTGACGACGGGCTGCGGATTGAGCGGCTGATTTTGGGCTGCACCGCCGGGTTGGGTCGAGAAGACTAGCCTGGTGGCAATGCCGCACTTATTACTGGCGTTGGGCTGGAAGCCGACTATCAACGGCAAAGTATCGGTGCCGTCGCAGAGCCAGGGCGCGAAAGTGGCGTTGCCAACCACGCTATCGCCCGTGCCGCCCGGATTTGCGGCATTGCTCGGCCCGGTTGGGCTGCCCCACCAGTTGTTCGTGCCATCGGCGCTGGCGTTGCCAACGACGCGCAACCCGATATTATTGCCGCTAATCGAGTTGAGGTTGACTGCCGCGCTACCTTGCGCTGCATCGCCCCGGTCAAAGAAATCGGTACTCTGGGTGTTAGCGACATTGCCGCCCTGCACCTGAATGCCGACGTTATTGCCCGTGACTTTATTGTTGGTAACGGTCTGGTTCAGACCCTCGACCACGATGCCAAAACCATCGCCAGTTGAGCCGCTCGGCTTGCGGGTGAAGCCGCTTACTTCGTTGGCAGTGACAACCACGCCGGTTGGCTGGTCAGCATTAACGCTGCTATTGCCAGAGCGCCGAATAACCGCGATACCAGCGTAATCACGGGCATCGGTAGCTGCGACGGTGCGCATGACTACGTTGCCCGATACTACGACGCTACCTGGGCCACTGCTGGCTCCGTTGCCGTTCGGTACTTTGATTTCAATGCCAAAGCGTCCGTTGTTGGTGACGGTGTTGTTGGCAACCAGGTTCGAGCCTGGCCCCTGTGCGCCCAGCACACCAATGCCCGCATCGCCATTGCCAATGACGGTGTTGCCAGTAATTTTTGTGCCAGTGACGTTGCCGTCGCTGATGTCAATTCCAACCAGACAGTTGTTGTTGAAAGTGCCATCTTCAATCGTGATGTTGGTCTTGGTGCCGTTGATAATCCAGATGCCGCGCCCGGAGAAACCCGCCGGGGTACAATTCTGGTTATTGTTGGACGAATTGACCCGCCGCACCACTAAATCGGTGATGCTGAAAGCCTGACTGAAGATACCATGCCGACTGTTCGAGATGGTCTCAAGGTCTTCAAACAGTAAGCTGCTCAATGGGCCAGTTGGTAGCGCAATACCAACATCGAAGCGGGTAATCGTCAATTTCTTAACAGTAACTCCGCTCGTACCGCCCGCTAACGAAATACCCGCATTAGTGCCAGTTACGCCATCTACGATGGTTGCGCCAGTCCCTGCGCCTAGCAAGTTGACGCTGCGGCTAATGGTAAGCTGTTCGGGATAAGTTCCGGCAGCAACGTTGACCGTACCGCCAGTGCTAACCACGTTAAGGGCGGCTTGAATGGTCTTTTTGGCGGTAGTTGGGGTCGCGCCGCTATCGGCATCGTTGCCCGTCGTGCCGTTGACGTAGCAAACGGTGGTGCATTGTGGAGCAGCGCCAGAGAGCAGGGTGATATTATCAATCAAAAAGCCTTTACCTGCTGTTGCTGGGGCTGCTGTACCGCCCGTGCGGAATAGCAACGAATCTACCGTGCGGGTCGTCGAATTAGGTTCGCAGTCGCGGTAATAATCTTCCCAGCTAGTCCCGGTGTGCATCAAAGCGCCATCTACGTAAACTCGAACTAAATCGTTAGCCGAGCCGTCCGCAAAAGCCATCGTAATTTTGATTTTGTGTGGCAGGGTGCGATCAAGTCCAGTGGCGATAGTGGTCTGCACAAAACCACCAATAGTGTTGCTACAGGTTGGGTCGTTGCTGCGCTGGTAATCATTGAAATTGATTTCCAGGCCAGCCGACGTGTCCCTCATCTGTACCCAGCTCATCCGAGCGCCATCGCCCCGGTCTGGGCTGGCTACTACCGAAAGGCCGGGCTGCTCGGCACCGGGTACGGTTGAGGCAAAATCCCACTGAGCCTCGAAATAATTCTGGCGGGTGCCGCCTGACATACCGCCGTTCTGGGCGCTGGTTTCGCCAGCTTCGTTTGCCAGCGATTTTGAAAAGGTCTGGTCGCTAAAACAACCGCTCGTTACGGCGTTCGACATTCGCAAGCTCTTGGTGCCAAATGAAGCGGGCGCGCCACTATTGCTGACAATCGCGTGGTCGTAGACGGCGCAACCTGAGCCAGCAGCGCCTGTGCTACTCCAGCCGTCCTGACCGTTGACCGTGCCAACGGCGTAAGTCTCAAAATTAATCGTAAGACTGTCGGCTAGTGCTGGTAAGCCCCCCATTACTAGCGTCATAATCAGCAGCCCAAGCGCTGGAATTACCTTCCAGGGGGCGCGATAGCTCTGTCTGAAACCCTTATTAGAGCTACCTCTAAATTTAAAACCACCAATCTTTCTCAACATGTCACCTCCGTGATAAACTTCACTGTTTTTGGTTAGACTTCCTATATTGAAATCTAAAGTGAACCCTTTTTTACTCAAAGCAAAACTCAGCCTTTGCGTTCTCAAAAGGCGTGGCTAATAACCCTGGTTTATTTGCACCAAACTAAAAGTTTTAAGGGGTAATTACAAATTACACCAAACTAATTTTCAAGTTATAGCAAACTAGAGTTTAAATATTAGCTTTTCAAGGTCTAGAACAATAGACAGTAATATCAACTACTGATAAATGTAAGCACAACCCATGTATGCCGAATTCGGCTAATTTCATTGTACTCTTATATTAAAAATTGTCAATAGATTTGATATAAAATCATCAAAAAATTAAATATAGCAATTTAAATCTAATACCGTTCAAATAAGGGCAAAATCGCTGTAGGAGAGGGCTGTGCCCTCGATTTTTTGAGCGGTATTAAATTTAAATCTTAGTAGATGAGGTCGCTTTGCAGGTTAAAATTCTCTATCTATATTTAAAGTTATATACAGGCATATTTAATTTAATCATAGCGAAATGTAGCTATTGCTTGCGAGTTCCACAATCTTTGTGAATTGTAAGCTGTTTCTTAATTGAGGTTATTATTTAATCAAAACTGGCGAATAATATAAAGAAAAGCCAAGAAGAAGTTGAAACATTACCCACCTACTCCAACCAATTTTTGCTTTAGTTCCAGCGCTAATCCTTCGGTCGGGTTGAGGTTCAAGGCTTGCTCAACATCGGCGCGGGCGGCTTCGTGGTTGCCAATTTGAAAATAGACCTGAGCGCGGGCGGTGTAAAAATCGGCTCGTTTGGGAGCAATTTCGAGCAAACGATTATAATCGGCTAGTGCCTGGCTGGATTCGCCCATCTGGACAAAAGTATAGGCCCGATAATCCAGGTAAGTAATCTCGTCCGGCTCGATTTGTAGTGCTTCGCTAAATTTTTGAATAGCCTGTGAATATTCGTGGCTTAGTAAAGCGGTTTTGCCTTGCTCGAAGACTACTGTACCGGGATGCGATTTGGCCCGGCGTTCTGCTTCGTGTTGCTGCATTTCGGCGCGCTGGCGCGGGGTTGGCGCGGGTCTAGCGGGAGAAGCGGCCTGTCGGTAGAGTGCTATCGAACTGCTGGCAATCCAGTAGGCAATAAACAGGGCAAAAATCAAACTAATGCCGACGCTCCGAATATTGAAGCCGTTAGTGTACCAGTAAAGAATACCAGCAGCAGAAATTACGCCGAGTACCATAATAACGCCCGCCGCCAGTTTTTCGCGGCGAGTAATCCACATTAGTAGTGCATGGAGCGCCTGTCCGCCATCAAGGGGGAAAGCGGGCAGGGCGTTGAAGATGCCCAGAAAAAGGTTGGCTCTACTCAGATAAAACAAAATATACAATACTTCAACCGAATCAAAATTGCTTTGCTGCTCCAAAGTTTTGAAGGCAATATCACAAATCTGCCACAAAATTAGATTGGATGCCGGACCAGCCAGCGAAATAAACATATCTTTAGGATACGAAGCTGGTTTGGAGGCGAAATAAGTTGCACCGCCCAACACATTGAGCTTGATACCCGTAACTCGCGCCCCCATCCACGTACCAATGACGGCGTGCGAGATTTCGTGAACCAAAATTGAGCCGAAAATACCGAGCGATACCGCCAGTCCTACCCCTAGTCCTACCCCGTTGCCAATACTAAAAGCATAAATCGCAATCAGGAAAATCGCAAATATATCTAATTCAACCGGGACACCCCGGAAGGTAAAAAGTCGTAAGCCCGCCCCGCCAGAACCAAACATTTGAGTTTCACTTTCACTTTTGTTAATTTGTTAACTTATTCCTACTACATTTTAACTGATACAGTGCGGCGGGTCAATTGTTCCTAAATCTTCTTATGCAAGCCTCATAATCAGAAAACCACCAGGCATTTGAAAATTTTGCAAAATTTTCAAATGCCTGGTGGTTTCTCTAAATTTAAACTGTATAAAAATTTACCCGGCAAAAGTGTCGGCGAGATCGAAGTAATTGCCATTATTAAGCAATACATAGATACGCTTGCCGTTAGTAGCGGTTGGATAAGAATACATTGCGCCACGCTCGTAACTTTCGGTAGCCGCCAGGCTGCTGCTGTTTTCGGGCGCAAGTGGACAGCCCAGAACCTGACGCACCGAGGGGTTGCTAAACCAGATTTTGCCAAAACCCCGGCCTGGTGGTGTGCTACAGGCAGGGGCGGTGACGGGTGCGGGGGTAGGTTCGCCTTCCTGGAAAGTGTTACTAAAACTTTCAAAGCGCGAATTGCTTTTGTACATTACATAAATGCGATTGCTGCGCTGGTCGTAGAGCATCGTGCCGCCGTTAAAAGCCTGATACGCTAAAGTTGCCTGCCGCTCCTGCTCAATGGGGCAGCCTAAACTTTGAGCAAGATTGGTCTGTTCTTTATAAACCTTGCCAAAGCCGCGTATCGGGCTGATAGCGCAGCTTGTTTCGGCAGTTGGACTTGTGGTAGTACCCGCTGTTGGGGTAGTGGCTACGGTTGGCGTTACGGTAGTGGTAGTAGTGACACCAGGGCTTCCCGTTACGGTTGGCCCGATTGTCGTCGTTACTGTAGTGGTTGCTCCGACGGTTGGTGTTACGGTCGTGCCAGCCGTGACCGTTGGTGTGGCAACAGGCACAGGTGTAACGGCTGCGGCGGTAGTAACTGCCGCCGTAGTGCGCAACGGCGTTGCGGTAGCACCAGCCGCCGTAGTTGGATTGTTTGCCACCGTTGTTTGGGCAGCCTGGCTAGTTTGGGCCGAGCGAGTGGTGGGCGTAGCCGGGGCGCGGGTCAAAGTAGCGGTTGGCTGTGGCGGTAGCGCGGCGACAATAGGTGGCTGGTTGCCATTTTTATTATTGGCGGTAACTTTTATAGGCTCGTCCGGCGCGGTAATCTCACTTTGCTTGGGCATTAGCCGGATGGTTTTGTCGTCAATCTTTTTCACGTCCGCTTCGATTTTCTTGCCTTTAGCATCAGTAATCTGAAGCAAGTCAGGATTTTTTTCAAGCACATCCGAATTTATGGATTGGTTAAAAGTGACCAAAGCACTGCCGTCGGCGGCGGGCATAACGTCTGCTACCTCGACAGTTGGCTTGTTATTGTTGCCCAGCGCTATCACCAGCAAAATTACCGCTACCGCTATCGTGGCAATGCCACCAATTAGCGGAGCAAAGCGCAAGGCCGGATTAAGCCCAAAACCGCGCTGCCGGGCAGTGCCGGTGCGAACCGCATGAACTTCTGCCAGCACCGCCCGGCGCAATTCCGGCGGTGCGGAAGGATGCCGCGTTCGACTGAATTGTGTCCGAATCAGTCGGTAATCATCCAGTTCGGCCTGACAATCGGGACAGCCGGGCAAATGCTGGCGTACCAATTGCGTTTCGTTATCGTCGGTTTCCCCGTCAAAGTAAGGCGAGAGGAGTGGACGGATGCGCTTACATTCTGGACTCATCAGCGCGACCCTCCTTTTCTGCCCCGCCGCCGGGTAGTAGTCACGTTAGTACCATTACTCTTGAAACCGCCATTGCGTTCCATTTCAAGGTAAACTTCGCGGAATTGTTCCCTGGCCCGAAAAAGCAGCGACTTGACGGCTGCTCGTGATGTCTTCATTACAACTGCAATCTCTTCACACGACATTTCCTGGTACTCGCGTAAAACCAGAACAAGTCGGTATTTGTCCGACATTTGGTTGAGAACGGCCTGTACCTGTTCACGGGTTTCGCCTGCCAGCAAATTGCGCTCTGGCTCATCCGAATCGTCTGCCGGGGTGATGTTGGCGTGTTCTGCCGGATCCCAGGGTAGCCAGCGCACGATTTTACGCCGCCGCAATACGTCCATACAGGCATTTGAGGCAATTCGGTGTAGCCAGGCCGATAAATTTAGCTCGGTATCAGGAGAAATTTTAACAAGCCCTTTGTAAGCTTTCACAAAGACATCCTGGGTGATGTCGAAAGCATCGTCAGGGTTTCCCATCAGCCGGTAAACCAGGCCGAAAATAGGTTTTTGATAGCGTTCATAGATCGCAGCGAAAGCGGCTTCGTCTCCTTGCCGCACCCGCTCGACCCAGGTGCTTTCATCCGATAACACGTTTAGCCCTTCTACCAGGCCGCTATGCGGGCCTTTGTAAGTCGTGGGTAAAGTTATGGGTGGTATAGCGTAAATTTCTACTGTCAAGAACCGAACCTCCGTCTCAAAAACCTCCGTGTTCTCAGAAAAACCTTCTGAAATTAAAACGGATGAGACAAAAGCCGGTTGCACTAATCTTGCCGCTTTGTTAAATATTGGGCAATGGTGTCCCTGCTTGCTGCTTTGGTTGCCAGCCGATAGGCTGTTAACATAATTATAGCATAAAACCTTTAATTAGTGAGTAACGCGAAACCAGGGTAGCGTATGAAACTGTAAGGAAATGGAAAAGGGGTGGCAAAGCCGCCGGGGTCTAGCAAAGAATACTCCTAAATGATAAAGTTAGAGTGCCTAAACCCCACTTTAACCAAAAGGAGTATTCACCATGAGTATAACAGTTT
>JBBQXW010000017.1:0-46074 GCA_038209275.1 Chloroflexia bacterium | reverse complement strand
AAACGATGGAGCGCCGTTCGCAAGACACTGACAAGGCTAAAGCCGAGCGCGCTGCCCGCCTCGCTACCGCCAACCTGAACGAACCAAACGACGGCCAAAAAAAGTAAAATGCCTCTGACCACTTCCGCCAACCTCGAACGGTGCTATCGTCTGGATGGGCGCTTTAAACTTCAGTCTGGCGGAATTTCAGGTGATAAATCTCCCGGCTTTATTTACGCTACTTATCCCTTTCTTGTCACCAAAACCAGCCCCCAAATAATCGAAGTACTGCGCTATTGCGACGGGCAACATTCGGTGGCTCAAATCGCCCGGCAAGTCAGGGTTAAGCCTGTTTCGCTACTGAAAGTTTTGGAAGAGCTGCATAGCCGGGGTTTTGTAGAAATTGAGGCTAACCAGGACGTTATTGCCGAGGACGAACTTCCGCCTGTTTCCATTATAATCCCGGTTTGTAACCGACCCACCGAATTACAACGCTGCCTGGACGCTTTGCTCCGGCTTGATTATCCCCGTGCTAAACTGGAAATTATTGTGGTAGACGATGCTTCGCAGGATAACACGCCGCGAGTAGCCGCCGCCTACCCCGTTCGGTTGTTGCGTAACGAGCGACAACTTGGCCCGGCAGCCAGTCGCAACCGGGCTGTCGAAGTGGCAACTCAGGAACTTGTCGCCTGTGTGGATAGCGATTGTATTGTCGCTCCCGACTGGTTACGCCAATTGACTCCGCTTTTTGCCGATGAGCAGTTAGCTGCCGCCGGGGGCGCGACGCGGGCCGCTTCCACCGAATCGCTATTGCAGCGTTACGAAGATGTGCGTTCGTCGCTTTTTATGGGCCAGCGCCCGATGGAGGTGCGTTTGGCAGCGCTGGTTAGCTATTTGCCGACCTGCAATCTGGTTTTTCGGCGGACGGTTTTTCTGGCACAGGGCGGCTTTGACCCGGCCCTGCGCTTTGGCGAAGACGTAGACTTTTGCTGGCGCTTGCTCAAGGCGGGCTGGCGCATCCGTTACCAACCCTCGGCTACCCTGGCCCACGATTACCGGGCCGACTGGCGCGGCTTTCTCAAAACCCGGCTCGATTATGCTTCTTCCGAAGCGCCGTTGGTAGCGCGGCATCCCGACAAGCGCCGCACTTTCTACTTACCGTTGCGGGCGATGGTCGCATGGTTGGGGTTGCTGGTGGCTTTGGGCTGGCGGCAGCCTTGGTTTTTATTACCGGGTGTAGCTTTGGCTTTGTTGGGCAGTCGCCAGAAGTGGCGCGAGTTGCGCGGTTATGGCTTGCCGTTGCGTTTCGAGCAAATATTGGTATCGGAAGGGCGTTCTTATGGCGCGGCGGGCTATCACGTAGGCTTGCATCTGGGTAAATATTATTCCTGGCTGTTGCTAATCGGGCTGCTGCCGCGCCGCAGTCGCCTGCCCGTTGCAGTTGTTCTCGGTGGGCCAATCCTGACCGATTATTTTCGCCTCAAGCCCCGCCTCAATCCTTTCGCTTTCGGTGCGGTTTCGCTGCTAGAGAACCTGATTTACCAGTTAGGCGTGGTGCGTGGTTGCCTGCGCGAACGCCGCCTGACTGCGCTTATTCCGGGTTGGTCAATTCGGTATTAACTTTAAAACTTTGTATGCGGTAGGGATTTGAAGGGGCAAACCCAAATGGGTTCAATGAATTGAACCCCTACGCCGTTATGAAACAAATTCTTTAGTTTTGAATTTTTTTCAAAAAAATTCAAAACTAAAGTAAAAACTGAGTTCAAAGACGGCCTGTTTTAATGGTGCGTCGAAGTATTGCATAATGATGTCCCCAGTGATATAATAGTTACGTAAATGAAAGTTTCCCGACGGGAAGTGGGCATGTACCCCACTTTTCTTGTTGTATTGAGAAAAAGAGTTTTTGGGATACGCCATGAGTTGTTATTAGAGCCGATTGTTAATTTAGCCAGGCACGTTGTAGACGAATTTGTGTAAGCTGGCGTTAGAATTGATAGTACGCTTTTGACTAGGCCCACCCTGTTTCTCAGGCATGGGCCGTCTTTATCTTTACAAGGGTCTTTTCTGGGAAAAATAGTAGCTTTTTAGCACTATTACACATAGATTAGGACGAGATTCTGAAATGGTTGGAGGTAATTAAATGAAAAGCGATTTCCGTGCGGCTATCGCTCAGATTGCCGCCGAGCGCGGCCTTAGCAAAGAAACCATTATGGAGGTGCTGGAAAGCGCCCTCAAAGCCGCCTATCGGCGTAGCAATACTGCCGCAGCCAACCAAAATGTTCGGGTAGACCTCAGTACCGGCGATGTGCGGGTCTTTGTTTTACGCACCGTAGTTGAAGAGGTCGAGGATGATGAGATTGAAATTAGCGTTGAGGACGTTCGCAAGATAAATTCGCGCCTGAAGCTGGGCGATCTGTTGGAAGAAGAAGACATCAAAGGGTCGCGAGAATTTGGTCGGATTGCGGCTCAGACCTTTAAGCAGGTGTTGTTGCAGGGCTTCCGCGAAAAAGAGCGCGACCATGTTTACGAACAGTTTATGGATCGCGAGGGCGATATTATCAATGGCACGATTCAGCGAATTGACCCGAAGGGGATTACGGTTGAGCTAGAGCCAAAGGCCGAGGCGCTGATGCCGCCCCAGGAGCAGGTACAGAGCGAACGCTACCGCCCCGGTCAGAAAGTAAAAGTCTTTCTGGTCGAAGTCCAGAAAAGCCATCGCGGGCCACAGCTAATCGTCTCGCGCACCCATCGCAACTTGTTACGGCGGCTCTTTGAAATCGAAGTGCCGGAAATTTACAACGGTACGGTTGAAATCAAGTCTATCGCCCGCGAACCGGGCTTACGCTCCAAAGTGGCAGTTTCGGCCCGGCAAGAAGGGGTTGACCCGGTTGGCTCGTGCGTGGGTATGCGCGGCGTGCGTATCCAGAATATTGTCAATGAGCTTTACGGCGAGAAAATTGACGTGTTGCCCTGGGATGCCGATATGTCGAAATATATTGCCAACGCGCTTAGTCCAGCCCAGGTCATCAAGGTTGAGCTAGAGGAAAACGAAAAGAGCGCGCTGGTACTCGTGCCGCAAAATCAGCTTTCGCTGGCAATCGGCAAGGAAGGCCAAAATGCCCGGCTTGCCGCCAAATTGACTGGCTGGCGGATTGACATTAAGCCTGTAACCGCCGGGGCTGCGGTGGCAGCGGCAGCAGCTTCGCTGGCCGGGTCGAGCCGGGCTGACGATGCTGATGCCTTTACCCGGTTGGCCCGCGCCGCTATGAGCCGCCAGGAGGAGCGAGAAACCAGTCTCAATACTTCGTTTGCTCAGGCCGCTCGTGCTGCCGGTATTAGTTTTGACGATAATAATGGCGATAATGGCGAAGAGCAAGAGCAACCCGCGCCGCCAGCAGGGATTTATCGCACCGTCCGCAAGGATGGTACGTTTACTTATAACGGCGTGACCCTCGGCCCGTTGCCGCCGCACCTTGCCAACCAGACTATCAGTTTGCAGGATAACGGCAAGCGTTTGCTGGTACTGTGGGGCGATGAACTTATCCGCTCGTTCCGGGCCGATGATTATAACGGTAGCGAGGAACTAGCCGGGACTATTACCGACGAGCCGGAGGCGCAGGAAACCCGCAAGGTGCATAAAGATCGCATGGTGGTTTTCCGCAATCAGAACTTTGGACCGTTACCCGAAGAGTACGTCGGTCAGACCGTCGAACTGCGTCTCACTGGCGACCATCTCGACATCTACGACGGCGATGAACTGATTGATAGCTACAATTGGGAAGAATAGAGATTAGTTACTAACAATTTGCGGATTTTTGCAAAAATCCGCAAATTGTTAGTAACTAAAATTAAAAACATGGCGAAACAAGCGACAATTAAAGCGAAACAAAAGGCCACTACCAGTGCTGCCCCGGCTAAAACGCCAGCTTTGGGCAAAAAAGGCCCGCGTCCCAAACATGTACCAGTACGCACCTGTATTGCTTGTCGAACAAGTGATGCAAAGCGGGGTTTGATACGGTTGGTACGCACTCCCGAAGGTTCAGTCGAAATAGATGAAACCGGCAAGAAGGCCGGACGGGGTGCATATCTGTGCCGGGTACGCGAATGTTGGGAAACTGGCCTGGGTAAAAAAGCCCTGGATAATGCCTTGAAAATGACAATTGATTCCGAGACGAGGGCGCGGCTGAAAAGTTTTGGCGACACCCTCCCTGAAAGGAGTGCAGTTGAAGTGGAACAATAGGTTTAAAAGCAATATAACTCGGAGGAGGATTCTATAGATGTCGGAAAAGAAAGATTTAACTAAACCAGAAGAAGGCGACGATAGCCCTAGCACCCCGGATACTCGTGGTACTGGTTTTCGTGGCGAACCTGGCGCTGGCCCAAATCGTGGCCCGAACCGGGATGGCCCAAATCGGGATGGCCCAAATCGGGATGGCCCAAATCGTGACGGCCCGAACCGTGACGGCCCGAACCGTGACGGTGGCGGTTATCGTGGCGGCAATAATAATGGCGGCGGTGGCGGCGGTGGTTATCGCGGTGGCAATAATAGCGGCGGCGGTGGCGGCGGTGGTTATCGTGGCAATAATAGCGGCGGCGGCGGCAATAATAGCGGTGGCGGCGGTTATCGTGGTGGTCCCGGCGGTGGAAATTCTGGTGGTGGTGGTTATCGCGGTGGCCCTGGTAATGGTGGCCCAGGCGGTGGTGGCGGCGGTTATCGCGGCGGCCCCGGTGGAGATAGACCCGGTGGCGATAGGCCCGGCGGTCCAGGCGGGGACAGACCCGGCGGCCCAGGCGGGGATAGGCCAAATAATTTCCGTGGCGGAGATAGACCGGGTGGCCCCGGTGGGGACAGACCGGGTGGCGATAGGCCCGGCGGTTTTCGTGGCGGGGATAATAGGCCGGGTGGCCCAGGCGGGGATAGGCCGGGTGGCCCCGGTGGAGATAGACCAGGTGGCCCGCCAAATCGTGGTTTTGGCGGCGGTGGCCCTAGTCGTGGCCCTGGCGGTGGTGGACGACCCCCTTTTGGTGGTGGTGGGACTGCTGCGCCGCCCGCACCTGCTGGCCCGGTGCGTGACCGCGAACGCGAACGCGAACGTGATAGAGAACGGGAACGCGAACGCGAAAAAGAACTTGAAAGAGATGGTATAGCGCCGGATCGCCGTGCCGGAGTGCGCCCCAATGCTCGTCCCGGCTCGATTAATGCTGGACGAAATGGTGGCCCGACGGGTGGTCGAGGTAATAACGGCAACCGCTATGGCGGAAATGCGGCAGTAGCGCCGCGCCCGGTTGGTCGTACTGGTATTATCAAAAAAGTCGAAATTTTTGAATTACCTTCGGTTATGACGGTCAAAGAACTGGCTGATGAAATTGGCGTAAGTGCTGGTGAAATCATCAAAGAATTGATTAAAAACGGCGTAATGGCAGGTATTAACCAGGCGGTAGATTTTGAAACGGCGGCAATTGTAGCTGGTGAACTCGGTTTTGAAGTTCGAGAGCTTGTGCCAGTCAAAGAAGAAAAAGAAGAATTTCGGCTACCTACCAGAGAAGAAATTTCGGCTGACCCCGATGCAGTACTACGTCCGCCAGTTGTTACTATCATGGGTCACGTTGACCACGGTAAAACTAAACTATTGGATGCGATTCGCTCGACCAACGTAGTTGCCGGGGAAGCTGGTGGTATCACCCAGCATATCGGTGCCTACCAGGTCGAAATTCAGGGCAAGCGAATTACTTTCCTGGATACGCCGGGTCACGAAGCCTTTACCCAGATGCGCGCACGCGGAGCGCAAGTTACCGATATTGCGGTGCTGGTGGTGGCGGCGGATGACGGTGTGAAACCGCAAACGCTGGAAGCACTCAGCCACGCCAAAGCTGCCAATGTACCGATTATCGTGGCAATTAACAAAATTGACCGGGAAGGGGCAAACCTGGAACGGGTCAAAACTCAGTTAAGCGAAGCGGGTTTGATGCCGGAAGAGTGGGGCGGTGACACGCCGTTCGTCCCGGTTTCGGCTAAAGAAAAAATCGGTATTGACGATTTGCTGGAAATGATTTTGCTGGTGGCAGAACTGGGCGAACTGAAAGCGAACCCGGAAATGCCCGCCGTCGGTACAATTATCGAAGCAGAATTGGACAAGAGTCGCGGCCCGGTGGCGACGGTACTGATTCAGAACGGGACGCTAATGGAGCGGCAGTACGTGGTGGTTGGCAATAGCTACGGGCGTATCCGTGCTTTGCTGGATGACAAAGGCCGCCGCTTACGCAAGGTTGGGCCGAGTATGCCAGCCGAAATTCTGGGCCTGGACGAAGTGCCGCGGGCCAGCGATTTGTTGCAAGCCGTGCCGGACGAGAAAACCGCTCACGCCATTGTGGATGCACGCCGTCGCCAGCAGGTGCTGGAAGGCCAGCAGACGACTACTACTATCACGATGGAAGATTTATTCAGCCAGATTCAGGCTGGGAAAATCAAGGAGTTGCGGATTATTCTCAAGGCCGACGTGCAGGGTTCTATCGAAGCAATTCGGACTTCGCTCGAAAAGCTTTCGACTGACCAGGTGAAGGTGAAAATTCTGTTCGCCAGCACCGGCGCGATTACCGAATGGGACGTAGCGTTGGCTCAGGCTGACCGCAGCGCCATCATTGTCGGCTTCAACGTCCGACCCGATGCGGCAGCCAAACGTGCCGCCGACACTGCCAAAATTGATATTCGCTTCTACAACATCATCTACAATTTGATTGATGAGGTAAGGGCGGCGATGGTCGGTCTCTTGAACCCGACTTCGCAGGATGTCACCGATGGCTACGCCGAGGTACGGCAGGTCTTCAAGTTGGGCAAGAACGAGGCTTTTGCTGGTCTCATCGTTACCGATGGTAAAGCAATCCGCAACGATAAAGTGCGGGTACTCCGCAATGGTACCGTGCTTTACGACGGCGATATGGCTTCGCTCAAGCGTTTCAAGGACGATGCCCGCGAAGTAGCTGCTGGTTACGAGTGCGGTCTGGGCCTGCCCAACTACAACGACTTCCAGGTCGGCGATACGCTGGAGTTCTATCATAACGAACAGGTCAAGGCCACCAGCCTGTAGCACCTGCCAAAACGCTTGCTTTTCTTTAGCTTTGGGAAAATTTGCAAACTTTCCCAAAGCTAAAGAAAAGCAAGCGTTCCGATTCAGAAAGAAGGTTATTAAAAATTGGCTAAATCAAAAGAAATCAGGCCGCTAATCGGTATTCCCTGTGGTATTCATGGCGTGCCGGGGTTAGGCAAACGGCATAATTTAGGCGACACCTATATTCAGGCACTGATGGGGGCGGGAGCGGCCCCGTTTATTATTCCGGCAGTCGAAAATGAAGATGCACTGTTCTCGATTTATCGCAGTCTGGATGGGCTGGTGCTTTCCGGCGGGGTAGATGTGCATCCGCGCTACTACAACGAACCGATTGACGGCACTGAAGAAATTGACGAAATGCGCGACAGCGCCGAAATGACACTGGCACGCTGGGCGCTGGAAGATAATAAGCCGATTTTTGGGATTTGCCGGGGGCATCAGGTTCTGAATATCGCGCTGGGTGGTTCGCTGTACCAGGATATTCCGAGCGCCCTGCCCGAAAGCCAATTAGACCACCGTGCCAGTGTCCACGCCCAAGACCGCACTTTCCTGGGCCATAGCGTGTCGCTTGACCCCGGCTCGAAACTGGCCTCAATCGTTGGCAAAACCGAACTAATGGTCAATAGTCTGCACCACCAATCGGTCAAACAGGTCGGGCATGGCCTGAAAGTGACGGGAACTTCGCCGGACGGCGTAGTCGAAGCCCTCGAAAGCGTCGAGCATAGCTGGGTACTTTCGGTGCAGTGGCATCCCGAAGACCTCTACCCTGGTCACGAATGGTCGCAGCAGCTTTTCGCCGCCTATATAAACGAAGTGCGCCGTCGGCAGAGCTAGAAGTAGTCAGTTATCAGGCATCAACCCACTTTTGTTAGGTGAGCGTCAATTTTTTGCATTAGGGTCAAGCCAACCCGGACGTGAACGTCCGGGTTTTGCTGTTTAGGTAATTGACTGATAACTGACGACTGATTACTATTTTCTATCGGTGTCCAGCTGTGTTTCAGAGATTAATTCTTGCACTTCCGCGACGACGAAAAGCGAACCGGTAGCGCAAATTAAATCGAGTGGGTCGGCCAAACGGCGAGCAGTGGCGACTGCTTCGGCGACGCTCTCGGCGACTATAACTGGCGGGTCTTTTTCGTTGGGCAGTTCAGTGCCGAAGCCGCGCCGTTTTAAGTCGGCTGGACTGAGGGCGCGGGGATTATGCGAACGGGTGAGGATAAAAGCAGCGGGCAACAAATAAGCGTAGCGCAGTTCGCGGAAAATTCCCTCTACGTCTTTGTCGCCCGAAGTTCCAACGATAAAAACCACCCGTCGGTAGTAAAAATTCATTCGGTTCAAGGCATGACCAAGCCGCCGGGCTGATTCGGCGTTGTGTGCGCCATCTACCACCAGCAAAGGCGCGTTCGGTTTATCTTCCAATACTTCCAGACGGCCAGTCCACTCTACCTGCCGGAAGCCTTGCGCTAGTTGTGCCGGACTGACTGGCAACCCGCGCTCGTTTTGAGCCTGTATTTCGAGCGCTTTGGCGGCAACGGCGGCATTGATTAGCTGATGGTCGCCCAGCAAAGGCAACTCGAAAACTTCGGGCAAGCCCGGTAACTTAAAGCGCTGGAAAAGCCGTCGTCGGTGCTGTTCACTCAAACCCTCCGGCGGAGGCAACCATTGGGCCGCTTCTACCAGATGCAACGGCGCGTTTTTCTCCTGACACTTTGCCTCGATAACGTTCAACGCTTCGGGAACTTGCGGGGCAGATACTACTGGCACGCCCGGCTTGATAATCCCGGCTTTTTCCGCCGCGATTTTCGCCAGCGTATCGCCCAGCACCGCCATGTGGTCAAGCGAAATCGAGGTTATGACTGATACCAACGGCTCAACCACGTTGACTGCATCCAGCCGTCCGCCCAGCCCGATTTCCAGTACCGCTATATCCACCTGCTGCTCGGCAAAATAGAGCAAAGCCGCTGCCGTCCCCACTTCGTAAAATGTTAGAGCGCCAAAGTGCGCCGCTTCGGTCAGCGTCTGGTCTATCGCCGGACGCAAGCGTGTTATCAGTTCCGCCAAAACTTCTTCCGAAATAAGCTGGCGATTGATTTGCATCCGTTCGCGATAAGTGTGCAAATGCGGCTGGGTATACAGCGCCACCCGGTAGCCCGCCGCCCCTAGCACCGCTTCGCACAAAGCGGCGGTTGAGCCTTTGCCCTTTGTTCCGGCAATCACGATAGAGCGATATTTGCGCTGCGGATTATCCAGCCGCTCTAGCAAAAAGCCTACCCTTTCGATATTATAGCTGGCAGTATTCGCGGCGGGCATCCCGATTTTCTCATAATTGATAAAACTTTCGAGGTACGCCATCGCCTCTTGATAATTCAAACCAAACCCTCACTCATCTTCTTCGTCTAGCCAGTCGGCGGTATAGCGGTAACGCGATAAACCTACCGCATCAAATTCGTCCTGTCCGGCAGAAGCATCTGCCCCAAGCCGCCGCAAAGTCTGGTTGATTGCCCAATCTTGTAACGAAGGAGCGATAAAATTATCCTTCTCCCACTTTACTTCAGTACGCACCGGGCCAAAAAGTACTTGCCCGGCTTCCCATATTATAGCTGATTGAGTGCCAACCCCGTCAAAAAAATTAGCTTCGATATAGCCGATTGCGCCCTGGCGCGAAATCTGGCGCACCCATTCCGCCACTGCTACCGATAGTCGGGCGAAGCCGGGAAAGTGGTCAGGCACAAGTTTGCCGGAACGAGTTTGGATTTCGTTGTATAGCGGGTTGGTAAGCGGAAACAGGGCTAAACCTTGCTCAAGCCGCACCAACTGAGCTTGAGCATAATCTTCGCGGTGCGGAACAAGGACTGCATATTGTCCGATTAACGCTTCCAGATAATAACCCATATTTTCTTCTCACTTGAGCCGGAAAACCGCCATATTTTCTTTGCCGAGTGGAGCGAGGTAGGTTTCAGCTGGCTGAAAAACCTTGCGGCCCTGGTCGCTTAAAAGGGGATAGAGGTAAAAATACCAATCGGGAAAAAGGGCCAGATAATCTACCCCTTCGGTCTGCAACTGAGCCAGGATAGCGGGCTGGTTCTGCACGATTTTAATGTATTGCGAACTAATCAGCCCGGCGGTATCCACCAGTTTACGCCCGCTAAAGTAGCCGATTGCGCCAATATCGTGAGTAGCGACGCTGGATTGGGGCGGCGTATTGTCGCGCAACCAGATGCCAATGCGTACCTGCTCGTCGTTTATCAGTTTAACATCAAACTGGTAAGCCTGTGCGCCGTTGAACCACGAAACCAGCACTGGCAAAGCCAGCACCATCGGCAGCAACCGGGCCACTAAATAAAGTTTCCGACGGCGCAACTGCTCAATCAGGCGCACCGTACCAAAAACGCCGTAAATTATCAAAAAAGGAATGAGCGGCATCAAATAGCGCCCGTGATGGTAGGTAACGGGTAGCTGAATGGCGTAAAGAGTGAGAAGTAGCGGAGGCCAGATGAGTGGTCGCCAATCGCCTTCGCGCTTGCCCCGCTTGAGGCATAAATAAAGCGCGTAGACGAAGCCAGGCAGCAAATAAAGTTCTGGCCCGCGCCCGATAAGTTCGAACAGAGCATTACCAAAATATTCAAGTAGCGCACCGGGCGAATGGTCGCCGCCGTAACCACTGGCTTTGGCGTAAAAAGTAGTTGGCAAGGGCGAACCACTGGCGCTATAGTTAAAAATCAGGTAAGGCACAAGCGGCACGGCCCAAAACAAAATCATTGCCAGCCACCGCTCGACCAGCCAGCGTGATTTAGCCGAAATGGGCTTGTTCCATTGCAAAGCCCGTCGCCCGGTATCCAGGCCGATTAGCCCCAGCAGCACCATTCCTTCGGGCCGTACCAGCGTGAGCAAACCGCCCAACAAACCAATAATGCCGTAAGCAACTCGAAAATTAGCGCTCAGAGGCTGGCCCGTTTGGTCTTCTTGACGGGCCGTTTCAAGATAAGCGTGTATCAGCCAGAGCGTGCCGAAAGTGAACAGCAGCGTCTCCATCCCGCTTGCCCCGGCCCAGACCAACCGCCATTCAAAGACCACAAAAAGAGCCGCTATCAGATAAGCAGGCCATGCACTCGCTTTGGCTGACTTAACCACCCATTTGAGGGGAATATCGCTAGTGGTAGAGGCGATTTGCGTTCGCTCAACGCGCTTGCCCAACCCCGATTTAGAATTTGATAGGAGTTTTCTTGAAAGACCTTCAACTTCTTCGGCATTAGTAGGAGGAAAAGGAGAGAAAAGGAGACGATAGAGGCGGGCCACCTGTAGCGCCGTCAGCAACAAAAAAAGCAGACCAAGAAAATAAGCCCACCACTTATAGCCTTCTCCGCCAAAGAGATAACCGGGAACGAGCAGGATTGTCCAAAGAGGTGAAGTTGAACCGGCGACGGGCTGTCCCAGGTTGTAGGCAAATTCGCCGTGTTGGGCCAGATTGCGGGCAAAGACCTGATGAATCCAGGCATCATCTACCGGGAAGCCAGCAGGGGTAGCAAGGGCGGCCCACCCTAAATAGCATCCGACCGAGACCAGTCCCGCAACTGCTACGACTAATAAAAACATCAAAGTTTGCTAATCTTTCCTTTTTCGTGTTCGATAGCAGCATTAGCAATGGTAGATTTAATTAATGTAGCAAAATAGGCGGTTTTGGTAAGCAAAACATCGCGAACAGCCGGGGAGTCATTCAATTCCGGGCGGGCATTAAGGGTTATCACCTCTACCATTAAATCTACGCTCGTAACCAGGTCTTTTAGGCTGGCTCCCTTTTTTAGAGCGCCAATCATTTTCTTCCGAACCGCTTCTGCATCAAAAGAATTACTTTCAAAGCGCTTGATTAAATCCTGCAACATATCTTTAGCAACGGCTCTTCGCAAAAACGAGGGTAAGCGGTGAACAGGAAGGTCGGGCGTGTCCGCCATTTTAGTTGCCAGGTCTTCGATTAATTTTGGTAAATTAGTTTTTAACCAGCTTACACCCTGCCTTAATAAAAACTGCTGATTGCCTGAACCACTACCACTTTCCACTTGACTACTCCCCCTTTGATACAGACAGCGCTAGATGATAGTATGAAAAGGCGCTTTGGCAACCAGACCCACTCTCAATACAGTGTTTGAAGGGAAAAATCTGGTTAGTACGTACAACCAAATTATGATTGTCTACACAGATGCCGAGGGACATTTTGCTCTTTTCTTTGGTCTATTCTCTCAAATATAATCTAATTAGTCAATTGATTATGGAGGCGGTTTACCATAGTAGAAATAAACCAGCCGCTTGCTCTAAAATTATAGAACAAGGGCTGGTTTATTTTTCTTAAGGCTTTCCTATTCTAATATATAAAACCGATTACTGAGTAATGGTGAAAGTAAAAGCCAACGTAACGGCACTACCTTTGAAAGTCATATGCCATTTACCGGCGGCGGGTACTTGCTTTAGCACTGTCCCCCAGTATTCTTCAATTTCAACTTCGCCATCCTCGCCAGAACCAGTCGCAACTTGCATCAGACTGGTGTAGTTACCGTTGGTGGCGACACCGTTTGGGTCGCTGCTCATAATTTTCAGGCTGATGTTACCAGCTTCATCGGTAAAGACATAACCAGCATCCAGCACCTGCCCGTTCGGGTCAGTCGTCCACAGCACCAGCTTTTCGCCACCGACAAAGCCTGTACCGTTCACCTCAAAAGTAGCTCCCAGCGGGCCAGAACCGGGTTCGGCTTCCAAAGCCGTATCAGCACCAGTACCCGTATCACCGCCGCCATCGCCCGGTGCATCCTCATCGGCTTTAGCCCGACCCAGGCTTCCCATAAATAGTGCCAGAACCAGCAATCCGGCAAGTACAGCGAGAATCAGTTTGCGTTGGGTGTAAGTCTTTCCAGAAAAAATCGAGTTCATGAAATACCAGCTCCTTGATAATAATGCCTGATTTTATATGCAACTACTGCCGTAACATTACTAAGTGTAACTTGTCTCTGTAAATATTTTAACATCGCTTTGTAAAATCTTGATTAAATTTAGATTACAGCTTCAAGAAGCTACTCCTTGCGTAATTTTGCCAAATTCAGGTTTTGCTGAAACTCCTATCAACCCTAACCTGGCAAAAGCTTTCTTAAACCTACTACTCGTTTTATCTTAGGGTTTTGAAATTTTTGCAAAAATTTCAAAACCCTAAGATAAAATGAGTGACAGGTTGGGCAAAGGAACGGTAGTCTGTACTACAGATTACCATAAAGGGCTTTGTTAAGATAAAGAGGTACATCAGAGAGACTTCTGCCAATTTTCCAAAAGCCGGTTTTAAAGAGCCAGGGCTAACACAAAAGAGGGTAAGCAATGACGACTAGAAATACCAGGGATGAGGTGCATCTGGGGGCTGGCGCGGCTGATAGCGGTAGCGGCACAACGGCGGCAATTACCGGGAAACGTGGAATAGCGCCGAGCGAGGCGACTGCTAAAGCTCTGGAAAATGATATTCTAGCCCCTCGTTTTTACACTACTAATTTTGACAAGTTGGATAAATTGATTCTGGATAGCCATCGGGCCGAGTTCGAGGCTATGCTGGTCGAGTTCCGCGACGATAACAACAAGGGCCATTTTATCAGTACCCCCGAATTTAAAGGGCCGTTCCCTGATTTGCCCTTTGAAGAGTTTGAGGATTTCTTGCGCCGCAGTTGTTTAGGCGAGTTTTCGGGCTGTTTGCTCTACCAGGAAATTTCGCGCCGCTCCAAAAACCCGATTCTAAAAGAGACCTTCAAGTACATTACCCGTGATGAAGGTCGCCACGCTTCGTTCCTGACCCACACTATGAAAGACCTGGGTATCAAGTTCGATCTGGGCTTTTTGGCAAACTCCAAAAAGCGCGTCTCTATTCCGCCCAAGATTATGTTCTATACGGTCTATCTGTCCGAGATTATCGGGTATTATCGCTACATCACTATCTACGACCATCTGGAGGCGCATCCCGAAAAACGCTTCCACCCGATTTTTAAGTGGTTCGGGCGCTGGTGCGAAGACGAACACCGCCATGGTCACTTCTTCGCCTTATTGATGAAGTCGCAGGCCAAATCTACCCTGAAAGGTCGGCTCAACTACGCCTTGATAAAGTTCTTCACTTTGTCGGTCTACATGACCATGTTCTTGCGTGATGCCCAACCGGGTGCCGCCAAACTTTATCAAGCGATGGGCTTTGACCCGCGTCAGTACGATTTGGATGTAATCAAGAAATGCGACGACGAGGCCAGTACGGTTTGGGGTTTCCGCTTCCAGGTAGAACACCCCACTTTTGTCCGCCAGCTTGATAAAATGGCCGAGAATAACGCTAAACTTGATGACCTCAAGGGCAAAATGGGTCTAGTCGCTGCCCTGCGGCGCAATGCTATTAAAGCCAATAATGTCGCTCGGATTGGTCGTATGTTCGCCATGAAGACAGTCAAAGTTTAGCGCCTTAATTAATTAGAAAATTAGATGCGGAACACATATGGTCGGTTTTTGCTCAACACTGGTGCTTGAATCAGCAAAATTATGCCGAATCTAAAATTTGGGCCGGGTTTTAACCTTGTTAAAACCCGGCCCAAATTTTAGGTTTAGTCTTCTACCGTGGGATTGGAACGAGTTGGGCGGCGGGCCAGGAAGATAGCCCCCCCAATTAAACCTAATATTAGAAGCGCCGCAATAGCCACTACTAGCGGGCTAATCCCGGAATTGTCGCTAGTCGTACTTGTAGTTGTGCGGCTTGCAGGGTTGTTAGTCGAGCCTGAAGTTGAAATGGCTACAGGGCTGGCGCTGGCAGCCTGGGTGTTACCTGCTGACGGGCTGCCAGAACTGCCGGGCGTTCCGGCTGCTCCGGGGGCGCTGGCAGCCTGAGTAGCCACCGGGGTCGGTTCTTCTTCTTCGGCACTCTGGTCGAGCGTGCTAAAAGTTCGCACCTTGTTTTTGTTGTCCAGCGTCATAACGATGCCCGTATATTTCTTGACGTATAAGTTGCGGCCCAACATGGTACTCAGCTTGCTTCCGTTGTCGCCAGCGCTGGATGCTGCTTCGGATAACACCGAGAGCAAAGCTAACTGATTGTTCCAGGGCGACGGCGCAACCTGAACCAGCGCTTTCAAGCCAGTATCGCTAGAGGCAAAGCGCAGACCGCGTTGGGTGGTGAGGGTACGTCCATTACTCGAATCCCAGACTACCGGCAATTTCGGGTTAGCTTCTTTCATCCAGCTATTAGTGGCGGGCGTACCAAGCAAAATTACGTTATTTTGGTTCAATTGCTCACGCTCAACCTGTTTAGCTTCTACTATTGAAATGCGATTAAACTGATTGGTAAAATCGTTCCGCCCCAACTCCGCCGTTAGCTGGGCCGCTACCTTAAGGTTAGCCGCGTCAGGCGCATCCGGCAATACAATCAGCGTACCGCGGGTATTACCCGCGAAAGGATAAGGTAGTTGGTCTAGGGTCGGCGCTTTTGGCGTGGCGGCGGTTGTTGGAATGTTCAGCTCGGAAGTACGATAAGTAGTACCCCAGATGTCGTTAAAGTTGGTTTCGGAGCAACGCGGCACAAGAAACAATCCAAAGCGTAGGATTAAATAATTCTCGCCATTACGCAACACATCTTTGGGCAAAATTAAATTGACGTGGGAAGGTTTTAGGGTAGTGGCGGTTGGTGAAGTAGGCGCAGGTGCAACCGTAGTAGTTGGTACTGTTGTCGGAGCAAATAAGGCCGCGTCGGTTGAATTGCTACCTGCTAACCCAATGCCCTGCAACCAGACTCCGTTCAAAATAACCGTCAGCGACGAGCGGCGGCTATCAATTACATTTGAATAACTATAATCGAGCGAAAGTTGCCCATCCCCACTGATAGTGCTGCTGACCGGGATAGAAAAACTGTAATAATTATCGCGCGTACCCTGACCAAAGATGGTTTGAGTATCGAGACCCAGGTTGGTGAAAGTATTTCGCCCGTTTAAGATGCTGGTTTTGCTAGGGCGGGCCGGAACTGGCGCGGGTATAAACTGGCTGTTCGCCTGCACCAGACTATATGGCCCTGGCATCAGGCTCAGGCTGCGGTCATCCAGCAGCGCCTGAACTGCCCGATCTACCGCTTCTTCACTGCCGCCGCTCACTACCAGACTTAGGCTCTTATCGTTAGCTGCCGAATTTGCTAATTGCAGCACACCGATTTCCGGCCCTAGCGCCTGCTCTTTTTCACTGAAAGCTTGTCCGTTTAGTGGTATTTGCAACTTGAGGTTCGCTAACAACGGAAAGATAGTTGGGCCACCCAAGAAAATTTGATTGACCGATTTACCGTCACTACTGGCTGGCGGTGTGCCATAACTGAGCGAAACTGCCAGTCCCTCTACTCCTGCCAATCCGCCCAACCGGGTTAGCAATTGCGAGGCCCGCGCCAAATCGCGTTTGGTGGGCGTAGGCGGCACTACTATTACTAAATTTCGGTCAGCGATAGATTTGCTGCCGAAGAAAGTTTGAGGCAGTTCCGCCAGACTGCTTGGTGCTTGCACCTTGTATTCAAGATGAACTAGCGAAGGAGTGGTCAGTTTGAGCCAGCTAGAACTGCCGTCGGTGGTTGGGCAGTAAGCATCTTCGGTACGCATCGAGGCGGCAAAGCTAAATTGAAGTTGTCCCTTGTCTGGCTGAAAATTTTTCGGGAGCGGCACTTGCCAGGTAAAATCTTGTTGATTGGTTTCTTCCAGTCGCAAGCTGCTAACAGGCCGATTATTCAGATAAATTGTCAGGCTGGAAGTTTGGGGGAGCAAAAGGGGTGAGTGTGATACGTTTAAAGCTATATATGAATCGGAAGTTAAGACCCAGCCGGGCGGCACAGTGAGAGTGAGGTCGCGTCGGTCGAACAAGCCGTTTAGCCGGATTTCTTGTTGCGATTGTTCTTGTTCATCTCCCAACAAATTAATTTCGCGCACGTTTGTGTCGGTGGCCTGATTGTAATAAGATGCGGTTGCGTCTACCGCAATCAAATCGTTGCGGGCTGGAGCTTTTGCGACGATGCTTGCCGGATTAACCTCCGCTCCGTTTTTTGCTTCTGCTGGTTGTAGAAGAAATACCAATTGTCCGGCACTAATTGAAAATAAAGAAATTATTAAGAGCGTTACAAAGCTGAATTTAGTGCTGTGTGTAGTCTGAAACTGTGCCGACTTAACGTTCTCCTTTCTCTTATTTGTTGTATATTTGTTCCACATAGCAATCTCCTTACCCCAATAATCCCTACCCACTTATTTTAGAAAGCCCAATGAACCCAACGCATCGGCAACCTTGATTACCACACTACTGATAAAAACCACTACTAGCGGTATTATAACTACATTTAAAGTGCCATTTACCCGGCGAACTTGATTGTAATCTATTCCGCTCAATAACTCTTTAAAAATCAAAACGCCCAACAGTGCCAGACTTGCAAGTGGCACCAGCCAACTGCCCGGCTCGGTATTTAAAAACATTACAGTTGCTGCAAACATTGAATTAAACATAGTTCCGTTCCTTTTTCACCCAACCCAAAAATTACTTAAACTTAAACCTCAGATTAATAAATGATGTACTCTTCTGAGCCATTTTCGCTTACTATCATAGCCGGAACGCCCATGACAGTAGTATGGTCAGGAACATCGCGCGTTACCAGTGAATTGGCGGCTACGGCTACATCATCGCCCACAAAAATTTTGCCAACTACTACAGCGTTAGTCGCCAGATAAACCCGGTTGCCGATGGTTGGTACGCCGCGCTTTTCGCCCCGCCCTGAAACGCCAATCGTCACGCCCTGCGACAGATTGCAATTCTCGCCCATTACCACATCCTTGTGAATTATAATCGTGCCATAATGCCCGATATACAGGCCAGGGCCAATCCTGGCAGAGTAAGGAATACATATCCCGGTCAGTATTTCTATCAGCTTTTGCCAGAGTACACACGAAATCAACAAAGGGCGTTTGGCGTACCAGGGCAAATTGCTACGGCAAATACTGGATGCTACCCGATATTGCAAAATCGCCCAGAGTGCCTGCTCCACACAAATTATTTTGATGACCGATTCGCCTGCGTTTGTTTTAGTGTAACGCTCCAGGTCACGCCGAAAGTACGACCACCAGCTCATTTTCGGCTGTTCCAACTTAACATAATCAGATTTGCCGTTGCGGTTTGCCAGATGTTCAAGTTCTTGCTGTAACATAATTAACTCCAGGCTCAATCAAATTACTTAATCATCAAAACTCATCCCTACTGCCGCCGTTTCGGGCGAGGCCCAACTTATATCCGACATCGTGAGTACAGGCGTTGGTGGTTGCACCCGATTCGCTGCCTTATACACGGTACGGGCCATTAAAGCCGCTTCGATAAACACCGCCGCCAGCCAGCCCAAACTCAGGCCCACTAACCCGCCCAGAATTGCCCCGGTTGCCGCCATTCCCATTTCAAAAACCCCGGCCAGCGCTACTCGTGCCGCCGCGCCGACAATCTGAGCATGGATGCGGTAAATTGCTACATAGTGGTCTTTGATAATGATAGCGAATACACCCAGCCCCAAAATACGCAAACACCAACTGGCTTCATCGGCATAGGAGCGCCCAAATAAGCTCAGGATAAAATCGGCGCTTACAAACAAGGCCACGTTTGCCGCCAAACCCAGCGTAGCCGCCAGCTTCATAGTAAACTGCATCTTGTGCGCCAGTGCCGCCGGATTAGCCGAGCCAACTGCGTAGAGTACGGTGGTCAAGGCCAGTGGCGCGACAAAAACCAGCCCGGCAACCATCCAGGCTACATAAAAGTGCGCGGTTGCGGTAGCCGAAAGTAGCACTGTCACCAGTACTGGCATTGCCATTGTAGGAGCTTGCAGTGCCAGGTTTAAGGCATGATGGCCCAGTGCCGTCCGGCCCAGGCCACGAATTAAAATCCATTGTGGGCGGAAGGAGCGAATATTGACCTTTTTCCAGGCGGCAAACCCGACCAAAAAAGCCAGCGATACGACGTTACCGAGTAGCCAGGTGATATAAATACTCAATCCCAGCTTATCGGCTAACCAAAAGCTGACCACCATCAGGAAGCCTAGCTTGGCGGCAGCAAAAACCCCGTTGCGCCATAGCTGAAGGCCACCGCGCAATAAGCCGATTAGTGCCTGGTCTAGCACCAGCGTCACGGCGGTAAAACTTACGCCCACTCCAAAAAGCACTATGCTTCCGGCACTTTCGGCTAACGGCTTAAGTTCTGCCGTCAGATAGGGCCCAATCAGGGCAAAACCACTGCCCAATACTAGCCCGACCAGCGCCGCCACTAGCAGCGCGGTACTGATAAACGCCCCGCGTTTTTCAGGCTGGCGGGGTAGTTCGCCAATCAAGAGCGTTCCCAGCCCCAGCATACCGACTGTTCCAAGCAAGGTCATTGCCGAAATTGCGGCGGAGGCGAACCCAACCTCCGCCGCCGGAAACTGGCGTGCCGCTATCCACCAGTAAATAAAACCCAATCCCGATGTTATGGCGGTAGTTCCGGCAATCGAACCAGCGTTAGCCAGGATAACCCGGTTCTTTGCCACCAAACTATAGACCAACTTCTTCATCACTCGCTCTCCCGTTTTTTAGAACCTGTTTTGGTAGGGGTTTGATTTATCAAACCCACTCTTTGTTTCGGCAGGAATTTGAAGGGTCAAGCCCAATCTCAACGTATTGAATTGCGTCTTACTTGTCTGACCATAGTGTAACCCGCCGATAAACGGTTTGGGGAGCGTCCAGCCGATAAAGTACAGCCTCCACTTTATCAGATTGAATCTGGATGTTGTTTACGACTGATGCTGATAAATCGGTAGTTGCCTCCCATTTTTCGCCTGGCTTAAGCTCGATGGAAGGCCATTCTTTTAGCACGGTATTTCCGGCCTGTAACTGTACCCGGTAGCTCGTAGTGGTAAGTTCGCCGCTACTCACGCCCAGTTTAACCATACTCTGGTTAGTTTCGCTGGCGGGTAGCATCCAGAGTTGAGTAAAAGCGGTTGCTTCCGAGTTAATACCACTGCGCGATACTTCGACTGCCCCGAAAATTATCAGTGCCGCCAGCCCCACCATTGCTATCTGCGACATAGTTAAAGCACTAAGGCTTGAGGGCTGTGAAATCAGGCTCGACGATGATGCTACAACCCCTTCGCGCTGCCGACGGAAGAAAGCGGCGGCGCTCAGAATTAGAGTTACGCTACCAAGGGCGATAGCCCAGGAGGTAGTTTGCAAACCCATTGGTAGTATATTCAGAATGAAGCCACTTATCACCGTAATGACTATGCTCAGGCCGATAGTGAGCAAAGTTTTTTCGGCAATGGTGTAAGTTCGCCGGGTGAATAACAGGCTCATCAGGGCGTAGCCCGGCAATATCAGTACCAACGGTAGTCCGACCAACACCTGTACAGCCGGATATTTTACGCCTGCCAGGGCTAAGGCCGCCGCCACTATCGCTACGACCACCACTATAATTAAATCCAACGATTTAGCGACCATTTAACAACTCTCCTACATCATAGATAGCGATGTCACCACTATCAAAGACCCGTTGTACCTGTGCTTGCCGGTCAAATTTTTCGAGCTTCACCAAATCAAGCGGCTTGGTATGTTTATTAGTATCGGGTTCGCCCGATTCAAAATACACTCCAATCTGGGGTAGCCCTTTGCTAAGACGTTTGTCCACCACCACGTAGCGAATATTGCCCTTGTTTATTACGTCACGGGCAATTGTATCTACATCGCGGGCATAAAAGAGCCAGCCTACGTTTACACCATCGCCGACGTTGAGTACCATATACTGTCCGCCAAACGACAGCATTAACAACCCGTTAATACGGTCTGCCGCCATACGATTGCCCGGCCCAAGTGTTTTCTGCGCCCAGTTTGCTGCCGCTACTCCTTGCGGCTCAATCGAGCGGGTATCCGCCGAAACCAGATAGGTTCCAGGCTGTCGGGCAAAAGGAGGCCACCCGGCAATCATACCGCCCACGAAGGCTACCCCGACGCAAAAGGTAAACACCCCTGCTCGTAACCCGTTCATGCGACTGGCGATTAACGAATTGCGCCTGGCGATTGCACTTCCTAAGTTGAAACCTGGAACCGAAAACTTGAAACCCTGATTTAGCAGCACTCGCTCGACCCCAACCGCTACAATAAAGGCGACTGAGATAAAGACGAATTCGGAGGCGCGGTTGGCAACTTCCCAACCTGCTGTGGTAAAGCGCATTGCCAGGCTTGCCGGATAGACCAGCGCCACAATAGTCAGGGTCAGGGCCAGCGTATTGTTATAATAATGCCGCCAGATTTGAAGCGTACCAAAGAGCAAACCGAGCATAATCAGCCCGACTGCCCCAAATGCAGTTAGCTGTTCCCAGGGTGGAGCGACCTGTCCCGATGAGCCTTTGAAAAGTTCGCGTCCCGCTTCTCCGGCAATAAGCCGGATAACTTCGGCTAAAGCATCGCGCAACACCGGAGCAAGATAACCTATCGTCAGGGTTGCTACGTAGACCAACCAGCTAAGACAGGCCACTGCCATCAGCAGCATTACTCCGGCAGGCCGCGATTTATCGAGCGTGCGGTGCGTGCTACCCCAATTGCCTTTCCACCAGGGCGAAAGCTGCTGGGCGATATCGCGCACCAGCTCACGATTGCTTATCTGCCCGGTGTAACGTTGGGCCAATTTGGTTAGCACACGCCACAAGAAACCTGAAATTGCCCAGAGGGCGAAGAAAGCTACCACTGCATAAGAAGTCAAGTGGTGAGCCGTAGTAATTACCGCCAGCCCCAGCACCACCGCCAGGTTTGTCATCACCCGGTCGGTTCCGGCGAGGCGAGCGCGCCGGGCCACTAAAAAGAGTACCCAGGCTACAAAAGGTAAAGACAAAGATTCATAGGCGAATTGAGCGCCGTAGAAGACAAAGTTGGGGTTGCACATATATACTAGCACCGCCAACCCTGCTACTCGCGCCGAACTGCTTATTTCTTCATAAAGCAAAAATAGTGCCAAAACCAGCAACAACCGACCTGCTCCTACCACTAAAATTCCGGCGGCATAAATATCCAATCCGGTCAGGTTGAGTAAGGCAGTTGTTAGAATTTGGAGGGCTGGATAAAGCGGACTAACTGGAATAATCGGGTTCTTTTCAAACAAATGACCCGTCCGCAAAATATCATCCGCCGTCCGCACATGGACAAATTCATCGTGGAAGGTAAAGAAAAGCGGGCTATGCAGCACCTTGACCATATAAATAGCCAGGCCCACCATCACAATTAGTCCGATACGCTCGTTACGGGAAGCACCGGGCGAAGCTAGTCGCACTGCTGTCGGTACTAATATAGTAAGTAAAGCCGTCCACATTAAAGGTTGCGCCCAGCCTGTCCCGGCACGGGCAGCAGTATTTGAAATTGCCAGCAATAGCAAGGCACAGGCGCTTACCAGCGTCAGGATAGGCAACCAACCCCAGCTATTTTCGGTTTTAGTTTCGGTTAGCGCCGTCGCCTCGCTCGGCGAAATATCCAGGGTTTCATCCTCTAGCGGCGGCGCAGTTAAAACAATCTTTTCGGTTTGTTTATCAATGCTTTTCACTTCATCAGACCCTCGAATTACTCAGCTGGGCTTCGGGTGCTTCTTCTGCTTTATTGCTACCCGTGCCGCTCTGAATTAATTCCCGGTATACCTGTTCGTAGCGTGGCACTACCGTGCTGGCCTTGAACTCGGTAACTCTTTGCTTTCCGGCCTGCCCCATTTGTTCGCGCAGGGCCGGATCAGCCAATAATTGTTCGATAGCCTGCTGTAGTCTGGCTGCATCGCCAGGAGTCACCAGAAAGCCAGTCTCCTCATCCACTACAATATCGGTGATGCCGCCAGTACGCGACGCTACCACCGGGCGACCTGTCGCCATTGCTTCCAATACCACTATTCCAAAAGGTTCGGCCCACACCGAAGGAATAATTCCAATTGTGCTGCGCCGCCACGCCTCAATTACGGCGTAGTTAGGCCAATTCTTCAGCACTATTACGTTCGATGGCAAATTGGTTGTTTGCACCGGGTATTCCGAAGTTTCGTAGCCAATAATGACCAACGGCGGTGCATCCACCATTTTGCTATAAGATTCGAGCAGTACATCTACCCCTTTGTAGCGCCCGAACGCTCCCACAAATAACAGGAAATCGCCTTGTGGAAGCTGCTTTACATAATCTTCTGCACCCTGATGTACCGTGCCGATATTATCGGCTACAAAATTCGGTAGCACCTGGTAGGGCAACCCACTCCCTACCAACCCGTTTGCCTCGGCAACCGATTGGCTGACTGGCAAAAACATGTCTACCATACTTCGTTCGGCTACGTTAGTTATCCAGTGCGTCAGCATTGTGCCAACGCCCGTGACTGCCCCGTAATGTTCTACTACACAGCCCAAACATTTTTTAAATGCTGGCCCACTACACGGTGCATCGTGGTAAATCAGCTTCTTCTTGGAACAAGATAAGCTATGGTCACACAGGCTTAAGGCAAATTTTGTGCCACTTCCCAATTTAGCGGGCAGAAAAGAATAAGAAGCCCAGTTATACCCATGCACTATTTCGGGGCGCTCCTGGGCAATTATGCGCCGTAAGGCTAAGGCAACTTCCGGGTCGGGGAAAGGCGGCGAATGGCGGCGGCGTGGGTCGCTGTGCAACCGGGCAATGCGCTGCATCGTCCCCTGCACCCGGTAAACCCGCACGCCCTGGTCTAACTCAAATTTCTCCAGACCCTCGTGCCATAGCGTCACAACCGCTACGCTGTGGCCGCGTGCTGCCAGTTCTACACTCAAATCATGAACAAAACGTTCTTCGCCACCAATGAAAGGCGGGTAGAACTGGGCCAGCATCAGGATACGCACTCGAACCTCCTAATAATGGTTGAATAGAGCGTTAAAAGATCTGAAGCGCAACCTTCCCAGGTCGGTAACTCGAATTGCGAAGCAACATAGGGCTGTTCCAGCTGTTTGACGATGGCCTGGGCTATTTCGGCATCGGTACTTTCAAGCGGAATAGAGCGTACCAACTGACGCTGGGCCAATTCCCGTAGTCCTGAAGTATCCGAAACCAATACCGAGCAACCCATCGCGACGGCTTCCATTACTGCCACCGGATGCGCTTCGTATTCGCTAAACAGCGACACTATATCGGCTTTAGAAAGCAAAGTTGCCATGCCCTGGCGGTCTTCCGGCGGCACTGGCCCGATTTCTACATGGTCTTCTACGCCTAACTGCTGTGCCAGAGTACGCAACTCGGCTTCGTAAGGCCCGGCTCCGGCAATCCGCAACCGCGCATCAGGACGTTGCAACAATATCCAGGGTAGCGCCGCGATAAGGCGGTGATGCCCTTTGTAGCGCTCCAATCGGCCCACCGAAAGAATCAAAGTACCTTCTTTGATTTGGTCTGCCGCTTTATCCGAAGCTTTGGGCAGGGCGGCACCATTTGGAATAACTACGAACTGCTCTTGCGGCAAGCGTAACTGCTCCTGGAAAAATTCGGCCTCAAATTGAGAAACCCCGACCAGTCGCTTGGCATTTTTGAACAAAGGCCGTAGCGCCGCCCGTTGAATACCGCGAATGGCGTTGCGGAGCCGCGAAGAATGTCCCCCACTATGGAAAGTGACTACAAAGGGAATTTTGGCGCGTTGGGCCGTAAACATCGCCAACGGCGCGACAAAAGTATGATAGCCCTGGCAGTGAATCACATCCCAACCACCATCCCGGATTACCCGGTAGATTTCGGGGGCGATATAATAATCTCGCTTGGCGGGCCAGGCTCGTACCCGCTTGATTTTGACTCCTTCGACCACTTCATCAGTCGACAATTTCCGGCTGGTATCGGTGGTCAGTACGGTAATATCAACTCCCTGTTGCGCCAGTTTTCGTGCCACTTCGTACACATGGGTTTCTACGCCGCCCATATAGGGAAAATAGCGTGCCGAAACCATCAATATTTTGAGCGAGGCTGATTCATTGGCGGATTTCACCTGCTCTTGCTTATCCGCTAAATTCATTTGCCCGTTCATGCCGCAATTTTCTCCTTAATTTCGTGCCACCTGGTTTTAAGAGTAGCAAACAAGCCTTTGTAGCGGGTAACCGTATTTTGCCAGGAGTGCGGATCGGCAAAGCGTTGTCCCTTCATCGCCGCTACTTTTACCAGGGCATCTTTTAGAGCAGCGCTATTTTGGGGTGGAACCAGCACGCCGCCTTCATAATTTGCCACCGCTTCCACCAGTCCCCCGATGTTTGTTACTACTAGCGGCAGCCCCTGACTCATTGCAATATGCAACGGGCCACTTGCCGAAGACCGCCGATAAGGTAGCACCACCGCATCGGCCTCAGCAAAAAATTGCGCCACTTCTTCATCGCGCACGTAGCGATTGATAAAGCTAATCCGCTCCCGGTAGCGGCTGCCCTCGATAAGTTCGCTTGGCAGCGTCCAGCCTTCCCATGTTTCACCAACAATAGTCAGGCGGTATTTGCCAATTTCCTCTTCTGAAATAGCCTCGAACGCTCTAAGCAAGTCTTCGAGTCCTTTGTAAGGCCGAATCACGCCAAAATAGAGCAAATTACAGCAATCACTATCTGTTCTAACCAGGGTCTTGGGCGCTTCCGCTTTTTCTTTGGTAGAGTAATGATCGTATGGCCCGTGCGGGATTAAGGCTATCGGGCGTTCGCCCAACTTGTAACGTTTCTCCAGATGAGGTCGGTCAAATTCGCTATGAATTACAAAGCCGTTTGCCAGCCGCACTAACATCGGCGCAACCAACCCGACATAAAAGCGGGCCAGCCACATTCGAGCTTCGCCGGTATCCAATACTTCGTGAAACTCGATAACTACTTGTGTACCGCGTAATCGGGCTGCCAGCGCCAGTATCAGGTAAGAATGAAAAACTGTACCTGTCCACCACTGAAAGACCATTACATCGGGCTGCTCTCGTTTTACAAACGTCAGCGCCTGCAATAAACTGGGCAACCAGAACCAATCCACGCCATCAAAAACCTGTATCGGTTGGTTGTATTTAACTTCGGTTAAATTCGCTCCCACGCGCTGACGACCTGGATAAAGGCGTGTGGGCAACAATTGGCGCATCAAAATAACCGAGACCTGGTGCGAGCTTGCCAGCGCGTTTGCCAGCCGGTTAGTATAGTAGCTGATGCCACTCAAGAAACGTGTCCCAGACCCAACCACGCATACTCGTAGGGGTCTTTCTGCTTCCAGGAGTTTTGGTTGTGATTTAGCTAGTTTTAAGCTCATTAGTTAAACCTGTTCTGTTGCAGCATTTAGGCTTTTGTGTATACTGTTCTGTTAAAGCCTGTTTAATTGCTTTGAATTAATTGCTTGAAACCGATACACAAATTTGTTTGAACATCGGGGCAAATTTTGGCCCAGCAAGATTCTAAAGGGCAAATTGGATTTACCCGCGCTGTGGCCTACTATTCCAACAAATATGGTATTGGTTTAGGCTTGTGCTGACTTGAGTGGGTAGCTTGCGAGAGGGTCGCAGGCTACCCACAACACACTTAATCTTAGCTCTCTATTGCTAGACCGCTACGCCGTTCAGCTCGGTTTCCTTGTTCTCCTCAAGCTGAAACAGGTTCATGATTACAGCATTGTGCCGAGGCTCGGTCTGCACCCGCTTGTTGGCATTGCGCGCTTTGGGATTGTTCCAGCGTTCGCGCACCAGCGTCTTCAGTACCCGCCAGCCGTCCGGGAACGTCTGTAACCGACCAACGCCGTAGACCCGGTTGTATTCGAAGCTGGGTACTTCCGCCACTTTCAGGCCATTGTAGAGCGCCCGCACGTTCATCATCGTCTCGATTTCAAAGCCGGTGCCGTCCAGTTGCAGCTGTGGTAGTACCCGCGCCCAAAAAGCGTTGTAGCCGTAGCACAGGTCGGTGTAATTGCCGCCGAAGAAAGTCCGGCTAATCATTACAAAGCCCCAGTTGCCAAGCTTGCGGTGCAGCGACATATCCGAAGTGCCGCCACCCTGCAAGAAGCGCGACCCCTTTACGAAATCCGCTCCGGCCAAAAGCGGGCCGATAAACGAAGGGATTTCCGCCGGGTCAGTCGAGCCGTCGGCATCCAGCATCACAATAATCTCGCCGGTAGCCGCCGCGAAACCGCTACGTAGGGCCGCCCCTTTGCCGCGTCCTTCTTGCATCACTATCCGAACGTTGGGTAGCAACTTGCGCGCTACCTCAATGGTGTTATCGGTAGAATGTCCATCCACCAGAATAACCTCGTGAACCCAGGTAGGGATGCGCGGTAATACATAGGGCAAGTTTTCTGCCTCATTTAGCGCCGGTACAACTACAGTAACGGATATTTTCTTGTGGGAGTTGAGCTGCAACGGTTGCATTACTACTTCTTCCACGACATCTACCGATTTGATTGAATTGTTGACCATGATAAATTTCCTTCACTTTCACATTCACAGCTTTCAAAACTGCTAATGTGCTACATTACGCTGGCACAGCCAGTTTAACCCGTCTAACTGTGCCGCTATCCGACTCATAATACCGCTTTAGTTGGTTCTTTGACTCAACCTAAAACCTAAATACTCCAAAAATTCTGATGCGTCTCAATTTTCGAGTACACGAAACTAACGCACTCCTGACCGAGGTCATTGCGAAACGCTCGAACTTAAAATACCTTAACCACAATAGAAAAAGGACTTCATTATCCGATACTATAGTTGTGTTAGCAGGACAAGGGGAATAGTTGCTGAGGCGAAAATTGTAATGTTAATAGCAATTGAGAATTAGTGACTCTTTAGTTGTAAGAAACCCTTTAAGTTTGTTGGTTGTCGTACTAGCAACGGCAAGAAGTTTTACCTTAGATAAAGCTTTTGCTTTTCGCTAATACTTTCAATCTTACAAACTAACCTTCTTCGTTAAGTTTTAATACATGTTGGCGCATTTGTCAATAGGTTTTGGTGCTACATTAATATGTTTTTAGTTAAAAGATTTATATGCGCCTTTATTCCGTTCCACTTTAGAAATGCCGGACACTTAATGATGTTCAACGTTTCTAAAATGATTTGATGTTAACTTGCTAGTTTTCAGGTTAGTAATAGCTTAGTAGCCACTAAACTCTTTTAATTCTCGTTTGAGAATTAAATATATTGCATCTCGCTAATCTATACTAGCAAGATATATGCCATCTATCAGAAATTTTACAGGCAGATGTGTAAAATTCCTAATAAATTTCTCTTAATTAAAAAGACATTAGGCTAATAGAATTCCTATCGAAAAACTGATTAGCGGTACATAAATTGCTAAAATAACTCAACGGTGATAGATTAATTATTTTAATGACATAAATCTCCAGCTATTTTAATCAGATCGAATATGAATTGAGTGTCAGTCTATTTACACCAGACACTATAAATAAGAGGATAGTATGACGAACAGCCTTAGCGATATTTCAGTAATAATTTGTGCCTACACTGAACAGCGCTGGCAGGATTTGCAGGATGCGGTAGCCTCAGTCCACAACCAAAATTTAGCTCCACGTGAGCTAATAGTAGTAATTGATTACAATCAGGCTCTTTACGAGCGCTCTGTCGCGGCCTTCCCTGGTGCAATAATAATTCAGAATACTCAGCCGCGCGGCTTATCGGGCGCACGCAACACCGGCATAGCCCTGGCACAAGGTAATATAATCGCTTTTCTCGATGATGATGCAGCAGCGCTACCAGATTGGCTGGAACAACTCAGCCAGGGCTATGACGGCCCCCTGGTACTGGGCGTGGGTGGTTCAATCGAGCCAGTTTGGGCGGGCGGACAGCCGAGATGGTTCCCCGAAGAATTTTATTGGGTGGTGGGTTGTACCTATCGTGGTATGCCCCTGGTTGCCGCTCCTATCCGCAACATGATTGGGGCGAATATGTCGTTCCGTCGTGAAATTTTTGAAGCGATCGGTGATTTTCAAAACGGGATGGGGCGCATCGGTACACTGCCGATGGGTTGCGAGGAGACCGAAATCTGTATCAGGGCGCTAAAACGCTGGCCTGCTCGCGTTTTTATGTATGAACCAGCCGCCAGAGTAAAGCACCGCGTCCCGGCGGCTCGTTCGCAGTGGCGCTATTTTCAATCACGCTGCTATTCGGAAGGGCGCTCCAAAGTTCAGGTGTCGCGGTTGGTCGGGGCCGGGGCGGGTCTTTCAACCGAGCGCTCTTATACTTTTAAGACTTTACCGCAAGGTGTAGTTCGCAATATATTTGAGGTTATTTTGCGGCGCGACCCATCTGGCCTGTCTCGCGCTGTGGCTATTATTGCCGGGCTTGCTACTACCGTTGCTGGCTATGCCTCTGGCACACTTTCTTCTAAGCGGCTAGTTCGTAAACGTCCCAGCCTTGAAGTAGTCATTAGTGAAACTACACCAGTTCTATAACTAAACCTGGGTTTTATTTGCTAAAAACTTTTTGCAAGAAGTTTTTAGCAAATAAAACCCAGCCTAGTGATAAAGGGTAACATTTTGGAACTCAATGCAGTAGCGCAAGAAACAAAAATTAAATCGGAGGCTGCCGGGTTGAAAGACCAGGTCTGGCCTTACTTTGTTTTACTCGCGCTTGGTCTGATTGTGGTAGCCGTATCCGAAGCGGGGCTGGCCTGGGACGGCAGCTATATAGCCTATAAAGTATTCGATACTCAAGCACCCGTGGTGGTTCATGACCGTTTTCAAGTAGTTCCACTTCAGTTGCTCGTCCTTTTCTTTCAACTTTTTATTAGTAATGTTACCATCCTGAAAGTTATTTTTAGTCTAGTTTATGCCATTGTTCCCCTGCTGGCGCTGGCCCTATCCTGGTGGATAGTGCGAGAGCGGGCGCGGTCACTCTTTATCTGGCCCGTATTGGGTATTGGTTTTGGCACTTTGCCGGCGCAAATTTGTCTCGTTAATGACGAAGTTATGGCATTGCAACTATTTTGGCCGGTTCTTCTGGCTGTGCTGGTCGGTATGCCCAAATCCAGGTTCGGCGTAGTAGTAATTGGCATTTTGCTGGCGGCGGTTTTGGTTGCCCATCCCATCAGCATTGCGCTTTTTGGGCTTGGGGCAGCTTTTGCCCTGGCGATTAGCTATTACCGCCGCGAACAGCGCTCCTCTATGTGGAAATGGGCTGGTGTCTTTGTGGGATTGGGACTGCTAGGTGGTCTACGGTTGCTGTTATTTCGTAACAGCTATGAAGATTCGCAAATATCCGTGGACATCCTGAAAGAACATTTCGAGGTTGCCGTTCTTGGTTTACCCCTGGTAGCTATTTTGCTGGTCTGGCTAGGTGCGCTGCTGGTTTTTGTAGCACCAATTCTTAAAGAAAAAGACGAAAAGCGGGACTGGTCGTTTCTCTATGGCCTCGAATTACTTTGCTTTATAGCAGCCGGGGCGCTGTTACTACTCTGGGCTAAAGACCCGGTACTCTGGGAAAGAGGTCTGGATTTCCGTACCTGGGCCCCGCTGGCTTCGTTGCCTTTTCTGGTTATGGCTCTGCTCGAAAGCTTGCGCCGCAAGTCCGAACGAGTAAACTACGTGCGTAAAGAATGGACATACCGCACGACCAGTATGTTGGTCATAACTATCGTGTTCTCGATTGTGCTGTGCGTCCAGAGCCTTTCCTGGGTCAATTTGAGTAGCCGTCTGCAAGAAGCGGTCAATCAAAGTACGAGTTCCTGTATCCCGGTTTCGTCGTTGCCATTTTTGGGCAAAACACCGCTGGGCCATTGGTCGCTAACTTCCTATTCGCTTATGCTCGGAGAGCGCCAGCCCCAAAAAGTAGTTCTCTTTGGCAACGCCTGTACCGACAAAAAATTCTCGGATGCGCTGCCTCTTACCAATTGGGGGGATAATCGGCCCTGGCAAAAAGGCTGGTTCGATTTAACCTCGCTAAAACAGCGTCTATCCTAGCCTCTGTCTGTACGACTGTCACCCTGACGAAGGAAGGGTCTCGGCGCTGCCCGGCGCATCTGCTTCGGCAATCAGAGATGCTTCGTACCTCCCACCCCGTAAAGGGGCGTGACGTTGGTAATTAGTTAGCTGAATTTTGTAAAAAAGCCATTGCTCTGCTCATTCTTTAGTAGGAAAGAATGAGCAGAGCAATGGCTTTTTGCAGTCATTTTTATCTCTTATGTGAAGTTGACGGTTTCGCGTTGATGTGTGGTATAATCAGCAAGAACTAAAGAGCGCCAGAGAAAGATAGCTTTTGCTCAATGCTCACCTGAATATTCTCTGGGCGATTCATAAGCAGTCAGGTTCAATATTTCTGTTGTTTGGGAACAACCAAATCCTGTAAGACTGGTCACGAGTAGAAAAAGAAAAAGCTATATCTGCTTGCGACCATTGGGAGATTTTACCTTGAAGTTTTTTAACAACCTTTTGATGTCAAAGAAGGTCTTTGGCTTGCTACTGGCGAGCCTGATGTTAGCTGGATTGCTGGCCGCTTGTGGCGACGATACTTCAAAACTTGAAGTAGTCAAGGCTCCGGCAGATGTAGCTACTACTGCCCCTGAAGCTACTACCGCCGCCGCTACTACCGCCAATTCCACTACCGCCGCCAGCACGACGGCTGCCACCACCACCAATGCAGTAACTACCAGTGTTGCCACTACTGCCGCACCGACTAAGGCCGCGACTACCGCCGCCACAACGACAAATGCTGCCACCACTGCGGCTGCAACCACCGCAGTAGCTACTACGGCTGCCGCAACGACGGCTGTTCCGGCAACTACCGTTGCCCTCAAAAAGGGTGTGTTGCTAGAGCCGATGTCGTGGGAGTCGCAAACCTGGAATAACTGTGCGCCGGTGTCGGCTTTGATGGCGTTGAGCTATTACGGTGTGAAGCTGACTCAGGAGCAGTGCGGCAAGACTCTGCGGCCCAATTCGGGGGACAAGCACGTCAAGCCGGAAGAACTGGTTGGTTTTATCCAGAAGCAGGGCTTTAAGATTGCCATGCGCGAGAACGGCACGCTCGATAAGCTACGGGCGCTGCTTTCGGCGGGTATCCCGGTGATTACCCAGCAGTGGCTACACGAAAACGACGACATCGGTCATTACCGGGTAGCGCGGGGCTACGACACGGCTAATAACACCATCATTTTTAACGACTCGATGGACAAACAGCCCAAGACAATCGTTAGTGCCGATTTCCAGGATAAACTGTGGAAAGGTTATGACCGCCGCTACTTCCCGGTCTATACCGCCAAGCAAGAAGCTACGGTAATGGCGATTTTGGGGGCAGATGCGCCCGTCGAAGCCAATATGAGCCGGGCTATGAGCGCGGCTAAGGCTTACACCGAAGCTCAACCGAAAGATATTGACGGCTGGCGCAACCTGGGCTACCTGAACTATGCAATGGGCGATTGCAAAGCGGCTCTGAACGTTTGGGAACAGCACCTTACCAAAATGCTTTCTCCTAGCGACAACGGGCCATACAATCGCTTCCTGTGGTATCAACTCTGGCCCGCCGAGTGCTACAACAAAGTGGGCAACTATCAGCAAGTTATAAAGCTGATGCCAAACGAAATTGAGAAGGCTAAAGTTTACGCCGAGGCTCGTTACGAATATGCCGTAGCTCTGATGAATACCGGGCGCAAGGACGAGTCCATTACTCAGCTTAAGAAAGCCTTGCTGGACGACCCGAATTATGCCCCGGTGAGCGCTATGCTGACCAAGTTGGGTGTAGCGTAACTTATGGCGCGTCAGCACAACCCGCTCAGTGCCGGTGGCTGGGCGGTAGCAACTTTTATTGCGGGAGCGGCGCTGGGTGCGCTGCTCTATATTCCCCTGGCCCGTTTGCTAGAACGGGCCGATTTCGGCCTTTTCGCCGAGGCCACTCTGGTTTATTCCGGCATTACGCTGGCGGTTGAACTAAGCCTGATACGGGCGCTGGTTCGCACGCCGGGAGACCGGGACGAACTGGCTCAGGCGACCCTCTGGCTTTCCGTGTTGGTTGGAATAATCGGGGCGCTGTTGTGCGGGCTTTCGGGCTTGCCGATGGCGCTTATTTTTAATGAGCCGAAACTGGTGGGACTGTTGGCGCTGTTAGCTCCTGCCGTGTTAGCCGTGGCGCTGGGTTCAGTTCCGCACGCGCTGCTTTCGCGAGAACTCGATTTTCGACGCAAAATGCTGCCCGAAACAATTTCGGTTGGAGTAGGCGCAGTGATAGCAGTGGGGGCGGCGCTTTTGGGCGCAGGGGTGTACAGTCTGGTAATTTATCCGCTCTGTCGGGTTACGGTTAATACAATTGTCGCCTGGCTAGTGGTGGCGTGGCGACCAACCCGCCGTGCGCCCCAGTGGGCTACGATGCGCCGACTGCTGGCTTTTGGCCTTCCGGCGAGTGGTGGCGAACTGGCGCTCTACGCCCGCTTTAACGTAGATTATGCTATTGCCGGGCGGCTACTTGGCTCGGATGCGCTGGGAGTCTATAGTCTGGCCTGGAGTGCGGCTGACCGTCCGGCCCTCTTTATTAATTCCTTCTTTGGTAACGTTGGCTATGCCACTTTTGCCCGGCTGAAGCAACAGGAGCAACATTTTGCCCAGTTGCGCCAGATTTATTTGAGCGCCACCCGGCTTATCGCTACGATTGCGTTGCCGCTTTTTCTAGGGGCAACACTGGTGCGGCAGGAACTGGTGACGGTGGTTTTCGGCAGCAAGTGGGCAGGCACAATTGAGCCGCTTTTGCCGCTCTTTATTCTGCAAGCATTGTGGGTAATTTTTTATCCGAGCGTTTCGCTGGTACTAGCTTTTGGGCAAAGCCGCACTTACATTGCCATTAATAGCGCCAGCCTTGTTTTAACCATCGTCGCGGTATTAATCGGTGCAAATTACGGCATTTTGGGGGTTTCGTGGGCTATGCTGGGCGCGGTGGGCCTGACTTCGCTGGTCTGGGGCGCTTTGGCCTGGCGCTTGCTCCGACCAGAACCGAGCGCATTGTGGGAAACTCTCAAAATACCATTTTTGCTTGCCGCCACTACTTTACTTGCTACTGCTCTTATGCAGTGGCTGACCGCAATGCTGGGTCTACCGGGGATTGTGCGACTGGGCGCGGCTATCCTGACTGCCGCCTTCGTTTTCAGCTTTGGGGCGTGGCGTTGCTGGCCGACCTTGCGCCAGGATTTCAACCAGCTTCGCGAGAAATTGCCCGAAGAAATTATTGCTGCTGAAGCTGCGCCCGATTTGGTGTTAAAAGCCACCGATGAGGCTATCGAAAGTATGCCTTCTGCTAACAATCTATTGCGGTAGGGGTTTGATTTATCGAACCCAATTTGCCTCAACTTAAGCTCTTTCTTCGGATTATTACTTCGGTGCGACCCGCCCTGGACAACCCTACAGGCCGAATTACTGGCTCCGTTGCTCAAGTGGATTAGAAATCCACTGATTACCCCCAGATTAGCGGGTCGTATCCAGTGGTTTTCAAACCACTTTAGCTAGGTAGCCCTGAAATTTATTTCGGGGCGGGCTTGCTCAAGCACCCAATTGTATGCTATTGCTTTAAGTTGGGGCGCATTGGGTTTGATAAATCAAACCCCTACGAAATTAGACGCTACATCTTCAACCTACCTATAGCAAAACGCCGCCTTCAAGCTTCAACAGATGTTGTTTTAGTTCAAGTCCGCCCGCGTAGCCAGTTAGGGTGCCGTTGCTGCCGATTACCCGATGGCAGGGAACGATAATTGGGACGGGGTTCGCGCCGTTAGCCGTACCAACGGCGCGAACGGCTGCTTTATTGCCGATTTGGACGGCGATTTGTCCGTAGCTACGGATTTGCCCGTAGCCGATGCCCTGCAAGGCTTGCCAGACCTGTTTCTGAAACGCTGTGCCACACATCTCGACTGGTACGCTAAATTCGCGTAAATCTCCGGCTAAATAAGCATTTAACTCCTGATTTAACTTATTGCCGAAAGCGTCGTCCTGAATACGCTGGGCCTGTGGATACCAGCGTTGCGCCCATTCTTCGCACCAATTCAACGGTTCGCTCGGAAAGGTCAACCGACTCAAGCCCTTCGGCGAAAACACCGCTCCGAAAGTACCCAGCGGTGTTTCGATAGTTTGAAGACTTACCTGATTTTCCATCAATTTCTTTCTGTTAGCTTTTGAAATTTTTGCAAAAATTTCAAAAGCTAACAATTTTGGATTTCGACTTGGTGTAAATGAAAGTTCGGCCAATAATACTCGTACAGTGGCCTGTTAGTCAAAATTCTACTTTAAATATCTGAGATTTAAAATAAAAGAGGGACGTTGCCGCCCCCCTTTGGTATGGAGTATTTGAGACGATTAGAGAGGAAAATAGTTCAGGAGGTTAGACGGGAGTAATTCGGCTTTGGGGATAAAGGCCCGCCCTCCGGCGGAATAAACTGCTTCGGTGATGGTGCGTCCGCCCGGTTCGGTACTCATAATCAGGATGGGCAGGGCGGGTTGGGCGCGATGCAGGGCGGCGGTGGTGGCGATGCCGTTCATGCCGGGCATTAGCAAATCTATCAAGGCCAGTTCGATGTCTTGTTCTGCCGCCATTTTCAGGGCGCTGCGTCCATCGCCCGCCACCATAATTTCCGAGAAAAACGCACTTTCTTCCAGTTCAGAACGTAATTCCGCCAAAAATTCAGGATTATCATCTACAATCAAGATAGTGTGTTTATCCATTGCCCTAGTTTTCCCTTAGTCCAACATAAGCTTCGTAGGCGTGCGCCAGTAAAACCCGCCGTCCGGGGTCAGTACCTTCGCCGTCAATACTGAAGATTTTGTATAAATCGCTTACCAATCGCTCAACCGGCTTGGGGTTTGGCGTGCCGTCCGCCTTGAAAAACCCCATCTTTTCGGCGATGGTTTCGTTGCCCAGTCCACTTGCGACCAGTTCGGCACACTCATTTTGCCGCCCGGTCAGGCGCTCGTTGCGGGTGCGCTCAAGTATGCGCTGCATTACTTCGCGGTCAATATAGGTGCGATGCTGCCGCACCACCGTATCCGCCAGTTCCGCCAGCACCGCCGGATACAGATTGCTCAACAAGATATAGCCATGCAATCCGCCGCCCGCCTTTGTGCCGCGCGTAGTCTGGTACTCCGTCCGAAAAACTTCTGCTGCCAGCGTCCAGCTTGGCTCCTGGGTGTAAATTACCACCCGCAAATCGGGTTGCTGGCTCAACAGCGTGCGTCCCAGCCCGATGCCGTTTACGCCACTGCCCAGCCGCAAATCCAGTAAAGCCAACTGAATATTTGATTCACTGCCCAACCGTGCCAGCGCTTCGTCCTGGTTGGAAGCGGTGGCGGCGGTTATTAACCCCGGCGTTTCATCCACTATTGCGCTAACCCCGCGCAGCTTGGCAAGGGTATCATCTACTACCAGCGTTCGTATTTGCTGCGTCATCTTAACTCCTTGTGCTTTTGCTACTGCCTTGTCCCAATTATAGCTGAGATGGTTGTTTCGGTCTTGCGTGTTAACACCCCAAAAATTTGGTTAGCCTACCGCCTATAACCATTTTATATCTCGTGCGTTAGTATTATAGTATAGAGGAACAGGGCTTTTAACAAAAGCCAGGGACACGGGACACGGGACAATCTAACAAAGGGGACAATTATGCGAACTACGAAAGTCGGACTTTTTTTGACTGAGTTCTACACCGCGCTAACCAGCAAAGATTTAACGCTACCGAAATTTTTTTCCTCCCGGCAGCGGCGGGTGCGCCGCAAAGAATTTGCTACCCCACCGCAACTGGTACTGGATACCATCGCTGGCTATGAGCAGGATACCACCATGCGGGCCGTCCTGAACCGCCTTGATACGCTGGAAGACCACATGACAAAGCACCGCGACGGGCGGCGCTACTTCGTGCGGGCCTACCGCCATATGACTGAAGCGATTCGGCGGGCGGTGGAGAGCGAAGGACAGCCCCTTTTTGAAGACCCGGCCTGGGTTGCCAGCTTCGATGTCAGCTTCGCCCGCGTTTATTTCGAGCGTCTGAAAAATTACTACGACCCGCAGGCACTAGCGCCCGAACCGTTGCCGCAGTGCTGGCGACAGGCTTTTGCGGTTGCCAGAGATTCGCGTCTGCCGTTTTTGCCAGTTTTTATGATGATGGCATCGGGCATCAACGCCCATTTGCTGTACGATGTGCCTTTTGCCTTAGCCCAATCCGGCGTATTTGGTATGACCGACGAGGTTCAGGCCGCCCACAAACGCGATTTTATGCGGATTAACCAATTGGTCAAGCGCAAAATTAACCCGATTAAGCGCATTGTGCTGCAATCAAAATCGGCCCGCCGTTTGAAACTGATGGACGGGGTAGAGGCGCTTCAAGAAATTTTTAACTTTGTGACTTTTAGCGGCTTTGTGCAGCAGCGCTATCTGGCCTGGGTCAGAGGACAGCATCTTGCCGAAGGGCTTTTGAGCTACGAGCAACTGGATAAGTGCGCCTGTACCAACCTGGATAGCCTGAAAACCATCAAAGGCATGGTCAAGCTGGCATTCGAGGCGATACTCTACTATTTTTTTCTTGAAACAATGGCCTTGATGACAGCAACGCCATCGAGTATAATTCAAACGCCACTGTTGAATTAGTATTTAGCCAGTTTTTAAACCTGAACATAAAGGGACGTGCTACTCATGTTAGACAAGGCCGACCAGACCACATCATCTCACCCCACTCCCGAAACAACCCGGCTTTCCCCTTTATTATCTTCAAAAAGGCGATTATGGTTGCGCCTGCTGCTCGTGCTACTGCCGATTGGGGCGGTGGGGTTGGCTCTCTACGGCTTTCTGGCAAGCCCTGTGCGCCTGGTTCAGCCCGAATATCTGGGTGATATGCCTTCTTCCCGCCAGATTGGGCAAACCTTTCAGGTTGAATACCCCGGCTTGCGGGCGATAAAAGTTCATTTAGCTTCAAAAGATGACAATTTATCCGACCTCCGGCTACATCTGGCTGAGTCGAATCAGGCGCAGAATATTCGCCTTGCACAACCAATTGCAACCGAAACAAGCTGGCTACGTTTCGAGTTTGCTCCTTTGGACACAAGCTACAAAGGGCGACCACTTTTTTTCTGGCTAGAAAACGGGAATAGCAATTCAAGCTTTAAGTTGGCCTGGTACGATGGCAACGTCTATCTTGCCGGGCAAGCCTATTTTGATGGCACACCTCAGCGTGGCGACCTCACTTTTGAACTGGAATACCAGCCCGACCCGGCAGAACTTTTGGCGACTTATTTCAACCGGCAGACCGCTTACGGTGGCCTAGCCTGGACCGGACTAACCGCTTTGATTCTCTGGATGGGGCTGGCTTTGTTTGGTTGCGCTATGCTGGCTCTACGAGGAACGATATTCTCAGTCGAGAATCTGCGGAATATGAGCGCCCAGCGCTTCAGGCCAATAGCAATTTATTTTCTGGTGCTGGCAGCCTGTGGTGGCGTTGCTTTTATGTTTCTGACTCCGCCTCTGCAAGGGCTGGACGAACAGGGCCATTTAGGGCGGGCAGTTTTTGTCTACCAGTATCAGGCCGACCCTGCCAGCTATGCTTTGATTTATCAGGCCGAATATACCCTTGAAAATCAGGCCCGTTTTGTCGAATACGTTCCTGGCTACAACTACGACTATTCGCCCCTCAATTATGTATATAATCAAGGGCCGCTCACCGAATATTACCAGCCGCCGGTTTATTACGCTATCGTGGGTGGCGTGTTGCGGCTCGGCACATGGCTCACTGGCAGCAACAGTCTGTTATTTCAGCTTTATCTGGCCCGGCTAACTTCGTTACTTCTTGGGTTGGGTGGCATGGCGGTGGTACTGGGCTGGGCCTATTATTTGCGCCGCGAAGCTCCCTGGCTTTTGCTTTCCATGCCCGCCGTGTACGCTTTGATGCCAATTTGCCTCTATACGACGGGTATCGCCAGCAACGATAATGCGGTGAATTTCTTCACGCTTTTGCTGGTGTTTTGTCTGACCGTTCTGTATAAAGCCGGATATGAAACCCGGTATAATTGGGCTTTCTGGCGGCGCTGGTGGCCTGTGCTGCTAATTGGGCTGGGAAGTGCGGTGCTGGCTTACCAGAGCAAGCATAGCGTGGGCATGTTTGTGGTTGGCCTTGCGGTTGGCGTTCTTATCTATTTTTACACCTGGCAAAATCGTCGAGTGCGGCTGGGTTTATTGGCGGGGTTAGCTGTTTTGCTGGTGATAGTTGGAGTTATTCTGGCGGTCAAATCGCCCTGGCAGTGGCAGGCAATGCAACTCTTTTTAGAGGGTAGATTTAGCCAGAGCAGAATATTGATTTCGCTGCAAGTTTTGATTTTGACTTTCGATTCGTTCTGGGGTTCGGCGGGCTGGATAAATTTTTCCGATGCCGCCGAGGGCCGCCTTATAGTCGGATTTTTAGGCTTGTCATTGCTGGCTATCTGGGGTATGCTGCGCGCCACCCGTTCGGCGATAAAAGCGCGCTCTGCCGCCCGAAAGTCTGCCTACCCTACCGAAGAAAACTATCTCGCTCGTTGGCTTTTTCATCTGGCCCTGACGCTGGGTTTGGCGGCACTGGCGCACGCGCTCTTTCTTATTCTCTACCGGGTACTGACCAGCTACCGGCAGGAAGGTCGCCTGATTGAATTTCCCGAAGGACGTTTCTTTCTGCTGGCCTTGCTGCCGATGGCGGCGCTTTTCTTGGGTGGCTTGCGCGCCCTGCCCCCTGTCCGGCTAAGGCAGCGCATTCCGCTTCATTTTGGCCTTTACTGCTGGTTCTTTGGCCTGTTTCTTTATGCTTTGATGATGCTTTTCGGCAATTTTTTGCCTTATTACTACAACCAGAATTAGACACAATACCAGCCAGACAAGGTCAAACTTGCTGTGGGAGCGAGCTTCTGCTCGCGATTTCTAGCAGTGGTAAGGGGAAATCGCGAGCGGAAGCTCGCTCCCACAGAGACTTATTTGAAAGGTACTAGAATTAGGGGTTTATTCAGGTTCTCTAGTTGCTACCCCTAAAAGTAGTAGCGATTTTAATCGCTTTCGGCTAAATCCAAGCTGAAAGCGATTGAAATCGCTACTACTAAGGCGAAAATGATGTTATTACTTCTTCACTTCAAGCCAGCAATAATCGTGCGGCGGATTAAAGCCCAGCACCGAGAAAGGTACTTCTGGCTGGCGACGGCGCACCAGATATTGCATTAGCGCCTGGTTTTTGCCATAGAACCGCCTCGCACAACGCCAGGCGCTTTGGAGTGAGCGGAAATGCACCCGCATTTCGTGCTGCATCGGCATCGCCACATACTGAAAGCTCTGTTTTGCCAGCCAATCATAATCTTCGGTACGCGGCCAGATAATTACCATTTTGCCGCCCGGTTTTGTGACCCGTTTGAGTTCTTGCAAGCCCGGTTCGCCGCCCTGTTCCGGTTCAGCCGTGAAAGCCGAACAGGAAATCGCCATATCCACGCTATTATCTTCGAGCGGAATATTATCGAAGCGCCCGCGCAACGGCACAATCTTTTTGGCGGCGGGCTGATTTTCCAGCTTTTCCTCTAATATTCGTAGCAAGCCAGGTGAAGGCTCGACGGCGTAAACCTGTTTTGCACCTTGCCGCAAACATTCAAATGAAGCGCGTCCGCTACCCGCTCCGGCATCCAGGACTGTTTTACCCCGCAAATCCGGCCCTAACCGCCGGAAAATACCAGGATGGAGTTGTTCGCCTTCGGTCAGTTCCTCGTACAATTCTGGCGTTTTCCAGTAAGTTAATTCCCAGAAAAGATTATCCAGTACTCGCTGGCAGGTGGCTTTTATTTCGTTCTCCGGCAAATTGTGGCGCAATTCTTTCTTGAACTCGAAGCGCCGTTGATAGGGCAAATTTCGCTGGATGCGGTCAACTAATTCTTCCTCCGCCCCCTGTACGCTCTGCGCCACCTCTTTTACATTCAGGCCAAAACTGCCGTTGTTTAGCATCTCACGTAGCGTCATATCATCAAAAACCATCAAATCTTCAATTTTAAACGGATTTTTGAAAAGTGGCCCATCCGGGGGAGGTGCGACCCTACCTTCTTCTGCCACCTTTTCTTTTTTGGTTTCTTTGCTATTTTCATTTCCAATCTCGTCAAAAACTGGCTTAATTTTATAAGCTGCCAATTTCGTTTCCAACCATTTTGACTGACTTATATCTTTATCGGCTACTACTGCCATTTCAAAAGCCCTCTCTAGCTTCATAACTATTTTCTTGTTCAACGCTTGTCTAAAAGCAAGAGCTATGCCACTTGAGCGGTCATTAAAGTTTCTGATTTCGGGTTTTCAGTTTTCAACTGTGGACATAGTTTGTTTCACGGATTGCTTCATTTTGGTGCAAAAACCAACGCGCCCTCCTGTTTAACTTGTGCTTCAAAAATATTCTTTTGGCGCTAATCTTGCTATTTCAGGTTTAATGTAGAAGTCAGCTCTCTCTTGTCTTTTGAAAATTTTGACAAAATTTTCAAAAGATAAAATTCTTCGGGCTTTAGTCCAGGTGTATTATGAAGGTTAAGAGGACGAGAAAAATGTTAGAGTTTATAAAGAAATTCAATACTTCCAAACCGAACCCCTGGAAAGGTTTTGTGGTGGGGGTATTTGGGAGCGTGGCGGGCCTGGTAGCGATGGGTTATTACTGGAAAATTGTGGTCAAGTTGCGCGGTAATGACCCGCGCCAGGAGAGTGTTGACCCCAATGGCCCACATGAGCTTGACGACATCTCGCTCATAGGCAAGCATTACGAGAAAGGCGAACCCTCGACGGTGGCAATCGGTCAGATATTCTACCAGCTTTTCGCTGGTAAGAAAGCCGAATCAAAAGAAACCAAAACTACTTTGAGCAATGTAGTTCATTATGGCTACGGCATGATGGTAGGGGGGCTTTATGGCGTGACACGAGAGACCACTAAAGTAGGCGATATTCCTGGGGGACTTGGTTGGGGTACAGGTTTATGGCTTTTTGGAAGCGAGTTAGCCATTCCAATGCTGGGTTTATCCGCCGGGCCAACTACTCAATCGGCAGCTTCACATGTTTATGGGTTGGGCGCTCATTTTGTTTATGGTCTGGCTACGTCCTTTACTACCGACTTGCTAGACCGCGTGCTTTAGTACAGGACTTTCGCTTGAGACTTTAACGTAGTAGCGATTTATGCTGTTTAACTAAATAATCCGTAAATAGGCAATCAAAGCCCAACCAAAAAGCGATTGCAGCCACTGGCCCGATTGGGCAAATCGCTACTACTTTTAATATTTCAAGCGAAAGTCCTGATTTCAAAGCTTGACCGTTTGAGTAGTTAGTTGTCCATCCTTTACCTCTATTTCCAGTTTATAGGGAGTTTTGGTAACATTTGTAACGCTTATTTCCACCTGATAGCGCCCTGGTATTAAAGAAAAACTTAGCTTGTTGGCACAGCAAGCAGTGGTAACAACGGTATTAGGGTCACTGGCCCGGTAGATTTTGATTGAAACATCGCCGCTATTCAGCGCTTGACCATTCGCCCGCACTATTTCTAAGCTGGCCTGTCCTACATGAAAGTTAATTTTTTGACTACTTAGCTGACCCTCGCTTATTTGTATCGGCAGGGCGGGAGCTTGTACTCCGTTGGCATAAGTAGCAATCACCTCGTAATTACCTGGTCGTAATACAATCTCAGGTTGGTTAGTACAACAGACCGTCGTCACCGGGGTATTATAATCGCCCGGCTTAAAAACTTTAACGTTTATTTCATCACTTTTAGCCGATTTGCCCTCAGTTTCTACTATGGAAAGCTGAAGCCGTCCCACTCCAAAATTCAGGGTTTGGGTTATGGTTTCGCCATCTTTTATTTCAAAAGGCTTGCTTTCTATCTTGACTCCGTTGGCATAGCTCGCTACCAGCTCATAACGACCCGGTCTCAGGTAAAAAGTAAGCCGATTATCACAGCAGCTAGTGGTGACAGGCGTATTACGGTCGCCCGCTTTGAAAACTTTGACGTTTACTTCATCGCTCTTAGCCGACTTACCCTCACTTTCCGATAGTTCGAGCTTGGCCTGACCCAGTTGCAAATTAATGCGCTGGAAGACCGCTTGCCCTTCCTTGACTTCAATTGCCGGAGTAGCTTGTTCAATCCCATTGGCATAACTAACGCTACCCAGGTAAGTGCCGGGAGGCAGCGCAAAACTAAGTTGACTATTGCAACAAGTCGTTGCTACCACCGTATTTGGGTCGTTTTGCCGATAGATTTTAACTGAAACATTATCGGCTTTAGCCGCCTTACAACCTGTTTCCAATATCTGAAGATTTAGCTGGCCCTGTTTTGCGCCGGGGGTAATAATTGGCAGACGGGTAAAGACCGGGGTAGCGAGGCTGCCAGAGCTGGAACAATCGGTAGTTGCGCCACTCGCCCCACTTGCCGGAGACGCTTCGCCTTCTGGGGTCAGCGCAGGACTGGATGGAGCAGTAGCGGTAGCCAAATTGGTCGTGCCTAGCGGTTGATTGGCTTTTCCCTGGCTAAAAAATAGGGTGAGCGTTACCGCAGCGCCAATTATTGCTACCAACGCCAACCCAAGTGCTATAGTTAGCCCACCACCCAGGCGTGACCTCTGTCTGTAGTTTACTGAAACTGCGTCAGGCCGAACTACTTCTGGTGGAATCGAGGGTGCATCGGGTGGTACGTTCGCTGCCATATCAGGGGAGGCTGAATTTACGTTTATAGTAGGCCAGCCAGTCGGGATAGCCGCTTCGGTAGTTGGAGAGGGTTGGATCGGAACTGGTTGGGGTGGAGTAAAGTTTTGTGGTGGAGGTGGGTTAGGTGCTATGAAGTAAGGTCTGGCAGTGTCACCTATTGGAATAGTCGGGGTAACTTCGGTAGTCAGGGGTTTGTCTTTGCCTGATGAGGAAGAATAATAGTCTGACGCGGAAGTGCCGATAGCCTGAGTAAAAGCCTGGGCAAACTGTCCGACAGTTGAGTAACGCTGAGATTGGTCTTTGGCAAGCGCTTTGGTCAGTATTTCTACTACGACTGAAGGAATAGACGGGTTATACTGGCGCGGGTCTGGCAAAGGTCGGGTAGCATGGGCCATTATCATTGCTACGGGAGTATTCGCCTGAAAAGGGGTCTTGCCACTTAGCATTTCGTAAAGAACAATCCCCAGCGAATACTGATCGCTCCGTCCATCTATCCCTTCACCCATCGCCTGCTCAGGACTCATGTAAGCCGGAGTGCCTACTCCCAGCCCACTGGCGGTCAGTTCAGTAGTTCCTTCCATTATTCGAGCGATGCCAAAATCGCCCAAAATAGGTCGTCCTCGTCGGTCTAGCAAGATATTGCCGGGTTTGACATCGCGGTGAACAATTCCCATCTCGTGAGCATAGTCGAGCGCCTCCGCCAGTGGTTGAAGCAAACGAGCGGCTTCCTGGAGTGTAAAAGGCTGCCCCAGCCGTTCACGCAAGGTTTTACCTTCCACCAGTTCGCTCACGATATAATACTCGCCACTTAGCGGGTCTTGTCCAAAATCATAGATAGTTAGAATGTTAGGATGGTGTAATTTAGCGGTAGCCCGCGCTTCTCGCTGGAAGCGTTGTACAAAAGAAGGATTGGTGGTGTAAGTGGGAGCAATAACTTTGATGGCTACTTCGCGTTCCAGGGCGGGTTGGTAGGCCCGGTAAACCGTTGCCATCCCGCCCTGCCCCAAAACTTCCCCGATTTGATAAGGCCCAAGTTGTTTCATTAGCGTTTTTAGCCTCCTTGACCCTGGTGGTGTCAGGCTAAATTAGATTTGAGGATTGAACCACCGTTTATTGATTTAGCTTCCTTAACTATAACACAAACCAACTTAAAACCAATACCATTTAAATAAGTCTAACATTTCTGTGGGAGCGAGCGTAGGCTGGCCTTCTGCTCGCTCCCACAGAGGTTGATTTGAACGCTATCGAACTTAAACCCTATCCTGGCAAGGGTTTGAAGGGTCAAATCCTGATTGGGGCGCGATGAATTTCGCCCCCTACTGGGATAGGTTCTTAATCTATTGGAAAAGCCGCCGCGCCCACTAAGCCCGGCCCGCCGTGTGCGCCCAGGGTTGGGCCGACCTGTGCTTCGACCAACTCTTTAATATTGACCCGTTGCTGCAAGCGGTTTTTAAGCAGTTCGGCTTGTTCAGGGGCCATGCTGTGTACTACCGTCGCTATCAACGGGCGCTCCCCGAATTTTTCGGCCATTGTTTTGGCAATTGTGACATAGGCGCGTTCCTGGGTCAGTTCGCGGCCCGCCGGTTCGCCCATGCCGTTTTTGAAGGTCAGTAGCGGCTTAATTCGTAGCGCTGACCCCAGCAAAAAAGCCATCTGGTTTATGCGTCCGCTTTGCCGCAAGTATTTGAGAGTTGCCGCCATAAAAAGCTGTACGGTTTCCTGTTTGTGCTTTTCCAGCTTCGCGATAATTTCTGCTGGGCTTGCTCCGACTTTTGCCGCTCGCGCCGCCTGAATCGCGTACAGTCCCAGCACCATCGCCGCACTCGCACTATCGAACAGGGTAATATCGGCTTCTGGCAACATTCCTCGCGCCAGTTGCGCCGAGCTATAAGCTACGCTCATCTTGCTGCTGGCGTGCATCGAAATGAGATGGTCGTAGCGCTTCAACATTTCCTGATAGGCGGTCAAATATTCGCCCTGGTTTGGGCCTTGCGTCTTTGGCATACCTAATTCGGGCTGTTCCAGTTTTTTATAAAATTCCTCGTAGCTCAGATTTACCCCTTCCTCATAGCTCTTTCCCTCATTCTGGAAATAGACATGAAAAGGCACAATCTTAATATTGCCCAGTTCTTCGACATACTTTGGCGGTAAATCCGCCACACTATCTACCACCAGACCAACATTACCCTTCTTTACCGTTTGCTCCATCTTTTCTCCTTAACAAAACTTTCGCTTTTTTGCCAAACTTGTTGTTTGGTTTTTTGCAAAAAACCAAACAACAAGTTTGGCAATTTCTGTTCCTGGTTTAGTTTTAGAAATTTTTTGCAAAAAATTTCTAAAA